>NZ_WJBJ01000034.1:0-56987 GCF_020804205.1 Methanosarcina sp. DH1 | reverse complement strand
TCAATTGTTGTATTTTTTGGGAAATCACTAACAATAAGCTTGTTTAAGTGCATTAAACAATATTGATGGACTAACTTATCCCCAAAAATTTCCTTTAATATATCAGGGTATCTCTTATCAAAGTCCGTAACGATAAACACAGGCTCTGATGCATCCAGATTTTTCTGTAAAAATCCCTTGATGGTTTCTGAACTCTTATCTTCAAAAAGTTCATCTGCTATCGTTCTTTGAGTTTTTGCATCCAGTAAAGTTAAACGGTATTTCTGACATCTTCCTTCTTTTGGATGTTGTTCGTCATAGTGCACCATATGTATATTTTCTGAAAATGGAACAGTTTTCTGTTCCATTTCTTCGTAGAATGCTCTTAAAATAGTGCTTTTTGATCTYGGATAGATGAAGTCCATTATATCAGAAATTCCATCGTATGAAACGTTATGGTATCTGAGTAACTGGAAGAAATCATTGAATGAATTAAAAAGTAAAGTCTTCAGATCTTCCCAAAAACTATGATCTTCTTCGTGTGTATTACCACAATTTGAGCATTTATATCGACCAATGTTGATTTCTCCAAGACCTTCTTTAGTATGAGGATTATAGCCATTATGAACCATTGGAGTACTACAAATTGAACAGACTGGAGGAATTTTTCTACGAAAAATTCCTCGTGTGGTATATTCATAATCGTTTCCAAAACAACCAAAAACGTCTAAGAGAGCAGGGAGCTCCGAAAAGTTATTAAGAGTAAGGTTTATAGTTACCATTGTTTTTGCCGTAACATCATTACATAATTATAGAATTATAATTTTGTGTAGTGATGTTACACTTACTTTTATCACTAGATTTTGGGACTGAGTCGTTACGGATAATCCATTATTTTTTTGCTCAAGCATCAAGCATGTAATCCTTAACAAAAATTTTTTTACCGATATGAAAAACATTTTTATATAGTTAGCCCAATTTAATAGATATAACGCAAGTTATCTAGATAAATCCTCTTACTTTCATTATTTATTTTTAACTCTTAGGGGAGTTAGACGAGTCTGCCTTAATAATTGGAAAAGAGACAGTTATTACAATAAATCATGAAAAATCCAGCCCGAAATTTCGATGCCCTACTCTTTAGAAAATTGAAATGAAGAACAGGAGAATTTTAATGAAACACCTAAATTTGTTCCCTATGGTTTTTACGCTTATACTGCTTCTTCTGGTTCCAAATATCGCAGTAGCACTGATTGATGCAGAAGCTGCAAAAATCCCTTATCAAGTAAACAACTCTGACCGAATAATTATTGGTACAGTCAGCAAGATTGACACATATAGCAGCTACACAATTTATACCGTTAAAGTTAAAGAATGGCTCTATAATCCTATTCCCACAGATACCATAAAAATACAAAGCAAAATAGGGACTAATCTAGCTGTGGAAGATGAAGTCGAGTTTGCCCAGAACGAATCTGCCCTTTTGATGTTAAATGACGGAAATCTCGATGAACTACTTTTTAGAGTACCTTTGGGACTAAAATATCCTGTTTCAGACAGGGACGCAGTAATCGAGGAGTTGGAAGCTCAGGGTAAATGGCAAGAGGAAAATAAAACAGAAAATAAGGCAAGCGAAACCGAAGCGGTAGAAAATACAAAAACAGAGGATGAACAGGAAGATCAAAATGTTGACAACGTAAATGATACCAAAACAGCAGAGGACGCAGGAACACCCAGCGAGCAGGAAGAAAGTTCCAATCAGACCCAGAAACCAAACGCTATTCTTTTCATGAGTCCTGTCTGCGTGTTTGCAGTAATGCTTGGTGCAATCATATACGTCAAAAGGAAAAACTAACAACAGCTTCTTGTTATTTTGCGTAGGCTGAATATAAAGAACAGGAGGATTTTGATGAAACGCCCAAGTTTGTTTCTGATACTCTTTACGCTTATGCTGCTTCTTCTGGTTCCAAATCTCGCAGCAGCCGCACTGACAGCTGAAACTGCTGAAATTCCATATCAGATAAATAACTCTGACCGCATAGTGATTGGCACGGTGAGTAAGATCATTGATTACGGCAGATACACTATTATCACAATTGCAGTTAATGAGTGGCTCTATAATCCCCTTCCTGAAAAGACTATAAAAGTGAGAATTGAAACTGGAAGCAGTTATTGGACTGAAGATGAAGCTGAGTTTACTAAGAACGAATCCGTACTTATAATGCTAAAAGATGTAGATATAGATAAACAACTTTTCAAAGTGACTTTTGGTTTTCCAGGGAAACGCCCGACTACAGACAGAGATGCGGTAATCGAGGAACTGAAAGCTCAAGGAAAGTGGCCGGAAGAAAACCAAATAGGAAATAAAACAAACGAGACCGAAGTGATAGAGAATATTGGAACAGTAGAGAAGCAAGAAGAAAATCAAACCGAAAATAAGACAAATGAAAATAAGACATATGAAAATAAGACAAATGAAACAGGAATTACAGAGAATACAGGAACAATAGGCAAGCAGGAAAAAAGTTCCAATCAGACCCAGAAACCAAATACTACTCCTTTCATGAGCTCTGTCAGTGCGATTGCCGTAATGCTTGGTGCAATTGTATACTTAAAAAGGAAGAACTAACAACGGTTCTTCGCTATTTTGTATGGGCTGAAAATAAAAAGCAGGAGAATTTTGATGAAACGCCTAAGTTTTTTTCTGATACTCTTTACATTTATACTGCTTCTTTTAGCTCCAAACCTTGCAGCAGCCTTATTTACTCCAGAAGCTTCCGAAATTCCGTACCAGATAAACAACTCTGACCGTATTGTTATTGGCACAGTAAGTCAGATTGATGTAGCTGACTATTACACGAATAACACAATTACAGTTAAAGAATGGCTCTATAATCCTCTACCAACAAAGACCATAATAGTAAGGACTAATATCGGGGCCAATGCCTCTACTGAAGACGAGGCAGAGTTTACTAAAAACGAATCCGTGCTCCTTATGTTAAAGGACCAAAGGCCCGATAAAGGAGTTTTTTATATGTCTCTCGGTTTTTTGGGAAAGCATCCGGCTACAGACAGAGATATAGTAATCGAGGAGCTAAAAGCTCAGGGCAAGTGGTTGGAAGAAAACCAAATCGAGAACAAAACAGATGAGATAAAACAAATCGAAAATGCCGAATATGTAGAGCAAGAAGAAAATCAAACAGAAAATAATACAAATGAAACCGGAATGACAGAGAATACGGGAACAACAGGCGAGCAGGAAGAAAGTTCCAATCAGACTCAGAAATCAAACACTATTCCTTTCATGAGCTCTGTCAGTGTGATTGCAGTAATGTTGGGGGCAGTCATATATATAATAAGAAACTAATAAAAATAGCGTAAGGCGAGTTTATGCAAACTTCATAAAAAGAGCGTGTCCCAAAATCACTGACTTAATTTTAAAACACGCTCTTATTTAGTCTGTATGAGTTTTTACCAATTCAGTCCAAACGTACAACTCTTACAAGAGACTTAATCGGGACATTATAGATTGTATCTACACCTTTTTTGTCGACCAGTACAACTACAAGTTTTGGTTTTGCATCCATTTCCCTGAGCTGCTCAATCACTTCCATACTGGTTGAACCGGTGGTAATAACATCATCTACGATAACGCAGTTTTTACCGGCAACTGATCCAAAATTCCTGCTTATGGTCCCTTTGTGTCCTGTGCTAACGGTTTCCTGCCCTTTGCGGTGATAAATAGCCAAATCTGCACCCAGTTCATATGCCATCATGCTTGCCAGAGGAATACCATTGGCTGCAACGCCGACAACTACATCTACTTCAGCATTTATTTTTTCCAGGGTCTCAAGCACAATGTCGCAGAGTGCAAGCGAGATGTTATAAAGACGTTTAGCACTTTTCCCGATACTGTTCCAGTCTACAGAAATATCTTTTGGAGCGGGAGTTATTTCCTCTTTTTTTGAACGGGTTAAAAGCCAGGTAACAGTTTCCCTTGAAACATTGAGTTCCTCGGCGATCTGGCCGGTTACAAGTCCGTTACTTTGCAGTTCCACAGCTTTCTGTATTAAATCTTCTATATCCTTCATGCCTCCATGCCCACCTGAAATTTTTATCCGGCTATATTTCCGGGGTTTCCAAATTAAGATAATATTATAATATCAAGCGTTATATCAATTTCTTCAGCTTAAGATTCACTCTTTTACAAGAAACTACCTGTAAAAAGAGTAGTATGAAAAACTTTGAAAGATTGGTACATACATCTACCAGGTGTATTAACCGTTATTTTTCTCCAGTACCATCTCAAGATAAGAAGTCCGAATAGAATCTTTTTCCCCTGCGCCAAACTGTTTGAGCAATTCAAATAATTTTGCCCTTGAAGTTTCGAGTTCTTTTTCGCTTTCAGCCACAATTTCGACTTCAAGAAATTCCCCGAGCCCTTCGACGGCATCGAGGCAGACAGTAATTTCTCCTGCGCTGAAAACTTCCCTTTTTTTTCGGACTACTCCGGCTTCCGAGAAGCCAAGGGCATGCAGTATTTGTGTTGTGGTGGCTTCGTCTACAGGAGTTTCGAATTCTTCTCGGGTTTTGGAAATGCCATCGAGTTTGGGGCCTTTGTAGGTCAGCACAGCCTGACCATCCAGGGAACGAATCCTTAGTGCCTCATCGGTTTTTGCAAAATCCCTGTGAGGAGCTGCAAAATAAACGTCAGACTGGTTTTCAATCCCAATTTTTGTTGCTCCTATGTTCTTAAGGATGGAGCGAACTTTTGAATGGTCTGCTCTGACCTTGACCTCGATTTCAATCATAGTTTTCAGGAATCTCCAGTTAAATCCGGTTAAAATTGGTAAATATTTGCTGGCTAAAACACTTGCACTAAAACGATATATAGTATTTGTTTGAGGCGGTTCTATCAAGTCTAGTGCATCGATTCCAAATTATGTCCAAAATGAATTTTTTGAAAACCACTGAAAGCACGGAAGAATAGAACTCATGAAATTGTCCATCCCGATCGACTTGGCATAACCCTGGTATTCCTTTACTTTATTGCACGATGCAAAAAACTCAACCCTGTAATCGGCATCACAATTAACCAATAAAGTAAATAAATTGCTATGAGACCATCACTAAAAGATGCCTCGTGTGAATGCCTTGATGAAAGTTCCCAGACTGCAAAGAAAAGAGAAAATATAGAAATAACACTTGCTATGGATGAAACTGCAAGATATGCTTTCATCGAGTATGGATGTCTATGCAAAGATAAGAAGACCAGTAATGAGAATGGGGACAGTAACGCCAGAAGTGTTATTACGAGGGGTGTTACGAGGTACTTGTAGTCACTAAGAAATTCTGTACCACTAACTTTCCAAAAACTTACGATAACCAGTAAAAACAGTGAAACACAAAACGGGACTGCCATATGCCATCTGGGTAGTACTTTTCTTGCTTCTAATAAGAAAAGTACAGAACCAAAAAGAGAGATAGTGCTCATTAATTCTAAAAGGACATCTTCATCGGTACCAGGCAGCAAGTAAAATCCATTGGATAGAATTCCAACTACAAACATAAAGACAACAGACATCAATGCCATCGCAATCTTTATCCTCATCAAATCGCCCTGCAGGAGTAAATATGAGATGAGAAAATATAGTGCTTACGTTTTTCAACATAAGCGCTAAAAATAGAATCAGGAAACAAATGCTAAAAATGGAATCCGGAAATAAATGTTAAAAAATAGAATCCGGAAATAAACGCTAAAAATGGAATCCGGAAATAAATGTTAAAAAATAGAATCCGGAAATAAACGCTAAAAATGGAATCCGGAAACAAACGCTGAAAATAAAATCCGGAAATAAATGTTAAAAAATGGAATCCGGAAAATCCGGATCTTTCATGCATCTTCGGGGACGAACTTGGTGCCGTAGTAGATCATGCCACCTTCACCGTCCTCTCCAAGCTTGCGGAATACGGATCTTACCCTCATTCCAATGTGAATTTTTTCAGGATCGCCAATTACCTGCGAGGTCAGGCGGGGGCCTTCATCAAGCTGAATTATCGCAAGGGTATAAGGAGCCTGGTCTTCAAAACCTTCTGCAGCTGTATGGATTACAGTATATGATATTATTTCGCCAGTGCCTTTGAACCTGTAAGGCTCAATATGGCCTACACGCCTGCAGTTTACGCAAAAATTACGCGGGGGATAGAAATGTTCCCCACATTCTTTACAGCGGGTACCTTCAAGGTTATACCTGCTGCCGAGACTTCTCCAGAATCTTGGAACGGAAGACATCGGATCTCACCTCTCCCTCGAGAAAATATGTACTACAGCTGTTGCTCCTGACCCTCCTACGTTATGGGTCATGCCATACTCTGCGCCTTCGACCTGACGCTTGCCTGCTTCTCCGCGAAGCTGGGTTACGATTTCTACAGCCTGCTTTATGCCGGTTGCTCCCACAGGATGCCCGCAGGCTTTGAGACCACCGGACGTATTGACAGGAATCCTGCCTCCTATTGCAGTTTCCCCGTTTGCTGTGGCAATTCCGCCTTTTCCTTTTTCCACAAACCCCAGGTCTTCAATTGCGCAAATCTCAGCAATGGTGAAGCAGTCATGCACTTCTACAAGGTCGATGTCTTCAGGCCTCAGCTTTGCCATGGAATAGGCCCGCTTTGCAGCCACCACGGTTGCGTCGAGGGTTGTGATATCCCGCCGGTCGTGAAGCGCAATTGTATCACTTGCCTGAGCGGTTGCCTTGATATAAATAGGAGTATCCGTGTACTTGTGCGCAATATCCGCTGGGGCAAGCACGAGAGCTGAAGCGCCGTCCGTTATTGGGGAACAGTCAAAAATGTGTAAAGGATCGGCTACCATTATAGATTTCAACACGTCGTCCACAGTGATTTTGTTTTTATACTGAGCAATGGGATTTAAAGAGCCGTTTTTATGGTTCTTTACGGCAACCTCGGCAAGCTGTTCGCTGGTAGTCCCATACCTGTGCATATGCAATCTTGCAATCATTGCATAGATCCCGGGAAAAGTTGCTCCTGCCATCCCTTCCCACTCCCGATCAGCCGCTGCTGCAAGAGCTGAAGACGCTTCCTCAGACCCTACATCAGTCATTTTTTCGGCTCCTGCTGCAATCACAATATCATTATAACCGGAAGCTACAGCCATGATGGCCTGCCGCAGGGCAAGCCCGCCTGATGCACAGGCAGCTTCAACTCGCGTAGCCGGGACATGCAGGTTTTTGGAAAGTCCCGAATAGTCCGCTATAAGAGCACCTATATGTTCCTGATCAATAAATCGCCCTCCGCTCATGTTTCCTACGTAGAGAGCGTTGATTTCTTTTCCGCCAACGCCTGCATCTGCGAGTGCTCCGGCCCCGGCTTCTACCACTATATCTCTAAGGGACTTTCCCCAGAGTTCTCCAAACTTGGTATTCTTTACTCCGATAATTGCTACGTCTCTCATATTCTTCACTCCGTTTTCATGACCGGCGGATTTTACCCTTATGTTTGGCGTATCTTGCATAGTCAATATATATAGGATTTTTAATCAGTTCGGAAACCATCGGAGCCTTGTTTCGGATTTCCTCAATCCTGTCTGTAACCGTTATACTAAAAGCATCAGACCCTGCACCTGACCCAAAGGCAGTCGCAAAAATCCTGTCCCCTGGTTTTGCCTGATCAAGAGTCGCAGCAATTCCCATAAGACAGGAACCTGAATACGTGTTCCCAATTTTTGGAACTACAAGCCCTGGAGCTATCTGGTCCCTGGTGAAACCCAGGGTTTTTGCAGCTTTGGTAGGGAATTTTCCATTTGGCTGGTGGAAAACCGCATAATCATAATCTGTAGGCTTTGTCCCGAGTTTTTCCAGAAGACCTTTTGCGCCGTTAGTCACATGCTTGAAGTAGCCTGGCTCTCCTGTAAAACGGCCTCCGTGCTCAGGGTAGGGCATCCCTTCTCTTCTCCAGAAGTCAGGGGTGTCAGTTGTAAAGGAATAAGTGTCTTCAATGATTGCGGCAATCTCTGATTCGTTTCTTCCAATGAGGCAGGCAACTCCCCCTGCAGCCGCAGTATACTCAAGAGCATCACCAGGAGCACCCTGAGAAACATCGGCTCCTATAGCCATTCCCAGGTCGATCATCCCTGAACTTACCAGTCCCATACAGGCCTGAACTGCGGCTGTCCCTGCTTTACATGCAAACTCAAAGTCTGCTGCGGTCATATTTGGGGTTGCTCCTATAGCCTGGGCGACAATTGTGCTTGTTGGCTTTACAGCATAGGGATGACTCTCCGAGCCTGTATATACCGCCCCAATCCTCTCTGGATCAACCCCGCTTCTTGCCATCGCGTATCTTGCCGCTTCCACAGCTATAGTTGCTGCGTCTTCATCGATATCAGGCACGGATTTTTCATATACCATAAGGCCACTTTTAAGAGCATCTGCATTATCACCCCATACCCGGGCGATTTCTTCTACTTTGATACGGTATCGGGGAACATAAGCACCGTAAGATACGATTCCAATAGTCATTATTTCCACCTGTTTTTGAGTGTTTCAGGGCATCAGAATTCAGGGTTTATTCCCTGGCATAGTATTGACTGTATTTTCTCAGTAACTGGACAATCTGGTCAAGATCCATAGTAGTTGCGACCAGGGGGATGCGGTCGACTTCTGCCATTTTGATTACAACAGGTTCGACCTCTTCTTTTCGAAGGCCGTGAAGTACCACGGCACCGGGCTTAAGGTTGGTAACCCTGATTGCTACCATTGGGGATTTTCCGGTGCTGACCTTCGTAAAGATCATGGCCCTGTCGGTACTCCAGCCATAGAGCTTCTGAAACTCATGGGAAGAAAGTTCCAGGATTGCTCTCTGGCTGTCAATGACAGAGAAACCGTAAAGAGGCCTTTCAACTCCTTTGTAGATAATATCTCCTTCAATAAGGTTGACCAGTTTAGCAAGCTGTATCGGGATCGTATACTCATATGTTGAGTAAATGGATTTCGTACCGCTTTCGGCATTAAGTATTGACTCGTAAGCGTGAATTTTTTTGCTACCCCTGTCCATGTCAATTTCAAGGAGGCACTCAACAATTTTTTTTACAATTAGTGTTCCTGGGGACTTTCGTCTACCACTTTCATAATCACTGATAACGGAGGGGGAAACCTTAAGATAACTTGCAATGTCGGTCTGGGATATCTCAAAATTTGATCTCCATTTTTTGAGTGACTCTCCCGGTTTTTCCGAAAGAGTGATATCTCCAGCCATTTTTTCCGCCAGACGGTTGCGCAGATTTTCTGAGGATTCATTGGATGTCATGACTTACGTACTCTAAGAGGAAACATTACCTTATATATCTAACGAATATGAATTCGGCAATTGTCGCAGAACTTCTAAATCAATGTGCGGCACGCGTTCTTGAGAAAATTTATAATGTTTGTAAACGAATTAGTATATGATGCCAGTCGATTCGTCCAATCAGGAGATAAACGTCTCAGACCTTCTTCTATATATCAACTGCCCGAGGAGGGTATACTTTGTCAATCGAGGTTTTGAATTGTTTTCGGAAGTTACTGCCTCCAGGCTCGAGAGAATAATCCTGAAAGAACTCTCCCTAAATTATCCCGAAATTATGAAAGAGTGTTCGTTAAACGCCGATAACCTTTATGAGGAGCTTGAACTTTCTCTGGCAAAGGTATGTACAGATCTTCCACTCCTGTTTCCGCGAGAACTCTCAGGTGTTACAAAAGAGATTTTTGAGGAGGGAGAAGCGCGGGCAAGAGCTAAACTTCCCGAAATTGCAGCCAACCTGCGGGCAGCATTTGAAGAATTTGGGAAAGAGCCTATGCTTGCGGCACTCACGCCTGTTAAAACCGAGCCATTTCTGTCCTCAGAAAGACTCAACCTCAAAGGTGTTCCATCAAAACTCGTTTGCTTTGAAGGTGTGCAGGTTCCGTCAATCTTAAAGCCAGGAAGCTGCCCTCAACAGGGAGTATGGGCTTCTGATCGGATACATGCCGCAGCTTTTGTCATGCTTCTTGAAGCCGAAAATGGAAAAGAGGTCCCTTTTGCCTTTGTGGAATATGTAAGTTTCGGCCTTCTCCGAAGGGTGGCTGTTCGAAGCACGGATAGGCGGGAAGTTCTTAAAATCTGCCGGGAAGTGGAAAAAATTAAAGCCGGAATTATGCCTGAGAGAAAGGAAGAGAAATTCTGTAAGGAATGCAGTTTCTCAGAACACTGCATTTCAGAGTCTTCCCTTATGTCGAAATTTTTCTGAATTAGAAGTGAATGGAAAACGATTATACCACAATGCAAAACATGGAAAAAGATCACAACATAATGAAAATGATGGAAAAGAGTACACCATACTGAAAAAGAGTATGTCACAATGAAAAAGATTATAGCACAATGAAAATGATGGAAAAAGATTACAACACACTAAAAAATATGGGAAAAGATTACAACACAATGAAAAAACACGAAAGGCAAAAGTCAGAATAAAGTAAACTACCAGGGTAATAGAAGGTGGTCCTCAAAGGGACTATAAAGAGATGAAATACGAAACATGCTGTCCTATAATTAGTATAATTAGTTGTGATGATTTTTTTGAATATGCCAGGACAGTTCATACTTTTCTTAAAAACACCATTTCTCACTTTTTAAGTTTAAAACTACGCTTGGATTCAGTATAAGCATATAAATTTTTTAGTCCAACCATCAAATAATTCGACCTATTAAGTACTAATTCTGAAAAAAATAATCCTAAATATTACACCGTATCAGATTGTTTGATAACTTGATACTAAAATATATAAAGGAATAATAAATAGAATTTTATAGAGTTCTAAAGTACTTCCCAGATAACCCTGACTCCATAAAACATGTCCTAAGAGGCAATGGTCATGTTAGCTTTGCGTATATATCAAGTTTGCCTGATTCTGCTTCCTAGGAAAAAGTAACCAGGAGTTAAATGAATGATTAAGAAACAATTTGGAATAGTAGCGCTAATTTTAGTAATATTGCTGGTTGGTATTACATTGATACCAGCCGTAAGTGCACAGAATGAGGATAATTACTCTGTAACCGCTGAAGACGCCTTTAAGCATGCTAATGCGAATATGATAAGTTTTATAGCAGCCAAAGCACCAAACTTTGAAGGTTGGACAGGGGCATCTATTGATCCCAAACCAATTGAGCTTTATGACATAAATGGTCAGAAATTATTTTATCAATTTTCAGTCTATAAAGAAAAAAAATTGATAGGTACAATTGATATTTATGCCAATAAAAAGCTAGGAAATTCATTCAATGACATTGCATTTGAGCCTGAACCCTATAAAACGGCTGAAGCTATAAAAAAGTCAAAAGATATCGCCAAGAAAAATTATCCCACTGGAGAAATCAAATCAACCAGTTTGGTTGTATACAACTATCCGAATATAGGGGCGATGACCGTTGTAAAAGACAAGACCACTGGATTTGAACATCGGATATTTGTAGACGCATATACTCTTGAAAAGATAGAAGATAAACCTGTAACTGAAACCGAGCCTGGGGTTTGGTCAATGTATGAAATGAAATTGGAGAATGGAGTTGAAGAAAATTTAAAAGAGTGGCAGGAAAGTGATCAACTCACAAAATCTATAGAACAAGCAGCAGCTAATAAGGGAGTTAATATTAATGCGGCAGTCACTGAAGAAAATATGAAGAAACTCAGTGCCGATGCAGCAACCACGACTTCAACAAGTATAAAACTTGGTGTTCTTTGTCGTGGACAAGAATGCGATATTTATTGTGGTGAAGCATCTATTCAAATGATTTCTTTATACTATGGAAGACCAACTCCTAAACAAACATCAATCTATAACTATTTCTTCGATTCTAACGATGATCCGGCTGGGCTCAATCCTTCTGAAATTATAAAATGGGCTAATATTAAATGGGGAAAAACAGGAACTTTAACTAGTAGTTGTACTAGTTCTGGCGCTGTTACAGAGATTAACAAAAGAAGACCTTTTTTCAGTATGACTTCAAATCATTATCGGGTTTGCCAGGGATACCTGATTCAGAATGGGTATTATTATATGTATATTAATGATCCATTGCCTGTTGGGTCACGTGGTACACCAAAGATTGAAAAGATCGGAAACGGTACAGAAAGAAAACGCATCTATATACGTTAAAATCCTTTAAAGAGTTGGATGTACTCCTGGTTTCAACGGTTGCATATGTACACTTTGTATATAGCTATCTATAGCCAGCCAAAAAGTGAGGTTTATCAAAATTCTCACTATTTTATATATATTTATTGAAATCTCCAAATTTTTTGTAACATCGCTAAACAGCGCTATGGCGAAAGACAAACAGCTTTTGAGGATAAAATATGAAAGGTAAAACTATATCAACAACGTCGATTGCTACTTTTCCGGTTCCACCCTCATCTGTGGTAATGTCTAATAAAGCACGCAGAAAAGATACTTTCCTAATAGCTTTTGGAATAACGTTACTTACGATTTCAATACTGGTGAGCGTAGCAGGTGCAGCTCCATTTGCATATGTTACGAGTTTGGGGGTCGACACTGGAACTGTTTTTGTAATTGACACAGCAACTGACAATGTTACAGCCGTGGTGCCTGTGGGCGGCTGGCCGGCAGGTGTTTCAGTCAACCCTGCAGGAACAAAAGTATACGTAGCAACCGGATTTGACCCCACCGTCTCAGTAATTGACACAGCCACAAATACGGTTAGTGCCACAGTGAATACAGGAGGAAGTTATCCCTGGGGAGTTGCAGTCAACCCTGCAGGAACAAGGGTTTATGTGACAAATCGTTACAGTGCGGCGGATAATGACAGCAACAATATCTCAGTAATTGACACGGCAACGAATAGCGTAACGGCCATGATTAATATCGGAATAAGTACTGTTAACGTTGCAATCGCTCCATATGGAAAAAAAATCTATGCTGTGAACAGCCGCAACAACACTACTTCTGTAATCGATGCGGACACAAACAAAATTACGGTCACGGTGCCTGTAGGAGACCATCCTTCTGATATTGCAGTCAGTCCTGACGGGAATCAGGTGTATGTAACCAATACAGGCAGCAACGACATATCAGTAATCAATACAGAAACAAACACCGTTACAGCCACAGTGCCTGTAGGAATACAACCTATGGGAATTGCAGTCACACCGGACGGAACAAAGGTATACGTGGCAGATTGGCAGAGCAACAACGTATCCGTAATTGATACAGCAACAAACACTGTTATAGCCACCGTGCCTGTAGGAATACAACCTATGGGAATTGCAGTCACGCCGAACGGAAAAAAGGTATATGTGACAAACGCCGAAAGCGACAATGTCTCCGTAATTGATACAGATACAAACAAAGTTACAGCGACTGTGAATTCAGGGAAATATACTATAAACTATCCTGCTGGAGTTGCCATTGGGCCTTTTATAGATTCTAATATTACTGGTCAAAGCACAAGAGTAGCTTCCAATTCACGTGAAGATACAGAAGCCGAAGAAGCTAACCTATCATTTGAAGAAAAAAAAGCTGTTGAACTCAATAATTCAAAGAACAATAATTCAGAGTATGATAATGGTAATAGCTCAAGTGAAAATGAATCGAGCAAAAATAACTCTACTCCAGGTTTCGGATTATTGGGCGGCTTGGCCTGCCTTTTTGGAGGATGGAAGTTCGGTAAGAGGTAAGTGCCAAAATGGGGTTTAATCTCGTTACTTATTGGACTGAACTTGCATTGAAGACAAGGAATGCTTGGGAAAAAGAGGAAAAATAAAATTATACAAACAACACTTCTTAATAATTTTTTGATATTTTCCTCTATGAATACCAATTTTTAACGCAAAACCTCCACCTTGAACCCTTTTTTCGAGCCCACTATAGTATTATATAAACTAGCTGCAATACGCCCTATGAAGTATCCAGACACTCCATAAAATATAGGTAGACTGAGTACAGCCCATTTCCCGAAAATCAAGGAAAAAATCCCGAATTTTTTTGTCATGGAAATTCCCATTAAAGCAGCTATTGTTGTAAAAAACCCAAAAACTAAACCCATTGTTCCATAAAAGATTGTAAGAATTTTCCCGAATCCGGCTGAATTAATTTTTTTTATGACTACCATGATATTCCCCCAATATCCATTCCAATATCCATTATTTCTGCATTTGTATATATCTATATCATGAGCCGATTCTGAAACCAGTCTAATTAATAGCAGTCTAATATTATTAGCAGTCTAATATTATTAGCAGTCTAATATTATTAGCAGTCTACTATTATGGTCGTCCACTAATACCTGATTGATGTTTTCATGGCATAGTCTGAAACATGGCTTTGCTTGCGTTTACATACTCACACAGCAGACCGGCCACAGCAATATATTCAAAGAAGCATAACTTATTCGTTTAGATCTAAGATGGAAAATATAAGTTGATGTGGAAGAGTATATTATCAAGTAAGATTATTTTGTAATGAAGAAGAACAAAAATTAACACTTTTCCTGATGTAATGGACTGAAACAATTGCTTGATATTATCAATAAATTTTATTGGAAGGGTGAGTAAATATATATTTTAAAGATAGCAACACAAGAGGACTATAATTTCATTTATAACTTGAATAAGGCTAACATAGAAGATTATGTAATAAAAACATGGGGCAATTGGAACGAAGATTTTCAAAGAGAGTTTTTCAGCAGGTATTTCCAAACTATAGAATTCCAGATTATTGTTGTAAATGATAAAAATGTTGGCATTGTTGCTTTCAGTCGAAGTGAAAAATCCATTGTTATTGATGAAATACAAATATTGCCTGAATATAAGAATAAAGGAATAGGAACTTTAATTATTTCAGATATTATTGCCGATGCTCAAAAGGCAAAAACAGAAATAAATCTCAGAGTGTTAAAAGTTAATTATATAGCTCAAAATTTTTACAACAAACTTGGTTTTGAAAAAATTGGAAATACAGAAACTCATTTTCTTCTTAGTAAAAAACCCGATTTGCATATTCCGGATTATCCGGATATTGAATTCAGAGAATCTAGACACTAAACTGAAACATTCAGACAGATTTTGTCAAGACGTTATTGTTAAAAGAGTCCCATATATGCGTTTTCGGTTAATTAAGAAATCAAGAGAAATTGCTTTCAGTTCCTCAACAGTTGTTAAATATTTAATTTTATTATAGGCTGGAACAGAGAATCAATTTCATGTAAATAGTCCAAAACTTAAAGTAGGTTTCGGGTACAAAATAGATATATTTCAGGCATTCCTTGACCGACGACAAATGACTAATTATCAGGAAATTTTAACTAATTATTAAACAGAAGTTATGACTTGAAGAAAACAGATCTTTCCTATTGTATTACTGATACACTGATACAAAGATATTCCTGCTAAATTTTCGTACTATCATATTATTGAGTTTGAGGAAAAAGCATGATGGTTTTCTTTGACATAGATGGCACTCTGTTGGATCATAAAAGTGCAGAATTTACAGGGGTCAAATTATTTTACAAAAACCACAAAAATTTTTTTGATATGAGTTTTGATGAATTTTATTCTATTTGGTGTAAACTATCAGACAAACACTTTGAAAAATATTTAGCCAAAAAATGCTCTTTTGAAGAGCAGCGAATAGAGCGAATTAAAGAACTTTATTTAAAACGAAATATCAACCTGTCAAGTGAAGAAGCACTTGAAGTATTTGATTACTATTTACGCAATTATGAATTAAGCTGGAAACCTTTTAATGATGTAATACCATGCTTGAGAAAACTTTCAAAGCTAAAAATGGGTATCATCAGTAATGGCGATCCAGGGCAACAAAAACTAAAGCTAGATAAAATGAAAATTTCTCATTACTTTGTTGATATCGTAGTAGCAGGAGAATTTAATGTTTCAAAACCCCATACGGAAATATTTGAAATTGCATGTAAAAGAAATGGTGAAGAACCAGAAAAATGCTTTTATGTTGGAGACACCATCGAAAATGATATAATACCATGTGAAAAAATTGGAATGAAAGGTATATGGATTAATAGAAATAACAAAATATTAATAAGTAAAAATGTTAAAAGTATTATCTCATTGAAAGAACTTGCCAATGTATTATGCGAGAATGTGTCATAATCATTGGATTATTGAGCCTGGATTATTGAGCCCTGCTTAAAGGTTAGAGCATTTGAAAAAACAGTGCATTCCAATATATAATTTTGATTAAACTTTTTTTAAAGAGCTTAAGAAAATACAAGACTTTTTAAATAACTTTTTGATTACACTTTTTTAAAGAGCTTACGAAAATACAACACTTTTTAAATGAATTTTTGCTCAAGCTTTTTTCTAAAGAGCTTACAAAAATCCAGGACTTTTTAAATGAATTTTTGCTCAAGCTTTTTTCTAAAGAGCTTACAAAAATCCAGGACTTTTTAAATGAATTTTTGCTCAAGCTTTTTTTTAAAAAGCTTGAGCCAAAGCCTTTTAAAGGTGAACCTCTCTCAATCTGCATGACATGTCCAGACCAGCATATCTTGGAAAAATGCTTCTGCACTGGTGTGAGGCCTGTAATGTGCCTGTGCTAGGAAAAAAGTGCGGATGCGGTAAAAGTACAAAAAAGGTTGAGGTAACCCCTCCAGGGGATATCCGCCCTGCTTTTGATTATGATATAAAACGCATAAACTCGGTTTCGGAAAAACAGTTCAATGCGCCCCTTATACCTGAAGGACACCTTGTAGTGCTAAATAAAGCTCCGTATGAAGACCGTATGGATGAGATTATAGTTGACGGGGAAGTGCTTGCGTCTCTCAGATTTGAAATAGAGAGCTGCGAATGGGTCCTGCTTCCCAGGCTCGAAGGGGCAAGAAGGCTTTTCCAGGGCAGGGATAGAAAAGCCCTGAAAAAATGGGTTGTTATCGATCAGGCAGTTGTACCTTTTATCCTGGAAAAGGGAGCAAGTGTCCTGGCACCCGGGGTTCTTGATGCCGATCCTGAAATCCAAAAAGAAGACGAGGTAGTTGTACTGAACCCTGCAGGAGAAGTAATCTGCTGTGGGCGGGCCCGAATGACAGGAAAGGAAATGTGTGAAGAAAACCACGGGCATGCAGTAAAACCTCGCTGGAGCGGAAACCCAGAGCCTCAAAAAGAAAATTTTGGAGGGCAGACCTGGGAAGATGCCGTAAAAGCCAACGAAAAAATTCTGGACGGCATGATAGAAAGGTCCCATGCTTTCATAAAAAATGTCGTAGGAAGCATGGACATGAAAGTAAGCGTATCTTATTCCGGGGGAAAGGATAGCCTTGCTGTGCTCCAGCTAGTTAGTGAAAGTCTTGACGATTACGAGATTATATTTGCAGATACCGGGCTTGAGTTTCCGGAAACCGTTGAAAACGTCAAACAGGTTGTAGAGCACTATGGGAAAAAACTACGGAGCTCAAGTGCAGGAGACGCTTTCTGGAACTCAATAAGTGTTTTTGGCCCTCCTACCATGGATACCCGCTGGTGCTGCAAGATCTGCAAACTCGGGCCGATCACCAGGTTAATTGACGAGAACTATGAAGGCGGGTGCCTCAGTTTCATAGGACAGCGCCAGTATGAATCCCATGCCCGTTCAATCAGCAAGAAAGTCTGGAAAAATCCCTGGGTGGGAAATCAGGTAGGAGCATCCCCTATACAGGAATGGACAGCTCTTCATGTCTGGCTTTACCTTTTCAGGACAAAAGCTCCCTATAATCCGGCTTATGAAAAAGGATATGACAGGATGGGGTGCTGGCTCTGCCCGTCTTCCTCTCTTGCAGATTTCTTCCAGCTTGAGGAAAGCCATCCCGAACTTGCAAAAAAGCTGAACTTCTATCTCCTTGCCTATGCCGAGAAAATGGGGCTTTCTCCTGAATGGGTAAAGTACGGTTTATGGCGCTATAAGCGGTATCCTCGTGTTCTCCAGAACCTTGCTGAGAAAAAAGGAATTTCTCTTCTCCCATCCCAGGAAGCCCCAACAGAACTTCATTTTGAAGTAGCAACAGGGTACAGGCCCTGCAAAGCAGGAGGAATATCTGCGGACGGAAGCTTTGGGCAGGCAATTGACATAGAAACCCTTAAAGAAAGCGGGATGCTTTCACCCATCGGAAAAGCTTCTTTCATAGAAGGAGCCGCGTCCGTCGTTTTCAAAGAATCCAGGGCACAGGTTTTTGCCTCAGGGAATGTTAATGGGAGAAGCGAGGACGAAAAAGAGCTAAAAAAGCTTATGAGAATTGTTGAGCTCTCGGTAAGAAGGGCTTTGCTCTGCCAGGGGTGCGGAGTTTGCGTGGGCCACTGTGAGCATAATGCAATTGAAATGAAAGAAAAGAAAGTAAGGATTAAAGAAAACTGCATTCACTGCGGAGCATGTATTGAAGTCTGCCCGCTTGTTAAATTTATTTGAACTCTTCCATAAACTCTTACATTTACATGAATTAAAACGGAGTACTTTGCAAAAAGAAAAAGTGAGAATTCAGATAGAGGTAAATGTAAAACTTCAAAAAGGCAAATTTGATAATCTCAAAAAGGGTGAAACTAATAATCAAAAAGGCTTTTCTGGCCCATCCTTTTTTGAAGTTCTCCTACCCTTACACCTACACGCCTGAACTCAGTCCGGCTTTCCGAAAGGAACTCATTAAGGATTTCGCGAGTCACCTCGAGCAGAGTTTCCTTTGAATAAGCCGGGTGGTTTAGTGTACGGCTTTTAGTGTACATCCTGAACTTTGAATTTATGACCGTAATCGTTACAGTCCTGAAGGAAAGTTCCCTTGAATCGAGTTTTGAAATTACATCCCCTGCCAGCCTGTCAAGTAGCTGAGAGATAAGATTAACGTCGAGAGTATCTTCATGCAGGGTTGCAATCCTCCCGATCTGTTCGGAGCCGTCCCTTTCTTTCAGGGGAGAATCATCGATGCCTGATGCAGCCTGTTTAAGCCAGATCCCCCGTGTTTTCCCGAAAGTTGAAATAAGGTCAATAACATCGTGTTCAGCAAGATCTTTTATTGTGACTATGCCCATTTCCTGCAGTTTTCCTGCGGTTACATTTCCTATCCCCCAGAGTTTGGACACCTTGAGAGGCCAGAGAAAGTTTTCGAGTTTATCCGGACTTATAACAGTAATTCCATCTGGCTTCTGGACAGAGGATGACATCTTGGCAATAAGTTTATTAGGGCCTACCCCAACCGAACAGGTCAGTTTCTCTTTATCTTTTACTTCATTCTTAATCTGGGTTCCAATCTCAAAGGCAAGGTTAAAATCTCCACCTGTTTTTTCGGTAATTTCCAGGAAGGCTTCGTCTATGCTTATCTGTTCAAACGCTTCCCCTGTCTCCCTGACATCCGCATAACTCCTGAGAATTTCCATAACCCGATCCGAGACTGAAGTATAAAAATCCTTTCGGGCAGGCAGGAAAACAGCTTCAGGGTTCAGTTTTTTTGCCTTCGAACAGGGCATTCCTGCCCTGATCCCTGACTCTCGTGCAGTATAATTACAGGTACTTACAGCTCCACTGAGCTCACCTCTTCCGGAAAGCATGCAGACTACGATGGCTTTTCCCTGAAGGTCAGGTTTTTCCCGCTCTTCAATGGCTGCAAAAAAATAGTCCATGTCTACATGGAGAACGATACGCTGCATCGAAAAAAATAGGTTGGGAAGATTTGTATAGTTATCTCTCAAGCTCTCTATCATGAAGATGTCCTCTTATATTTTGATGTTTTTACATTAAATCTCACATTCCGCCATCTCTTTCAAAAATAAGGTGATTTTTGCAATAATTGAAAAACTTCTTGAATCATATGTGGGCATGTGCTCAACAAAATCAATGATTTTGGCTCGAATCCCACAACGTTCAAAAAAATCAAGTTTAAATTTATAAAAACAAATGAAAATTTAGGTGTCTATATAGGCACATAGGGAGAGTTAAACTATTTATATAGAATAAAGGGTGTTGTATCCTGAAATAATTTCGCAGATTCAAAATCCTTTAAACGTTTAATACCCAATACAACAGCAGGCGACGCAAAGAGTTAAACGTGGAGTAAGTAAAATTCCATTTTGGTATTGTGGACTAATCATGTAAAATGAAACAAGTTCGAAATTGGAGTAAAATAGTGGGTCAACTGTATATTATGTATGATTAAAATAAAAAATATTCAAAAAGCGAAATTATTTTGGGATAAAACAACTATAGTTAAAAACGGATTTTTAAACTTTTTTATTTTTTTATATCCAGGTGATTCACATTCGCTCCTTTTTAATCTTCTTAATATTTCTCTGGGCAGCAGTCAATTTTCTCATAGCTAACGATCTTGTTTTTTACAAATTATTGTAAAAACAGTACAGTCAAAGTATCTGAGGTATTGTGGAGCCGAAATCTAACAAAAGGGCATTAATACAGATTTATTTTTAATTTTTAAGTCGCAATATATACGCTTTCTCAATTCTTTCTCAAAACGATTTTCTCCATACCTTATTAAAAATGTTATTGGATGACAGGAATAACGAAATCTTGTGCAATTTTTATCCCGACAAAATTAAGTTACACCAGAAAATCGCCGAAATCGATCTCTTCACCCATTCTCAACTGATTTCGGAGAAGAGTAAGTTTTCGGTCTATTTTTTCGAGGCTCTTCAGGTACTTTTTCTCATCCGGCGTGGTTTTTATAAGTTTTGAAATCCCGCCATTTTGAACGACCAGCCGCTGATCTGCCGATAGAGCCAGAAGAGGGTCATGAGTACTGATTAAAACAATCTTATTATTACTTACCAGAAGCTCCAGAGATCTAACCTTGTCAACGCCTGCATTCTCAATCTCATCGATCAAAACAACAGATGCCGGACTGAGAAGTGCTGTATCTGCAATCATCAGAGCGCGGGATTGTCCTCCTGAGAGCTCCGTAACAGGAGTTTCCCTGCTGAAAGGCTCTCCTGCCAGGATGTTTGCAGTATCATATATTTTCTGAACAATACGAGAAACCTCGTCAACCATACGGCTCTCCGCATGCATGGTCAGAAACTCCTCGACACTTAGGTCCATAACAAAGTTCATGTTCTGTGAAAGCTGCGCAATAAAACGCCCCTCGGTTGAGAAACGCTCCTCGTCACCTGGAGCCCGGCCATTAACCAGTATTTTCCGGCCGGTTGGAGTGTCCTCCTGAGCCAGAGATTCAATATCAGCCAGAAGACGTGACTTGCCTGATCCTGTCGGGCCGACTATTGCTGTAACCTCACCCTTTTTTAGATTTACCGAAAAGGCTTCTTTTTCACCATTCTTATTACGTCCAGAGAGCACTGTCAGGGATTCAACTGTGGACCCGCTTCCCTGTTGAAGAGCCCTTGCCTGCTCAATAAATAGAAAGAAACCATCAATAAAGGCGAGAGAGCTGCTTTCCATCTCGATAAAATAATCTTCACCAAGTATCGAACCCAGCTCTTCCAGTTTCCTGCTCCCGAACTGTGCAGGATCAATTGCAAATGCAGAGAAATAGTCCTCTATCCAGGGCATCATCTTCCTGAGTTCATTAATCGTCATTTGGAGCAAATCTGTCCGCAAGCTCTTCCTTCTCCTCTGAAATTTATTCATTCCATCTGAAATTTATTCTTCCCATCTGAAAGTTATTCATCCCATCTGAAAGTTATTCTTCCCATCTGAAAGTTATTCTTCTCATCTGAAAGTTATTCATCCCATCTGAAATTTATTTTTCCCATCTGAAATTTATTCATCTCCTCTAAAATTTACCAGCTTTGAAACGCCAATCTGCCTGTCATCCCCGATTTTTCGCTCTCCAAGACAGTATGAACATAGAGCTGCGGGCATGGTAAATCGAAGTGTAGCTCCCTGAAGGGTTTCAATTGTAGAGGTTTTTTCCACAAGCTTTGCAAGATAGAAACTACCCTGTCCTGTAACGCCATTAATCTGTACTATCATTCCCCTGGGGTTAACCTGTCTAACCCTGTATGCAAAGACCTCACGCTCTGCCTGGGAGACGATATCCCCTTTAGTAATAACAACGATGTCTGCAAGTTTTAACATGGGGCCGATTTTTTTAGGTGTGTTGACACCGCTCAGGTTATCAATGACACAGATTGCCAGAACATCCTTAATATGGGGAGAACAACGGTTGCAAAGACCGGCACTTTCAGTAATCAGAAAATCAAACTTCTTCTCTTTGGCCCACCTGAGAGCTTCTTCAATATTGCTTACAAAAAAGTGGTCAGGACAGAGCCCTCTGGAGAGGCCGGTCTTGACCGGAATATTGTGAGCGGAATAAAGTTCCTCATCCTGAGCCGAGAGACAGTCGAATTTTACCACACCTATTGTAAAACCCTTTTGTCTAAGCTCTTCGATGGTCTTGATAATGATACTGGTTTTTCCTGATGAGGGAGGACCTGCCACCGTAACAAGCCTCACACCATGCCTCCGGTCTCATAAAAATGTTTATTGAAAACCACTTCAACCTCTTTTTTAAGTGCTCCTATGTCAGTATTCATCAGGAAGTCCCAACCCAGCCAATAGAGTTTGATTCCTTTAAGATTATTCTCAACGTCGGGGTTTGTTGTTGGGAAAAAGGCTCGGACAGAGATTTTACCAAACTCTTTTCCACAGAGAAAATCCGTTATCTCCTTAACCCGTTCTACTGCACTTTTTTTCACCAGCATCTGCACAGGGCTTACAATAGCTCCTTCTGAAGGTATATTGATCGTTATCCGGGATTTGTCCTGAATTTTCTTAGCAAAGAAGAGAGGCATGATATACATTGGAGGTACATCATCTTTTTTGCTGTCTATCATTTTGACCATCTCGGATGGATGGATTCCCGTATATACTGACGAAGCAAGTTTTTTAATTCCCTCCATACCGTATAGCCGGTAGAACGGGAGCAGTACTCCATTACAGAAAAAGCCGTCCTGTCCCCGCATAACAACCCTGTTCCGGTACCCACCTTTTAAGATATTTTCCCAGGATTCCGGTTTGGGGTTATCCTTCATGAGTTCATCTATTGTAACCAGAACAAGAAGGTTTGCAGAGATCATGGTAAACTGGCCGCGAGGATCCGCAAAACCGATGGATTCAAAATCACAGTTCATTGGGGATGAATTGAGAGTTACAAAATATTCCTTATTGAGAAAATTCTCCTGGAAGGATCTATGGTAAAAGCTGTTAATATCAGAACTGACTATTATGTCCGGCAGTTCGTCAATCGATGTAACCAGATCAATATATGCATAATATGAGATCTCATGATTGACATTACCTTCTACAAGAGAATGGAGCACATTATTTATTTGCCTGCTGTATTCGGCTGAAAAGTCATCAAATGCACGGTTAAAGGGCATCTTCATGCCGCATGGCAAAAGGGCAAGAAGGGTCAGCTCTTTTTGTCGTTCCGGAGAATCTGCAAGGGTAAAATCTCCTTTTGTTTCATTGGCCACAACAGCCTGATTCAGGAGCTCAATAAAAGAGTCTTTATTCACTGATACCATTGATAGAGCTGTTTTCAATTTTAGTAAAGGGCCAAGTTTTTCGAGAACTTCCTTATTTTCAAATTTCTCCATCCCATGCTGTTTAAATATTTTTAGCAAAAAAGGATATTCACTTAAGATCTGGTATATACTCATTGTTTCATCAATTGCTTTCATATCATTCCACCGGATATGTTTTTGAGTAATATCTTATCTCCCTTCATGACATTAAAATTAAAATTTTTAATGATGATGTTTCTCTTAAGGAAAAACTTACGTTATCAAATATTATCAATTCCACATTTATACCAGTCTTTATTTTTTGTTCTGTTTTGTGGAATATCAATTATTTCAATAAAGATACAAACATATAAATATTACTATCTCGGAAGTAATATTCCGATAAGATTCACAAATTAGCTCATCGCCTGTTCCATTTCACATTCCGATTTTTGACTCTGTGCCAAAATCCAGTGATTTTTACATATCTTGATTGAAAATCTGACTTAACAAGAAGAATCCGGCATTCAGTAAAATCAATATTCGATATCTTAAGACTTCAACAATCCAATACTCCAATACATTTGTGTATATTTCGCCATCTTTTCAGGAGAAGCGGTTGAAGGAGAAGCGATTTAGTTTCTTACACGAGAATAGATTCTTCTGCTAATGACCAGTGTCAGCATTGCTGTCTATAATAGTATTCTAAAAACGTATGCAAGAGATGGGATTTTATGCTAACCGATGACCAATGAAAATTAATATAAATTTTGGTTGTCCCATAATAAATTAAAAAGTGTCGCAACTACCCTAACATATGCATTGCTGAATTGTTCCTCTTGCATATTAATATCCGCTGTCAACCCTTAAGAAATAAACACTTTCGTTCGCATAACGCAAAGGATTCCATGAATAAATTCTTCATTATTTGATTTCAAAACATATGAAAAACACTGATATTTGGACGCTAATCAACGGGGTCAAATTTGATCAGTATACCATCACCCGAATTATAAATCCCCAAGCTCCCAGCCAAGATGTTCTTTTATAACGGTATATGCCATTTCAGGCGGGATAATTCCAATATCAGTTACGATCATATCAATGTATTCGGCAGGCGTGAAGTCAAAAGCAGGATTTCTTACCTGCACATGAGAAAGCTCTTTCAGGACTATAGGATCGACTACCTCGTCTACAGACCTTTCTTCGATTTCTATGGGGTTTCCTACAATCGTGCTCGGGCTAAACTTGAAGGTCTCGGCAGCGACCATAAAACTTTTTCTGGCCTCATGAGCTGCAAGCGCAAGCTGTGATGTCCCAATTTTGTTTACCAGTGCGCCATTAGCTGCAATAGCATCAGCCCCGACAACAACCTTATCCACGTCTTTCATGTAGTAACGCACCGCAGAATCTACAATCAGGGTTGTGGGAATTCCAAAATCATTAAGGTGGCGAATTGTCAATAAGCCCTGGCGCCTGGGACGGCTTTCAGTAGCAATTACCGAAATATCCTTTCCGTCTTCAAACGCTGTTGTGATGATCGAAAGGGCAGCATGGGAATTGCAGTGGGTCATTATAACATCCCCGTTCCGAATTCTTCTCGACCCAATTTTTCCGATTTTTTCAAGGGCTTTGTCAGCTATCTCAATAAAGAGGTTTGAATTTTTAATAATTTCCTGCCTTGCTTCCTCCACATTTGCTGAAGAATACTTTGATGAGAGTTTCACGGCATTCGGGAGGGAAACAGCTGTTGGGCGGGTACTGATGAGAAGATTAGAGACTTCCTTTATTCTGGCACTGAATTCTTCCATTGAAGCTGCGTCCAGCTCTGTGGCATAATTTCTGATAGCTTCAGCAGCGGCTTTTGCAATCCTGCCTGCACCCCGGATCTCCATTGTCCGGATTTTTTCTGCGGTTTCCTGAACTTTTTGCATGGTATAAGGGATGGCAAGGGTCCAATTTATAACTATCTTCCGGCTGTTCCGGGAACTGACCTGAAAGTAATTCAGATTTCAGTGAATTTCAGTAAGTTTATCCGAGATCTTCCTGTAATAAGCAAAAAGATCTTCTCCCCACTGTATAGCCTGAGGTTCAAAACACAGGACATCTTCTATATGGTCATAAGTGCCGTCTGAAAAAGGTAAGGTGAGAGAAAGGAACCTGTCGGTAACTGCATAGGCAAGGTCGATTTTTTTGCTGCAAACGTAGAAACTTGCATTTTCGAATTTAAGGAATTCACTTAATTCAGGACCATATTCTTCTTTTATTCTCTCATAAATCGGGCAAGTTACGAGAATAGAAATGTTAACTCCCTTTTTTGCGAAAGTAAGGAATAGAGATGGATAAAAAGGGTGAAAAACCGAGGCAATACCGCTTATTTTTTTTGATTTCATAAGGTTTTCCACAAATTCTTTGTGAGGCTCAAAGAGGCGCGTCCTATCGGGAGGTTCGGAAAACGTGCAGTTAGCCAGCTCTCCTATTCTTTCCCGCAGAGGGTCGGGTATGGACTCAACTGCATGGTTTGCCCAATATTCATATTTGCTTCCGAAGACAGTTAAGACATCCGTCATTGGCTTCATTTTGCCAACTACTGCTATCCCGAGAGGAGCTAAGCTGTAGATATCACCTGTCTTTGAAATCAAGGAGTTTTCCCTCAGTTTTTTTAATTGAGGGAGAATTGCCACCAGACCTACATTCAGGTTTTCTTTGATCTCGGAAATCGTTTTGGGCCCATCCTTCAAAAATAAAAGAAGATCTTTCCTTTTTTCGGAAAGGAAAATCAATTCTAGAAGCGGGCTGTTCATGATTTTATTATATATACAGATATTTAATAAATATCTTCCTCATTTTTTAACTGTCCTCTATTTTTCAACTGTACTTCTACTGAAAGCCTCAATTGTTAACAGGAACCTGATATTAAAATAAATGTTTATTCATCCTGATATTGTAAGTTTTTTGAGCAAATTAAAATTACAAAAGAGAGTTTCTGCGATCTTTACTAAAACTTTTATTTTCCAATATTATTCAATAGTAACGCATGTTTTGTAAAATCACTTTTTTAAGCAAATATAAAAAATCATATAATGTAATATTAATTCACTAAATTCAGTTAAACCCGCTTTTGCTCGTGTAATTTAGTAGAAAGCCACTATATAGTTTTCAACACATAATTTTTATTTATAATAGTGTTTAATATGTAGAAAAAAATTATATTGAATGTTAATTTCTAAAATATATATATTATGAATTAGTTTCTATAACCAGACTTTGTATCTATTTTCACCTGAAAATTGAATTTTATAGACAGTATATATAATTTTTTAGTTAATTAATTCTATCTCGCCTTTTTTTTGGTTTTAAAGCAATTTCGTCACTTTTTGTAAAACTTTAACATATATAAAATATATTTAATGATTGAAAATTCCATTAAGTCTAACGATTGTGATTTCAAGGAGACTAAATAATTTAATGCAACGCAAATTTTAAAGTCGTATAGGTTATATACCTCTATAACATAAAGAGAAAGTCAACGATTAAGAGTTAAGGGGTTTTTCTCTTAATCGTAGGGGTTGAATCACATAATTGGGAGCCTATCAGAGGTGGCAAACAAGGCTCCCAATTTTAATAATTATTCATGGGGTTTTTATATAAAAAAGGATGTTATCAGACATTTTTCATAATATTCTCGAGATAAGGTTGATTACTCTAGATTTATACTATATAAAGTGAGCGGAGTCCTGTGTATAAATATAAATTAGTGATCCCAGACCAGATCTCTATTTTCCTTCAAGATTTTAATAAATAAAACTCTTAAACCAGAGTTCGGCCTTTCTGTTATTCCATGAGTAAAACTTCAGAAATAGTGCAGAGTGAATATTCTTATTTTTGAAATCTCGAAAGCAGGCCTTCTCTTATTACGAGAAATTTTTTTTGTAATATTAATTAAACAAAAAACATATAAATAATACCTAAATAATATGGAACTAGTTCATTAAAGTTAATCATTTCTAACGTGACAATCTAACGTGGAAATCAGTAAAACTAAGAGCTAAAAACATCAGGAGTCAAAAACTTGGATTTCAATACTGCAGTACAGTTTCATGGACATGTCTGCCCCGGACTTTCCATTGGCTACAGAGTAGCAACACTTGCCGCCAACCACTTCAAAGACCGCAGCAAAGATGAAGAACTGGTCGCAATTGTAGAAAACCGGTCCTGCGCCGTGGATGCCATTCAGGCAATAAACGGGTGCACCTGTGGGAAAGGGAATCTAATTTTCAAGGATCATGGGAAACATGTTTACACATACTTCAAAAGAGGCGATAATAAAGCTCTGAGGATTTCCCTGAAACCCGATGCTCTCCCCACGGACGAAAAGCACACCGAACTCTTCGCAAAATTAAGGGCAGGCACTGCAAGCCCAGAAGAGGCAAAAGAGTTTCGGGCCTCTCATGATGCAAAAAGCCAGAGAATACTGGAAATGCCTGAAGAAGAGCTTTTCTGGGTTAGAGAAGTTGAAACCGAGCCGCCGGAAAAAGCCATAATTTACCCCACCCTGGTCTGCAGTAAATGTGGAGAAGGTTTCATGGAGCCTATGGGAAGGGTTAAAAATGGAAAAATAGTTTGCATTCCATGTTTTGAGGCAAAAGATGAATGAAATTCCTGAGGCTTCCGAAAGAATTGAAATGGTCCCTGTAGGCTACGTTGAAAACGACTACCTTGAACCGGTATACAATGAAGAGGTATACAATAAAGTCTCAAAGATAGCCCTCAAGAAAGAGTTTACAGAGGGTCTTTACAGAATAGAAGACTTTGAAAAACTGTACATTCTGTTTTATTTCAGCAAATCGAAAGGATATAAGCTCATCCACCGCCGCCATTATGACGGGGAAATCTCAGGAGTCTTTGCCAGCCGGAGCCCTTATCGCCCTAACGGGATAGGGCTTACCATTGTAGAGCTTTTGAAAGTGGAGGGTAATGTGCTCCATGTAAAAGGGCTTGATGCAATTAATGGGACACCTGTGCTGGATATTAAGCCCTACATAAAAGAGACTGAAGAAAAAGACGAGGACGCAACGGACTGAAAAAACAAAATTAGTGCTGAAAAAACAAACCTAGTGATGAAAATCAATAATATCAAAAATCAAAACATAAAAAGTCTTTTTTTAAGAAAAAAGAAAAGGGAATTAACCCTTTTTGAATTTTATTCCTTTTTTCCATTTATTTAATTTCATTTAATTCCATTTAATTCCATTTTTCTGTGTTTATCTCTTCCTCATGCCCAGGTAAATTCCACCGGCAGCTACCACTACAAAGAGAATTCCGATAATATCCGAGCCCGAAAACGAGAGCCCACTATTATCAGGTTCTTCGGTAGAATCTTTCTGCATCTCGTACCCTTCAACATAATCAGTATCTGAGGATTTCTGAACTCCAGGGTCAGGTTCGGAAGTATCTGTACCATATCCTCCGTTCGAATCCTGAGACGTCTGGTTGCTGGATGAACTGGCTTTTACGGTAGCATTTCCAGTATTATGACTGTGATGACTACCACTGCTACTGTTCTGGGTCTTTTCTGTTGTATCCAGAGTTTCAGCTTTGGTTGCAGCTTCTATTTGCTCGGAGTAGCCCGGAACAGATACTTTTCCACTTACAAACTCATGAAGAAGAGGATTTCCACAGGTGTGATGACAACACGAAGCACCGTTCTCGGCCACAGATTCTTCATAATCCTTTGCAAGGCTTTCGATAACATCCTCTGAAGGTGTCCAGTAATCATGCCTGACTGCTTCAAGCATTCTAGCTGTCATAGACTGATAAGCACTGGGGTTGTTCTGCTTGAACCATTCTTTCATAGAAGGATCATTTACATAGGTTTCATACACATCTTGCCAGACAGTATCATCCACAAGGTCAGGGTCACTTACCTCCCATCCAAATAGGTTGTCCACAAATTCGGACATCATACTGCCGCCTGAGTATCCGGAGGTCTTCATTCCTTCGATCCATTTGTCGTTGAAATATCTAGCCCGCAAGTCCTTGCTGAGGTACTCCTGCATTCCCACCATCTGAGCTCCGTCCGAGCTACTTGTGTCCGAAATATACATCTCCGGAGTATTGCCGCTAAGATACCTCGTTGCCAGGTTCATGCCGCCGAAGTACTGGAAAAGGTCATCATTATCAAGGGAGTCGTACAGGTTTGAAGAGGACGAATGTACCGACGCCTCAACGCTTTTCAGGTTGCCTTCAAGGAGCTCTCTGCACTGTATTCCCCAGTAATCTTCTCCATAAGCGTATCCCATTTTGTTCAGGTATACGTTTGCAATATCTTCTTCATTATCCCATGACCCGCTTGCACTGATAGCATCTGAGACCCCTATATCATAAGTACCGTCCATTACTGCAAAGCAGCGCATTGTAGAGAGCTTTGTTGCAGTCTCATTGTCATACCCTTCAGATATCAGGGAATCATAGAGCGTAAGGGAGCTCTGATTTACGTAGTTTGGATAGTTTACGCCAGGAAGAGAGCTTGCAAGCTTCACAGCACTGTCTATCATTTTGATCTTATCAGGGAACGCATCCCTCATACCTGCGGTAGTATAAACAATATCAATACGCGGCCTTCCAGGCTTTGAAGTATCATAATTTGGCAATAGTTCTTCTTCAGGGATAGCTTCAACTCCGGTTACATACCCGTACTCATCCCAGACAGGTTTTACCCCAAGCAGGTAAAGCACTTCGGCTTCCAGAGTTCCGTGGTCCGCAATAAACTCCACTCCGAACCTTGAGAATGAAACTTTTTTGGGATATTCTCCATGTTCGCTATAGTAGTCTTCAAGCAACTGGATTGCAAGAGTTTTTCCAACTTCCCAGGTTGCTTCTGAAGGATAGAGCTTTGAATTTATGCTGTAATAATTGCGTCCTGTAGGTACTGCATCCGGATTCATTATAGGATCCAGCCCTGAACCTGGTGGGATAAAGCCTCCGTTCAGGGCCGAAAGAATTCTGTCAATCTCCACATCGCAGTTAAGAAGCCTGTCTTTATAATCCAGCCCCTGTTCAAGATCAAGTGTAACTGTGCTGTTAGTTTTCCCATAAACTGCAGTCTGCGCCTTAGAAACACTCGTATTATTGGTTACGACTTCCCAGACAAGTTTGGTAACTTTTGTATCATTCAATGGAATTCCGAGAGGATATGAAGATTCAGGGTAGAAGGCAGCAGTGATATTATCCTCAAAACTTCCTCCAAGCATAGCCCTTACCATTCCTGTAAGTTCATCACTTTCAGGATCTGTCATATTCGTCGAAGGAACATGGCTGAGAATATGCATACCGTATGGAATATTTTCATTTCCTACATCTTCCAGGTATTCGTGAAGGACATTTTTAACGAAATCTTCAAACTCCGTTTCGTTGTAATCTTGAAGAACAGTTACGTTATCTATTCCCAGATCAACACTGAGGTTGAGTGCGATTATCTCATTTACTATGGCCTTCTGGTATCCTGCCCTTGTTTGAGAAGAAATCCCGGGGTCGTAATACCCCTCCACATCAGTTGAAAGGTTTAGCAAATCTCCATAAAGCCCACTGCGTTCAAGTGTTGGAGTCAAATGGTCAATAATTAGAGCATTACCTCTGTACTCCGCAGTTATTCCTTCCCCCACGTTGGCAACGATATAGGGATAGATATTAGGAATGTCTTGCAGCAGAAGAGGAGACCAGTCTGAAGTCCGGTTCATGCCGTAAGTAGAGCCCGGGAGCCATTCATGCGTACCGTGAGTGCCCATATGAATAAGAGCATCAGGCTGGAATTCATGGTTTAGCCAGAGATAGAAAGCTATGTACTGATGTGTGGGAGGTACAACATTGCTGTGGTAAAGAGTGTCATTATTTTGTCCTGTTCCTCTGGCAGGCTGAGGCATGAGCCAGACATTTCCGAAACGCACCGTTGGAATCACAATGTATTTTCCGGTTTCATTCTCATAGATCATAACACTCTTATTTTGAGGCAGATCTTCAGACCAGGGTTCACCCCATTCGGCTGTTACATTGGCTCTCAGATTTTCCGGAATTTCAGACTCAAACCACTCTTTATAGGTATCCATAGGTATGAGTTGAAGTCCCCACTCAGTCCTGTTTTCCACCATCCCATCCAGAACTCCGGGAGCCCAGGAACCAACATTGATGCCCTGGGCCTGAAGCATCTCCATGAGCTTACTACTGTTTTCCGGGATTCCGGAGACCTCATAACCGCTTTTATTCATTGCATTCAGGAGTTCAAACATGCTCTGGGTGGAATTGAGATAATTTGCTACGATGTTATCCTTTCCTGAAGGATAGTTGTAATAGATGACAGCTACTTTCTTGTCTTCGTTTTCCTCTAACTTCAGGTTTGCCCAGTTAATTGACCTGTTTGCCATCCAGTCAATCTGAGAAGGCAGTGGTTCATAGTTGCTTTCACCTGTTGCGGAATCATAATTATCAATTCCTATTACAATGTACTCGAAAATCCCGTCAATGCTCGGGAGCAGAGTCTTGTATACAACCTCTTCACTGGGGATACCTCTATTACTATCAGCTATGTCGGTAGAATTAGCAGGGTTTGTAACAACCAATCCCGTGAGGACAGGCACATCAAGGTCTTCAAGCTCCTGCACACCTTTATCAGGGTCATCATAATTCAAACGGAAGCTCTTAAGAGAAATTACGCACTGGACAAGAGGTTCTCCATTTTCGTCAAAGTAAAAATTATGAATATCATTGAAAGTATCAAAACCTGCAATCACGTTGCAGCCTTTTCCTTCCAGATCACGGATAAGAGCATCTATGACTTTAAGGTTGTCACCTGTATAGTCGGAAGCATGGAACCATATCCCTATAGTGGGTTTGCTCTTGTCGTAAATATGTCGTGATTCATTTGAGTTAGTTGAATTTGAGTTAGTTGAATTTGAGTTAGTTGAATTTGAGTTAGTTGAGGTAGAGTACCATTCAAGGTAATCAGTAGTATTTTCAAACCAGTCTGGCTGAGATTCATTAGTTGAAGAACGAGCATCCGGGTGGTAAATCGCTGCTTCAGGGAATTCTATGGGATCTTCATAAACCCAGTCTTTCGTAAGCTCGGGTTTATCTCCATAAGTTTTTGCGAGATATATAAGGAAGTTCTCAGTATTTTCCTTCAGGACTCCTCTGGAACCCATATTGTAGAAGAATTTTTCTTCGGTAGAATTATACGGGGTAGTCCCGGAAAAAATCTGATCATAACTTGAGGTGTTGATGTATGCTGTATCTATTACGGAAGTAATATCTATGAGTGCAGTCCCGTTTTCGTGAGCGCTTTCAAGATCGTCACCGATATCTTTGAACTGCGACCAGAGCATATAAGTGAATATTACATCCTGGTTTTCAAAAGTGACATTGCTAAAATCGGAATATCCTGAAATATACGTTACATTCATACTTGCATTATACGGATTGGACTGCGCTGCTGCAGAAAGGGCGCTCCCATCGTAACAGATAAAAGTAATATTTACGTGATTTTCATCAGCCGATACGTTCTGTGCTAGTAATAAAAGAACTACCGCACATAAAACCAATAATCTACTTTGTGCCGTACGCATCTTATCCCCAGAACAATATATCATGAACCCTGAAGCACCCGGTTAGAAAAAGAATCAGGATGCTTGGCCCACAGAATAATTTTATTATGAATTATTATGAATCTTAGAAATAATACAGAAACAGCTATTAAACATCAAAAATGAACTCGGAAGCTCTTGATTCTAATATGCAGTCCAATCAAAAACTTCCTAAATCCAATGAGTGGCCACTCTGTATGATAGATTCAACATTCGGAGCATTAGGGAATAAGATACATAAAACACAGTTTTTGGCTCATAATTGTTAGCTATTTGGGTAAAAACGGGTTAGATGGAGGTTTTACGTAATATATTATGATTCCTCTCTATTTTGTAGGAGTTGAAGATGCTTCTCCAGTTAAGTAGTAACTGCACAAAACAGATAATCCTCTACATTAAATGTGATTCCCATGAGAATCGTTTCGTATATTATATGTGCAGGTCAAATTTAGAATATAACTGTAAATTACCCACTCAAAATCGCGAAGATCCAACACTCTTTCGTCCATAAACCAACGAAATTCTTTTAAAATCATTATGATATGATATATTGATAATTTTGCAATAAATGAAATTGCTTATTTATTTTCAAATCATTGTTTTTATTATAATATGTCATTATAATATAGTGTCATATATTATATTATTTTTATACAATATACGTTTTCAGTTTAAATTGTGTTGTTCTTTAAATTTTATACAAACTGTGCCTTACGCATACGAAATATTTATATACATAGATGTAAGTTTAGTTATAGACAAATCAGATTTACTTGATTTGTCTTATGAGGCGCCATTTTAAACCTCCGTAAATCTGTAGTTTTCCAGGAGCAATTTGCCATTTTACCTCCTTAAAGCTGCAGTCTTCCGGGAATAATTTGCTATTTTTAGTCTCTCTAAACTGCAGTTTTCCAGGAGTAATTTGCCATTTTATCTCCTTAAAACTGCAGTCTTCCGGGAGTAATTTGCCTCCATGCATCTTCGGTTAAGTGAGGACTCGTGATAAATTGCATCAATTTCCTCAACATTTGTCAAATATGTTACTAAATTATGAACTGTAACTAGATGTCGATTTCATGCAAATAGGCCAAAATTTAAGGCCGGCTTCTAATGCAAAATCGATAGGCTTTCAGGCAAGAAAATTCCTTAACCGATGATCAATGGATAACTATTATGTAAGCTCAAAAATATGTAAACCAAAAAGTGGCTACTTTTTAATATTTTGTACCCATGATTTTCTTCATAAAAAATAGTCCTGTAAATGAAGAAGAAAAAAAATTCTCACCGTTGGAGAATATGAAGAATTACATTCAGTCTCAGAATTAAAACTGGTAATCTTAAAATGACACAATAAAGGGAGAATTTCAATAACTTGAGAATGTCTTCAAGAAAAACATATACTCAGACCTTAAGCGGCCTGAGAAGCAGGTTCTGCATCTGTTTATACGATTTTTGTACTAGTTCAGTGCTTCCTTCCAGTTCTATGACCTCGAAACCGAATTCATGTGCAAATTCTTCAACTTTTTTCTCAAAATCCGATTCATAAGGCAGTTTTGTGTTAACTCTGGCAACTTTTCGGTAACCGAGTTCTCTAAGATATTCTGGAGAAAATTCAAAACCCATAAGTGATTCATCACCAACTCTGAATGCAGTTTTCCAGTTGACAGCCCACATAGGAGTTAAGAAAAAGGTATCACTGTGGCTTTTCAGGATTTCCCTATAATGAAAATTGCCTCCGAGAGCTGCTGCAATGCAGTCTTCAACAGGTTTAAATGATTCACCTGTGCCCCTGTCCTGCAGTGGCTTTATAGGGCATATTGTATGAGCAAAATCTCTTTGTATCCTGGAAAATGCCTGCCCGCAGGAGCCGTAAAAAAGTAGAATTCCGTCCACTATCCTGGACATTAGGTCAACGTTTGTATACGTTTCATTTTTAAGCCGGGCAGAATCTATATGGAGTCCCATCCCCTGAAGCTGGACAATAACGCTGAATTTATTACTACATCTCAGATCTGCTCTGATTTTGTAAAAGGGCAGGACCACTGGTTTACATCCTTCAGATTCAAGCTTGTGCAGAAGACCTTTGTTTTCGTCGTTTTCTATGATGTAGATCCTGTCTATATCAGGGTCGTTTGCAAGCACATTGGTAATTTCATCCTCAAATATTCTGCAGCCAACTATGCCCAGAACTGTCATGGCTAAAAGTTTGATCCCTTACTATTAAAGAATATCCTTATCGGAAGAGCTAATAACTCTTAGCAGAAAGCAAATATATTTATCTGTACCGTTATTTGCAGTGTTTCCTTGTCCGGGAATACCATAAAACTCTCCCTCAAATTCAATGAGAATTCAAAAAATCTAAAATAAGCCATTTTCTACTTGTTGGCCGAAAAAAACATGTAAATAATTATTTTACTCCGAGTTTCCACTATAAATTTAAAACATTTTTTTCTGTACCAGTGGTAGGTTCCACCAATACAGAATAGTTGATAATGATGTCAATACCAATAGAACTAAAACCGCTATCATTATAAATTTTTCTTGCATTTTCATCCCCTGCCAATCGATAATGAGCCACGAAACATCCCAGGTGAAAGAATACTCAGGATATCTAGCTCACCAGACTATTTCAGTCTAAAAGTTCTAACTTAGGAACTTTTCAGAAACCTACAGGGAAACAGCCATTAAGCTTTAAAAATAAAACTGAACGTTCCAGATTCTGGCTATTTATTTTAAAACCAGAAACTTATAAAACTAATAAATGTCTGAGGTTAACAGCACTTTCAGGCTAATCAATCTGAAGTAGATTTGACTGGAATTATTTTAGTTGAAGTTGCTGTACCTGGTGAAGTTGCTGTACCTGATGAAGAAGATGTACCTGACGAAGTGGATGCACCTGACGAAGAAGATGTACCATTACCATTGTCAGGTACGTAAATTACCCTGCCGTCGGCGAGCCTGTAAGCCGTTCCAAGAGCCTCTCCAGTCCCCCCTCCTATGTTATCGGTCATGTTCATGACTTCAATGGGTTTGCCTTCTTCTTTGATGACAATCTTCATATCCTGAGATCCTGGATTTTTGACAATAGTGAAATCCTCATTGGAACTTAGAAGTTCAGGGAGGTGATATGACATAACAAGTGCAACCAACAGAGCTACGGAAAAGACCATTGCAACATCAAAAACATTGGCAACGCTGGTCATAGGGCTTTGTTCATCTTCATCTTTTAAAAGTCCTGTCCGCCTGTATCTTCTGGATTTTCGCATGAGTTCTTCCTCATTATTAAGAGACACTTAGCTTCAGTTCTTTTCCTCAATCGTATCCAGGATATAATCGATATCCGACATATCTTCCCAGTACCATCGCCGTCTGACCTGTGTAAGTACATAGCCTATCCCGGCCGCAAAAAGCCCCACAACCGTTGTCGCAAAAGCAATCATCAGGTTTTGCGCAAGGGTCTCAAGGTCTCCTTTCGAAAGCCCTATCAGAGCAGGGCCTAATGGAATAAGTGTTCCCATAAGGCCAAGCATGGGACCGATAGTTGAAGTTATCTTTGTATGTTCAAGGCGCTTTGCCATCTTGATTTCATATTCCTGCGAAAGCCTCTCAATTGCAGGAAAATGTCGCTCTTTCAGGTATTTTGCAGCATCTCGTGCAAAAGAAGTGACCATGTAATTTTGTTTGATGTTTTCAAGAGCTATGGATGCTTCCGAAAAATTCGAATTCTGAAGCTCGCACTCAATTTTTTTGCAGTTAGTCTCTAGATTATTCCAGTCCCTACGCCTTTTTGTATATTCGGAAAGGAATTCTCCTAATTGAATCAAGGAAACAAATACCAGAATAGTGAGAAGAAACATTACAGGAATTAGCAAAGCCGTTGAGAAGACGTTCATCATATTGGATAATAAATTCATAAGGCTCAAAGATCATGCCTCCTTATACGTTCCAGGAAAAAACCTGCAAGGACAATGACTCCAAAAGCCATAAGAGGCATAATTCCTGTTTCTCCTCCTCCGGTTGAAACAAGGTTCATCTTTTTTGTTTGTATATAAGCAGGGATAAGCAGAGCCCCTAACAGATAATAAATCCCTATCAGCATCATTGCGCTGCCCATAGTTTCAGGGGTTTTTCCAAACCGGACCTTTCCAAGCCTGAAAAGAAAAGAAGAAGCCACCACTGCTATAAAAAAAGCAACTCCAACAAGAAGTCCTACTTTTATCCCGGAAAGGTTAAGACTTTCTGAAAGCAGTATGCAGGAGACTGCAAGAGCTGCCAGGCAGACCGGGCAGGGTATGGATATAGCGAGGAAAGTGTGTCTTGAAACATCTTTTCCTGAATTCCACTTTTTCTGGGTGTAAATTCCTATCACTATAAGGAGAAAGGAAACAAGTACATGGATTCCCATGCCCATTGAAAAAAACTTCTCAAAAGATTCCAGGCTTATGTGGTCGGCAACGCCTCCGAATAAAAGGGCCAGAAGTAAATAACTGCCTCCAATTGCAAAAATTTCTTTTGTACTTATGTTTGAAAATCCGCATCCTATTCCAGATTTAATTCCAAAGACAAGGATACCTATCAAAATCCCAATCACAGTTAATGCCGTAGAGTCCATAATACCTTCTGAGCATCTATAGTAAAATTAAATAAAAACTGGTTTTTGGGTAATATTCGTTATCTTTTTGGATAACAAGGGCTCATTGAGTGTATATTTTATACTAAAAGTTTGTCTACACCCTTTTTTCTGCCGGAGAGATCGAAATAATTACACAAGTTAAAATCGGAACATGTGGAGAAGTTAAGATAGTAAGATAGTAAGAGAATAAAAGAGTAAAATAATTAAATAGTAAAGTTACTATGAATCCCTTATTAGACAGGTCCCTGTAACCAAAATCGAGATTATTTGACTTAGTTATGGCACCTGAATCGTAACATAATTACAGAATACTACAATAAAATAGTAAAATAGTTTCTTTTTTTTAAAACGGTATCAATTAACGTTAGTCATACATTAGAATTAAAACTTAACAAATATTATGTTGAAATTTACTTTACTTACCAGGCAGCAATATAGAAAAAAGAAAAGAAAAATCCGTAATTAAAGTAAATTTGTTAAAATTAAATATAAAAAAGGCAATGAAAAGATCTAATAGTTTACTTTACTTGTTCTAATAAAAGCAATAATTATAAGTATTTGAGATAAAATAGAGTTCATCATGGTAGTAAATGTTATGAGGAGTTCTGGAATGAACGGCGGTAGAGAAAACCTTTTCAAAGCTATTTCTAGCGATACACGCCTCTCAATTCTCGAACACCTGAGTGAAGGAGATATGCATATATCCGGTCTGGCAAGAGAAATAGGTATTTCTGTGCCTGTGGCTGCCAAACATGTCAAAATATTAGAAAAAGCTGATCTTATAGAACGAAAAAAGTTCGGAAATACTCATATGATAGGCATCAAACTGAACAACATCTATTCTTTCCTGGACCACTTTGCAGAAAACAGGAGACTGGAGGTTGAACAGGGAACGACTCTGCTTGATGCCCTGAAAAGCGTGGCTGCCGTGGAAGTTAAGAAAATGGGGAACAGAGTCAAGGTCATCTCTACGGATGGGGAAGAAGGATTTTATATATATGAGGTGGATGGCAAATTTTCGGATAAGACTGTAGACGAATATGAGTTTTACGACGATGCTGTAGTCGAGTGGAAAAAGCTAGTGCCCGTAACGAAAAAAAGATTACTGGTAAGTATCAGAAGGTAAACAGCCCACACCGCTTACCTCCTTAGACGCTTATATCTGTTCACTGAGCTTGCAAAATCTCTACTCATGAAATCTTTAGGATTTGAAAAGTCCACTGAAATATGATACTTTTCTTATATTTCTCCTGAAAAAACCCAAAAACTCTTGAAAAACGGGCGTTTCACCTCAACTTCGCCAGAACTCCAAGATGGTCTTCGTGATAGGGCATCAGGTCCTTTGCATTAAGAACCTCAAACCTGGGCTCAAAAGCCTGTTCAAGTTTCTTTACCTCTGCCTTAAATATCTCTTTTGGTTTTGCTGCGGTGTCTATACTACGCGCTTTAATGGAAAGAAGGAGATATCCATCCTTTTTTAAAAAACATACTGCATTCCTTGCAGCAATTTCGGCCTGGTTGGGCTGTGCAACATCCTGAAAAATAAGGTCCACAGGCTCAACGAGATGGGAGTAACTGTCAGGCTTTCCCGCATCAGCCATAATCGGGTGGATATTTATCCTCCTTGATGCAAGCCCTATAAGATCTCGCATGCTCCGTGGGGCAAATTCAACGGCGTAAACTGCACCTTCCGAAACAATATCCGAAACATGGCTGACCGTTGTACCTGAAGCTGCACCTAAGTAGAGAACCTTCGAATCTTCCTTTAGTGGAATATCGAATTTTTTCAGGACCATGGCTCCAAGCTTGCTCCTCCGAGGGTCCCAGGTCCGGTATTCAACTCCTTCAACCGTAATCAGTTTTTCTCCATAAACGGTTTTTCCAGGGTCAAGGTTCTTTGTAGCAAGCTGTCTTTTGTCTTTTATAACTTCAAAGATCCCATCCGATAGCCTTTTGACTTCAGGCATTTACTTCCTCCTCCTTCTCTTTGGCTTTGCTCCGCTTTCCTGCTTTTTTTGCGGAGGCCTGGGGTTCAAAGTCCTGATCTGTAGGACTTTCGCTTCAAGTTTTTCCATAAGAGAGGGATCTTTTTCTCCTGAATAAAAATCAATGCGCACAGCAAGGGAAAGCTTTGATGCAACAGCTCTTGCTACCTTTCCCCTTACCCACCAGGGCGCAGTATTTATCAGAGGGTGACTGTAGATGATCCCATGCTTTGGAGACGGAGCCCGAGCCCTAAGATGTTTGAAAAGCGCCTTGCTGGCTCCTATAACCTGAATGGTGCTGGAGGGAAACTCAGCAAGTTTTTCGAGGTTTCCTGCAAGACTTATTAACCTTGCTCCAAGCATTGGGCCTGCAATAAGCTTCAGGTTGGGTGCAACCAGTTCCATGCTGTTCTCAATGTAAACCTCGATCTGTCTCCGCTGTTCATAGAGACTGCACACGTTTTCTGCAAAACCTCTAAGGAGTGCTTCATCCGCAGGTTCAAGTTTTGCACCCATTGAGTTTATGGCTTTCGAATAAAGCGGGTCTTCAGAGCCGACATTTTTACGGGAACCATATTTTACAATAAAAAGTGCAAGGTCTTCTCCACCTAACCCGCTTTCCGGGAAATAACCTCCGTACCATTCAGAAAGCCTTTCAGACAGGGCATTTGTGGTTTCATTTATATCGTCCAGAGCCTCTACAGCCTGAATAATCCGCTGGTCAGGAGTAAGAGCACCTGAGACCTGAAGTTTTGCCGCCTCCAGAGTAACTTCATGTAAAAGGGAGTAATATTCGGCAGTGGATTCTGCAAACCCGGACCTGATAGCTGCAGCTTTGAGGTCAAAGCCTTCAGGAGGAAGATCTGACCTGCTGTTTCTTAGATCTAGAGAATGGAGGGCAAGCTCCCGGATGTCTTTTGAAAGAAGTCTAGACCCCAGAATTTCTCCATCTCTGTCGGTTTCAATAGTTCCAAACCAGGTATTGATTTTCAATCCGGACCCTCTGAGATGTCCGCGCCCCTGTTTCTTCCCTTTGTGAGTAAAACTCTTCCACCAAGGGACTCGTCAAGCATGCGCTGGGTTTCTTGCTGGAGTCTTTTGCCTTCCTCGACGCTTCCGACAATGCCGTAAACTACCGGCCCGAAAGAACTGATACCTGATCCACTTGCGCCGTTGTCACGCATGTAATTCATGATATCCAGAACAGGCTGTGACTGAAGTCCGACTTCCCTTTTCTTAAAACCTACAGTCTGGATGTGGTTAATTGCCTTGCCAAAACTTTCCAGGTCTTCCTCGACAAGTGCAGGAAGCATCTGCATGAGGATTACGTGGGAAATTTCCTGAACTTCGGCAAGGGGAACTGGACAATACTTCTTGAAAATATCCACTTCTTCGGCATCGTGAGCCCCTTTACCTTCAGGAATTGCAAGGACTATGGACCAGTCAGGAAAGTCTCTTCTGAAAAGGACAGGACCAGGAGGTACATGGCTGGCTGAAGAAGGAGAAAATGCACCTTTATCCTTGAACTTATGTCCTCCATCCAGAATAAAGCCACCATTTTCAAAAGCAGCAACTCCTATCCCGGATGTGCCCCCCCTGCCGACCACGACTGCAAGTTCCCTAACGCTTTTTCCCAATCCATAAATTTTGTTTACGGCTACTGCTGCCGACAGGGCGGCCTGTGTCCCGGAACCAAGCCCCACATGATCAGGAAGACTATCTTTAATATGTAGCTTTATTCCTTCTCCTGTTGGAAGAAGGGCCTGTACAGCTTTTTGCATTTTACTTGCTAGAAGAGGATTGCCGATGATCTCTATATTCTCAGCTTCACTTGCAGAAATTTCCAGGCCGGGATATTCCAGGGTGATTCCCGCTCCCCCATCGACCCTGCCTATCTCTGCATTGAGGTCTATCAGGGTAAGATGAAGTCGGGATGGAGTCACTACTTTAATCATGTCTATATGTACCTCGTTACCTATTCATAAAGCTTAGGAATTAAACTTCCGTTAGCTCAGGAGCTAAACTTTCGTTTCCCCCAAAGTTTTTCCTTAATAATCGAATAAGTAAAAGATAAAGTTTTCCTGTTAAACATGAATTTAAGCATTGGAAAAATCAGGGAATATACCCTTACACGGATTTCAACATCCCCCCTGAAATCCATCATCGGATTCATGAACACAGGGTTAATGGAAAAACTGCAGTGCCTGCATCGGCTGTAGGCCAGTCCCGCAACAGAATGTAAAAGCCCACAGAGCATGCCAGTGTCTGCTGGATCGGAAAGGCCAAATGTCACATTAGATTCCAGACGTTTAATTTTTATCCCATTAAGCAAATCGGAAAATAGACGAAATAGAGGTTTTCTGAGAGATCTGAATGCTTCCAGGCCCCAGTGAAGCATTTCTCTGGGGGTCATTTCTTCTGGAGCTTCTTCAATCTCGGGCTTCTTCTTCCCTCTTATCTTTGAAATTATACCCCATTTTTCTTTCTTCTCGCTCCCTTCTGTTAGTTTTTCTTTTCTCTCCCCTACTTCTGAGAGTTTTTCCTTTCTCTTCCCTACTTCTGAGAGTTTTTCTCTTCCCTCACTATCTTCTATTCTTTTTTCTTCACCCTCATCTATTTCTATTCTCTTCTCTTCGACCTCTTTTTCTTCAACCTCCCTTTTTTTCTTCACTTCAGCCTTATCCTGTGGTTCTATAGTGACTCGTACTTTTTCTGTGTTACTCAGATCGATCTCACTTTGTTTCCCTTTTACTGTTTTGTCTTCATCCGATTTCTTCGGTTCTTCAGGAAAACTTTCACTTTCTCCAGGTTCCTCTATGGAGAAGGTATGGGAAAATAGCAGCCATTTTACAGTGAATACGCCTCTAAGTTCTTTCTTTTCTTCGAGACTCAGGACCTTAAGCTTGAAAGTGAGACCTATTGCTGTAAAAAGTACAAATAAAATCAACAGAAAAACCAGCAGAAGAACAGTGATTACCAGCATATTGATAGGTTATGGAGAAGAGGATAGTCCTGACTATCCTGAAAAACCATACTTATTCCATTCCCTGGAAGGTCCCTGATATAGGTTTTAGTTCCAGAAATTCGATGGAAACTTTAGTGGGAACATCCCTCTTCTTCAATCTTGACTTCGGTTCTTTCTACAGTTTCCTTTTCCGGAGTTTCTGTTCCTTTAACTTCCTGTTCCTGTAATTTTTCTTCTTTTTTGTTCTTGCCTCTCATGCCTTTGAGCTTGTCCATAATCTCAGGCACAAGATCAGGAATTGAGCTAAGGATTGACCCTGCATCGCTTCGCTCAGAGAGCCGGAAGATTCTAGCTTCTTCTTCAGAAAGCATAATAAATGCCACAGGCTCTATCTTTGCGCCTGCCCCTCCACCTCCGCCATATCCCGACTCAGTGTCTTTCTTGCCTTCTCCTCCACCTGCTCCAAAACCCATTACAATCCTTGAAATTGGAATAATTGTTTTCCCAGCAGCAGTAATCGGGTCTCCCACTACGGTTTTTGTAGTCGCAATTCTTTCAAGTTCACCTGCAATTTCTTTAATAGTGGCTTCTACACCCAATTTTTCATCCCCTTTTGTATATCGTTTCATATATTGCGATGATAAAGTTTTTCATTTTTTATATTTAATCTAATTTTAGATACATTAAATTTGGGCTTAATCATATTTGAGTAATTCTGCACCTGAGAATTAAAACCCCGTTTTAATTTCAGGGACCAACTTATTTTTATCGTTTTCAAAGGCTATTGTTCTTTTACGTGGGCAACTTAAGTTTAATCATCCCTTTTTTGAATGTAATGAATACTTGATCTTTATTTTTTGATTAATGAAAATAAGTCAATATAAAATAAGATATTCTATTAAGTTAAGTGACATGGATTATCCCAATACATATAAATTACATAGGCAATATTTTTAAATTTTTGATTTATTCAATTTAACATAAATACAGTATATTTATATTCTATTATTTGAATTCCAGCTCAATTAATGGAATTTACATAAGGAGTCTTATAAAAGATGAACAAATTCTTTGAATAAGAAAACACTTTTTCATTCGCGCATTTATGTAGGTATTCAGTGTAAACTCCACTTATTTACAATGAAAGTTTCACCCTAAGCTTCTTTTAATGGACGGAGGAATTAAAATAAAAAAATTAAACACTTTGTTAGTAGCTATTTTCATATTAGCATTAATATCAAGTCTTGGAGCTGCGACTGAGATTATAGTGCAGCCAGGGGATTCTATTCAAACTGCTGTAAATAGTTCGTCTTCGGGCGATATAATTACTATAAATCCCGGAACTTATATTGAAAATATCATAGTAACTAAAAATGATCTTACAATCCGGTCAAAATCAGGAAATCCTGATAACACAATGATTAAAGCCAAAAGTTCAGGGGCTAATGTGTTCCTCCTGCAGGGAGACAACATAAAGATATCTGGACTTAAGGCTGTAGGAGCAACCCGATCCGGCTATTCAGGAATCTGTCTATCTTCATGCAGTAACTGCGTAATCGAGAATAACAAACTTTTGAGCAATTGTTATGGAATCTATCTCCTGCGTTCTAAAGGGGACAAGCTGTCAAAGAACACGGCTACAAATAATCTACAATATGGAATTGTACTTGGGACTGCTACAGACAATACCATTTCAGGAAATACGGCCCTTAATAATGGTCGTGGCATTCATATTGGCAACTCTGACGGTAACACACTCTCAGGCAACACCGTTCAAAACAACAATATTTATGGGTTTTATATCTGTGGCAAAAGTGACACAAACAAGATCTACAACAATTATTTCAATGACACCAATATGACTATTAAAAACGGAATCGGAAATTCCTATAACACTAAAAAAACCGCAGGTACTAATATTGTGGGCGGCCCTTACATAGGAGGCAACTTCTGGGGAAAACCCAATGGTACAGGATTTTCCAATACTGCAGTAGATAACGATAGAGATGGAATTTCCGATTCTGCATATAAAAACATAGCAGGCAGCATATATTCTGACAATCTTCCTCTAGTTGTCTATAAGCCCAAGTCGACAAAGCCGGTTGCTGCATTTTCTGCATCTCCTACATCCGAAAAAGCACCATTAAACGTTAAATTTACTGACAAAAGCACTGGCTCCCCAACTTTCTGGTACTGGAACTTTGGAGATGGATCAAAATCATACCTCCAGAATCCGACTCATAAATATTCGAAGGCAGGGGCCTATAATGTTAGCTTAATAGTAAAGAATGCGGCAGGACGTAGCACGGTAACAAAAACAGGATATATAAAAGTGATATCAAAACCAGTTGCTGCATTCTCTGGATCTCCTACCTCCGGAAAAGCGCCATTAAACGTTAAATTTACGGACAAAAGCACAGGAATACCTGCTTCATGGTACTGGAACTTTGGAGATGGATCAAAGTCATACCTCCAGAATCCGGTTCATAAGTATTCGAAGGCAGGGACCTATACTGTTAGCTTAATAGCAAAGAATGCTGCAGGACGTAGCACGGTAACAAAAACAGGATATATAAAAGTGACAGGAACTTCGCAAACTTCGACGGCTGCACTTTTTGCATCTTCAACTCCTACTGCTGCACTTTCTGCATCTCCAACTTCAGGAAAGACCCCACTAACCGTTGACTTTACTGATAATAGTACAGGCTCACCAACTTCCTGGAAATGGGATTTTGGAGATGGGACATATTCAACAGAACAGAGTCCGACACATACATATTCAGCTGCAGGAACTTACACGGTTAAACTTACAGCAACAAATACAGCAGGAAGTAACACTGTAACAAAACCAGATTATATTACAGTAACAGCAACGTCACAAACGCTGACAGAAACTTCGCAAACACCTGTTGCAGATTTCTGGGCATCTCAACTCTCAGGAAAAGCACCACTAAATGTAACATTTACGGATACAAGCACAGGATCTCCAACTTCATGGGAATGGGATTTTGGAGATGGGACATATTCAACAGAACAGAGTCCGACACACACATATTCAGCTGCAGGAACTTATACGGTTAAACTTACGGCAACAAATGCAGCAGGAAATAATACAAAAACCAAATCAAATTACATTACAGTAACAGGAGCTTCACAAACGCTGACAGAAACTTCACAAGCACTAACAGCAACGTCACAAACGCCCATTGCAGATTTCTGGGCATCTCAACTTTCAGGAAATACACCACTAGATACAACGTTTACAGATACAAGCACAGGCTCACCAACTTCCTGGAAATGGGATTTTGGAGATGGTATATCTTCAACAGAACAGAGTCCAACACACACATATTCAGCTGCGGGAACTTACACGGTTAAACTTACAGCAACAAATGAAGCAGGAAATAGTACGAAAACCAAATCAAATTACATTACAGTAACAGGAACTTCACAAACACTACCAGAAACTTCGCAAACGCTGACCGAAACTTCGCAAACGCCTGTTGCAGATTTCTGGGCATCTCAACTCTCAGGAAAAGCACCACTAGATGCAACGTTTACGGATACAAGCACAGGGTCTCCAACGTCATGGGAATGGGATTTTGGAGATGGGACATATTCAACAGAACAGAGTCCAACACACACATATTCAGATGCTGGAACTTACACGGTTAAACTTACAGCAACAAATGAAGCAGGAAATAGTACAAAAACCAAATCAAATTACATTACAGTAACAGGAACTTCACAAACGCTGACCGAAACTTCACAGACGTTGACCGAAACTTCACAAATGCCCGTTGCAGATTTCTGGGCATCTCAACTYTCAGGAAAWGCACCACTAGATGCAACGTTTACGGATACAAGCACAGGRTCTCCAACKTCATGGGAATGGGATTTTGGAGATGGGACATATTCAACAGAACAGAGTCCAACACAYACATATTCAGMTGCWGGAACTTACACGGTTAAACTTACAGCAACAAATGAAGCAGGAAATAGTACAAAAACCAAATCAAATTACATTACAGTAACAGGAGCTTCACAAACGCTGACCGAAACTTCGCAAACGCTAACCGAAACTTCACAGACGTTGACCGAAACTTCACAAATGCCTGTTGCAGATTTCTGGGCATCTCCACTCTCAGGAGCAGCACCACTAGATGCAACGTTTACGGATACAAGCACAGGATCTCCAACTTCCTGGGAATGGGATTTTGGAGATGGGACATCTTCAACAGAACAGAATCCAACACACACATATTCAGCTGCAGGAACTTACATGGTTAAACTTACGGCAACAAATGCAGCAGGAAGTGATACAAAAACTAAATCAAATTATATAAAAGTAGCAAAGTGACCACAACTTTGAAAACGATTGTAAATCTCCTGTGGCTCTTCAGTCTCAGGTAAAGATGCAAAAAGCAGTAGCACAAAAGTCATGTATGGATGTCAAGTATCTAAAAATGAGCTTGAAATCTAAAAGTAGATAAAAATGCCTGAAGGTAAAGAGGAGTGGGGGCTTATTTATCGAACCTTGCGAGAGGATATACTCGTCTGGAATATCCTAGGATTCGATTTCAAAATCGAATCCTTTAGGACTTACGCGGTTGAACTGAAAAATCAACCGCAGCAAGCCGTTAACTGTTTAAAACGGGACTTTAATCCATAGTCTTTGACGTAATTGATTCTATTTCTCAAATGCGTAAGTCCTATCCTTATTTCCTGGAAAATCCATGATCTTCATCTCTAATCTTCATCTCTAATATTCATCTCTAATATTCATCTCTAATATTCATCTCTAATATTCATCTCTAATATTCATCTCTAATATTCATCTCTAATATTCATCTCTAATATTCATCTCTATGCAAAAGTCAAATTTTATGAACCTATCTCGGCATCGCAGTACTAGTGCATCGATTCTCAAATACATATTTTTCACGGTTTTCCAGAAAATTCATTTCTGACATACTTTGGAATAGATACACTATTTCTTAACTCATTTTAGCTAATGCGATATTTCCACTGTCTTAGCTTGACGTTTTTGTGTTGAAATACCTGTGTTTCTACGCTGATTTGCTTCATTCAGACTCTTTCTTAGATCAAGTCGTGTTACTTAAAAATTATTACAAAGTAATAATTGAAAGAGAAAATTTTAAAAATTGACAAAGAGTTCAGATTAGTAACATAATTCATATGAAAAATAAATGAAAGATGGAGATACAGGATAAATGAAAGCTAACAAAAAACTGAACTCAGTAGCCTTAGTCTCAGCAATTCTAATTTTAGTATTAATTCTCTTTTCTTCTACGGTATCGGCAGCTGCCGAGAAATTAGAAGAAGAACAATTTACTTTTACAGAGGAACAAAGCAACGACACTCAGTCTGAATCTTCAACTCAATTTTTGGGATCAGCACAGAATATCAATAAGGTATATGGAATAAATTTTAGCCCCTATATGGATGGACAAAGTCCAGATTATGGGTCTCAGATAGATAAAAATCAAATCACGAATCGTATGAAAATAATAGCACCATATACTAAGTGGATACGAACTTATGGGACGGAAAACGGTCTGGAGTATTCTGGCCCAGTGGCTCATGAGATGGGGCTCAAGACTGCAATTGGCGCATGGCTTAGTGGAGATACTGAGGCCAATGAGAGACAGATAAGTAACCTGATCGATGAAGCTAAGGCCGGTAATGTTGATCTAGCTATAGTGGGTAGTGAAACGCTGTTAAGAAATGATCTTTCAGAAGATCAGCTTATTAAATATATCCAGCGTGTTAAACAGTCAGTGCCCGCCGGTATTAATGTTACAACAGCTGATACATATAGCGAACTTCTGAATCACCCTAAGGTAATGGATGAGTGCGATGTTATCATGTATAATAGTTACCCCTACTGGGATGGTATCAGCGTTGATAAAGCAATGGAAGTTCAGGATAGTCGCTATAAGAATTTAGTTAAGAATGCAAAGAATAAACCAGTAATAGTCTCAGAAACCGGATGGCCCAGCGCAGGAAACACGATTGGAAATGCTGTGCCATCACCTGAAAATTCTGCCAGATACTTTAATGATTCTGTCTCATGGGCACGTAAGAATAACATTCAGTATTTTTACTTTGAAGCATTTGACGAAACGTGGAAAAGCGTTCATGAAGGCCCCCAGGGTGCTCACTGGGGGGTATGGGACAAAGATGGCAATATGAAGCCTGGAATGGAAAAGGTCTTACCACCGGAGACAGCCCCTAAGGCAAACTTTTCTGCTAATCCAACATCAGGAAAAGCACCATTAAACGTTAAATTTACTGACAAAAGCACAGGAACACCTACTTACTGGTACTGGAACTTTGGAGATGGATCAAAGTCATACATACAGAATCCGACTCATAAGTATTCGAAAGCAGGAGCCTATACTGTTAGCTTAATAGTAAAGAATGCTGCAGGACGTAGCACGGTAACAAAAACAGGATATATAAAAGTGATATCAAAACCAGTTGCTGCATTCTCTGCATCTCCTACCTCCGGAAAAGCGCCATTAAACGTTAAATTTACTGACAAAAGCACAGGAATACCTGCTTTCTGGTACTGGAACTTTGGAGATGGATCAAAGTCATACATACAGAATCCGGTTCATAAGTATTCGAAGGCAGGGACCTATACTGTTAGCTTAATAGTAAAGAATTCTGTAGGACGTGGCTCGGTAACAAAAACAGGATATATAAAAGTGATATCAAAACCAGTTGCTTCATTCTCGGGGTCTCCTACATCCGGAAAAGCACCATTAAACGTTAAATTTACTGACAAAAGCACAGGAATACCTGCTGGATGGATATGGAACTTTGGAGATGGATCAAAGTCATACGTACAGAATCCTACTCATAAGTATTCAAAGGCAGGGGCCTATACTGTTAGCTTAACAGTAAAGAATGCTGCAGGACGTAGCACGGTAACAAAAACAGGATATATAAAAATTACATAAAAAGTATATAAAAAGTATATAAAAAGTATATAAAAATTACATAAAAAGTATATGAAAAGTGTATAATAGTTGTAACAAAACCAGTTGCTGAATTCTCTGCAACTCTAACCTCTGGAAAATCGCTATTAACGGTATAATTTAATGACAAAAATACAGAAATTCCTATTGCATTGAAAATGAGAAATCATTCACCCGCCTTGACATGTGAAGGATTCGGAGAAGAGTAGATCATGGAGAAACTTGAGTAGAAGGAATAGGGATTTTTTGAACTCGCGCCCGATTAGCCAGCGCTGCGGTTTACTACAGATAAAGGCATTACATTCATCATAGCCCGCTAACAAAAGAGGAGAAAATCGAGGTTGAAATCCCCTAGCAAATGATTATCTGCAGAAACTTCAACCCTTCCAGAGAGAAAGAAAGAATGGCTCTTCGTTGTTTTGTGTGGATATTCTTGTAATGTACTCATTAAAAACAATACGGTCTTGGATTGAAAATCATCTTATCCATAGAAAATAACTAAGAGCCGAAATAATCAGGAAAATTAGAATATTCGAGAGCGGAAGCCATTCTCATTGGAATTTGGAATCATTTTTTTCCGAACTGCCTAAAACGGTGGTACAGGTACTAAAATAGGTCCAAAATTCTTAAAGATCGAAACGTACCGAAAATGTTAAAAAGGATGTTACATAAACGTGTTTTTAATATCATATGAAGGCAAATAGGAGCAACTAAGACGTCACCAATTGAAATACAAACCTCAGTATGTGCATTGTTGTTTATGTCTATCTGTGTAGCAACTTTGTTCTTCAGCTGTAAGCTTTTTGCCTGGAGATACTCAAACTATAATAAAGTTAACAAATTTATGAAACTAATAAAGTATAATAAAGTATAAGGAAGAAATAAACACCGCTTTTAGTTTTTATAGTTGGTTATGTCCACCTTTAATTCTTTCAATTTTTTCATTTTCTTTATTACATCTATGCTTCTAATCTGACATTGTTTTCTCCCAAAATTATTTCGCTGTTTAAATCCCTTTGTTTATCTCAAAACGACTTCGCAGATTCAAAACCATTCGAAAGTCCAGTGAATGATACAACAGAAGGCGACGAAATATGCTAAACTTCAGTGGTTTTCCGGGAAAACGACTGCATTTTTCTTGAACCGGCACTACTCTCCATTTTCAGCATTATTTATAATCCTCAAGCTTTCTTGAGGATTGGAAATTGGAGAATTTTAATCCGGCTAAAATGGGGAATTGTTCACCGGCTTTGACATTAGTATAATGTCTGTAGTTAAAGCACGGAAGACACGGAAATCAGTAGTAAAGGCGTGTTTCTTCCGTGCTTTCCGTGGTTGTAATATCCAGATCGAATCACTATGTGACCGACTGCGTTTTCCGTGTTACAAAATTCCATGTGACTTTAAAATAATATTTGCGTTATAAACTGTATTTATTTTCATGTTATGTATATATTTGAGAATCGATATACTAGGATAATTCTTTCGTTTTTCCCAATCACAAAAGAAGGCAGGCGAGCATCTGGTCTGTGTGGCATAGGCCCTGGTAGAGGGAAATTTACTAAGGCAGGTCAGATCAGCTTGACAAACTACTACTTCTGTACGCAGAACAATCTTGTAGAAAACTAAATCAAGAACTAACAGAGAGCAGGCAAGAAAATGAAGTGATTTTCCTAAAAACTACCATGTTCTTTCCCTGATCTTGATCGATAGTTCTTAGTAACATTTTTATTACAATATTAATAAAATTATTTTAAAGAAGGTAGGTATACTATCGATTAGAGAAAATGACAAATATATACTATGCATATCCTCTTTAATTGCAAATTCACTGCTTTGCAATTATTTGTGTGTAAAATATTTGGAGGACTCAATAGACAATGCTTTCTCAAGAGCTAAGAGATTCAGAGTACTTTATCAAGGTATTAAGGCAACATCTGCCTGAATTAAAAGAAAAATATAGTGTGAGTTATCTTGGGATCTTTGGATCTTATATTCGTGGAGAGCAGACCAAAGATAGCGACCTTGATGTGCTAGTACAATTTGATAAGAAACCGGGACTTTTAAAATATATTGAACTAGAAAACTATCTAAGTGATCTCTTAGGGATAAAAGTTGATTTAGTAATGAAAAGTGCACTTAAACCTAATATTGGAAAGCGAATCCTAAATGAGGTAAAAACTCTATGAAAGCAGAGAAAAGAGATCCTATAGATTTTTTAGTGGACATACTTGAGTCAATTGAAAATATAGAAAATTTTATTGAAGGATTTGATTTTGAAGATTTTTCTAAGGATGAAAAACAATATATGCAGTGGTACGAGCTCTTGAGATCATTGGGGAAGCAACAAAAAATTTGCCGGATTCACTAAAAATTAAGTATCCTGAAGTTCCTTGGAGATATGTGGCCGGATTTCGAGACAAAGTAGTACATGGTTATTTTGGTGTTGATCTTGAGGTTGTTTGGGATACGGCAATTGAAGACACTCCTTCTTTAAAGCCTTTAATAACAAAAATTCTAGACGAAACGGAAAAGGATTAAGTTAATTTCTTAATATGGGGTACAATAGGACTCTTTTTTAGAATTTACGTTTGTAAAAGCTGTTTATGTTTTACTCATCTTATTTCAGAAATAAAAATCGAGGATATGGCGAAGATAAATCGAGTCATTTTTCCTCATGCAGAGATTACTTTTGCTTCTTTTTTAATTCCTTCAATAAGGTATGGGCTTATCGACCCTTCGGTTAGTAAATCGACTTTTATTCCAAGAAACTCCGATAGTTCTCTCTCAATTCTAACCATAGTGAGCAGACCTTTCGTTTCGGAAAACTCTACAAGAACATCGATATCACTTTCCGGTCTTTCTTCTCCTCTTGCATAAGAGCCAAAAATAGCTACTTTTGTTGCTCCTTCTTTCTTGAGGAACGAAGATATTTTTTCGAATAACTCTTTATTTTGGGAAGCACTCTCCATATCAGCATAATTTCGTTTGTTACAATTTAAACATATCTTGATGAAAGAGAGCCACTTTTTTGTCTTAGGAGTCGTCAAAGAACAAAGTATACACAGACCTCGATTAAATTTTTTGATTTTTCGAAATTTATATCATTAATTGAAAGACGAATTTTATATATAGTCTGTGTAATTTATTTTGTGACAGTCACTAAGAACAAATGCAATAAGGAGCAAAATGAATTTAATTAAATATGATATATTTTGGTCGTTCATCATTATGCGGTTGATGTTTTCGTGATTAATTTTCCAGTGCTAGAAATGTATTATGTTTCGTGCATCAAGCATGCGATTAACCTTACTGAATTGTAAAAAGGTATGATGCGCCACTAAACGTCTTTTAAAAATAACATCAACTAACTAATAGTGATGACCTATATTTTGGATTTTTTAGCTAAAAACATTTAGTCTAAAATGTTTACTCTTTACGTAAAAAGGTTTTACCACGATACTTATGGATAAACTTGAAAGCAAATTCACAAAAAAATCTGTACACTACCTCATGCTATTGATGTGGTGTTAATTAAGCCGACGTTGAATAGCGTTTCGATAAAAACAGAAAAGTAAAAGTGTATTAAGAAGATATTTGAATGGTGTGTTTCATGTCTTCTAATAATATTGATTATAAAGTGAAAGCTGAACTGTTAAGATTAATAAAACAAGGCTCACGAATAAGCGGCTTAACTATCGAACACTATAGTCCTGGAGATACTTATAACAATTACGCTCTCTTTAACAAAGATTTAAAAAATTTCCAGCTTTCAGCCGAAAATCTATTGATCAACAGATTTGGAACTGAATCCCTTTATTATAAATATTTTATGAAAGCTTCTAATTTTACAAAGCTAGACAATATTACAGATACCTATCATAATAAGCAATATATGATTCATTCACAAATTGGAATTCTAGAATCTATACTGAATGCCCTAGAAAATGGATTGACAGATGATTTGTTTTATGAGAGAGAGTTAGTCGTCTTTAGTGATATGTTAAAACAAGCTTATACGTTCTTAGATATTCATTTAAAATATGCTGCTGCTGTTTATGGGAGAATTGTTTTGGAAACAGCTGTTAGAGAATATACGAAAGTAAAACTACCTGATTCTGATTATAGTTTAAAATTTGATCAGCTTATTATTAATTTAAAAAAGAGCGGGATTATTCTACAACCTTTTGAAAACAGTCTTAGAGCTAATTATGGAATTGGAACTGCTGCGGCACATAATGATAAATTTGAGAAATATTCCGAAAACGAGATAAAAGAATATTTGAATTTTATACGAGATAGGGTTTTGACTTTAAAATAGACACTAACTAATTTTTAATTCATCAGCTACGATCGCGCTCCGATAGGTGGCAAGAAGAAAGGATACAAGGATTTAGTTTGTGTAAACGTACAAAATCACGCTAAAATTTCACCAAAACTTAGTTCTCCGGCAGCTACTGGATGCAAGAGCAGTTTGAACTCATAAAATTTTTTTATAATTATATATATATTCCTTGAAACTTCTTGAGTATAAATACGCTTCTCCGCGGTTTTCACATATATAGGCAGAAACATCTTTAATTTTACATTTCGACCCCCTCAAAAATAAGGTGATTTTTGCAACAACTGAACAAACTTATTGAATTAGATGTGGGCACATGCTCAACAAAATCAATGATTTTAACTTGAATCCCACAATGTTCAAAAAAATCCAGTTTAAATTTAGAAAGCAAATTAAAAATTTAGGCATATATAAAGATACATAGTGAACAATACGTGATTAATACAGAAGTAAGAGCAAAATTAGTAATAAACTATGTGAATAAAAAAATTAAGTTGTGTTTTTATGGAGGGGGTCGAAATGTAAATTAGAACTTACGCAGTTGAGGAATAAAATCAATTACGGCAAAGACTGTGGATTAAGATCAACTTTAAGACAGTTAGCAGTCCAATGCTATTGATTTTTCAGTTCAACTGCGTAAGTCATACTTATAAATCAATAAGGCAATCATTAGAATAGTAATAATTCTTGTTATCTACTTTTACAATATTTATTATCCCTTTTTTAGCTAAGACTCTTGAGCTCCAAGATGAAACTTTTTGCCTACTGCATCCGACCGCATCTGCGATTTCTTGTGCACTCATCGCTTCATCCTCACTTTCTAATGAGGTTATCATACCTAATATTTTTGATTCTACTTCCGTATAATTTCCTTGGGTTGTAGGAGCTTCTTTATGAATTATCTCAACTAATATGCAATCATCTTCAAAGCATCTTTTAACTTTTGCTTTTGCGACTTCTTTTTCCTCGTAAATCGTACCGCATTGTGGACACTGATAACTTTTAATTCTTTCCTTTATAAAATAAGGATCATAATTAATAAGTACGTCGTCATAAATGAATCTAGCTGACGTAAACTGATCTTTACTTTCAGCGTATTTTATCTTGTTCTCTAAACAAACATCATAATCGATACTATAAAGAGAGTATTTTCCTCCGTACTTAGATGTTCTGCTATCTTCAAGAAAATGAATTAAAAAATTTTCACATAATTTCTTTAAGTATTCGCTTCTTATAGGATCTATCATAAAGTGACTGGCAGGTCTATCTTTACGGCGAGACTTCTCTTTTATTGCTCTCTCCAAAATAGTATTCCACATGTCCATATGATATCCAGGAATTAAACCACTTTTTACGCTGCCTTGAAACTGCTTAAAGTAATTTTTCCTTGCATTTCTAATACCATAATTAACTTCATTCAATCCAATTTTATTATCAATATGACCAGAAGCTGAACATTGAATCCAAGCTTTTTGTAATATTAAACCAATTGTTCTTGGAACTCCTAATGATTCTCTAGTTACTCGATACAATAAGTCTTCTTTTTTTATTTTGAATATATGATTATAATTCAGATTTGAACAAAAAGTATCTAATCTTTTCGTAAGTAATACGTCAAGAAACTTTTCTAATTGTTTTGTTGCTGGGACAATTCCACCAAATATTTCAACATGTTCATTTAAATCCAGTGAAATCATAAATATATCTCTACCGATAATTATTTTGTCCCCAAAATTATATCGATCAGTTATGGCACCAATTTTGAAATATAAATCAATTTTAGAACCGAGAAAATTCTTCAGAAGATTTGATAAACTTATTTGAGATTCATCATTTAGATCCGAAAATTCATCCAAAAAAATATAAATACTATCAATTCCAGCCTTTTTTCTAATGTCATTAAGTTTATCTAAGAAATCTTGTACATTTATAATTTTTATTTCACTATATTTATAAAGTTCTTCGGATCCATAATTTGCAGAAATTTTTGATTTCAATGACGCATTAATAGAATTTAATTTAGTTGACATCGATGCGCCCTGTTTTGACTCTACTTTTCTTTCAACGTCAATCCTTCTGTCCCGAATTGAAGAAATCCCCTCAACAAGTACCTTTTCAATATAATCTAAATCGTCTAGAGTAGGATTTTCTTTTCTGAAAACACCTAAGACCCTTTCGTCAAACATTATTTCAAATTGTTTTTTGAGGGAATGTATAATATGTCTAATGAAATGCATATTCATTAAATTAACATCTTTATCAGAAACAAATAGATCATTACAAGTAGTTAAATCAATAAAAATAGGTAAAACTTTCTTATTGCTAAAAAAATCACTATCGGCGTTTATTTTTGGAGAAATCGTTTTTAAACATTCGTAGTATCCTCTATATAATAAAGTAGTTTTTCCAGTACCTCTTCTACCTAATATAAAATTATCTTGTTTCTGCAATAAGCTTCCGAGATTATTATAAAAATCTACATAATATTTTTCTAAGTTTTCTAACTGTTCAATATTTTCCAATGAAATATAATCAGATCTAAGTATTGACTCAAAGGTACTTTTAACATTATTACGATCTTGAATTGAAAGCACCATAACACACACCTTTACTAAAAGTTAAGTAATGGACGACTCAGTTTCATAATTTAGTGATTTCTCATTTTTTCCGTCCTTAAAACTTCACTTTTCTCTGCTAACTGCTCAAATAAACTGTAATAATCCTTGAGAAATGATTTCTTTGGCAGGAATGCCAAAGAATTATTTTACTCCGTTAATTGTTTCACTGAATTTTTTGACTAAAATCGATACGCTCCGCTACTTAATCCTTAACTCAGCTCTCAAAAATATCTTTTACTAAAGCTTAAATGGAGTAAATAATCTGAACAATTCCAGAAATGACTTTTGTGGTTTCTTGAGCAAATTTAATC
>NZ_WJBJ01000024.1:0-133947 GCF_020804205.1 Methanosarcina sp. DH1 | reverse complement strand
AAATGGGACTTTTCATTCTTGCAAGTAATGATATCAGTCTTTCTCCTGAAGAGATGCTGAAGTATTACAAAGAACAGGATAAAGTAGAAAAAGGATTCCGATTTTTGAAAAGTGATACCTTTAGCATATCGAAGGTGTATCTCAAGAATAAATCAAGGATTGAAGCGTTGACAATGATAATGGTTCTCTGCTTAATGATTTATGCAATTGCAGAATGGAAATTAAGGACAAAGTTAGAAGAAGAAAATGAAACGGTTCCAGATCAAAAAGGGAAACCAACAAAAAAACCAACAATGAGATGGATATTTTTCAAGTTTCAAGGAATTACAGAACTTATAACGCAGAAAAAAGGGAAAACAAAGTCAGAAATACTGAATATGGAAGAAATTCACTGGAAAATATTGAGTCTCATGGGGGAGGAATATGAAAAGATATATATCTAGTTGCGTTAACCTGCCGAAGCTAGGCTATTAGAAATACATAGTCACTTTTTTTAGGTGCCTGTATATATCGATTTAATAAGTGTTACTAAATTGAAAATCTTCAAAATGGCCAAATCGAATTACAGAAACTTAATAAAAAAGAGCAAGAACTCATAAAGAAAATGGTTTATACGCTGCTTTTTCAAATTTAATTTTATAACAACAAATGAAAGAAAATGGGTTATTAACCTGCAAAAGTCGTGTTCAGGCACTATGGTAAAGCGACGGTCTCGAAAACCGTTTCTTCTTTGGGAGAGCGCAGGTTCAAATCCTGCCCTGGGCGCTAATCTTTAAGTTAAACGCTCAAAAAAAGTGAATCTTTAAGTTAAAAGCTCAACGAAAAGCTATCGACTTAAACATTAATTTTACTCTTTTCCTTGTATTCCTTTGTAAGTTTTACATACTCTTCGGCATTTCTTGATATAGCCTCGATTTCTACCTCTTCGAGTTCTCTTTTTACTTTTCCCGGAACTCCAATGATCAGGCTTCTTTCTGGAAATTTTTTTCCTTCAGGAACCAGTGCATTTGCACCGACAATGGAATTTTTCCCTATTTCAGCGCCGTTCAATACTGTAGAGTTCATCCCTATAATCACATTATTTTCGATTCTGCAACCGTGGAGTACAGCTCCGTGTCCTACAGTAACATTATCTCCGACTTGGACCTCATTAACATGGTCTACATGAATTACAACATTATCCTGGATACTTGTTCGGTTTCCAATTTTTATCTTATTTTGGTCTCCTCGGATTGTGGCATTAAACCATATACTTGAATAATCCCCAATTTCTACATCCCCGATGATATCCGCAGAATCGGCGACGAAAACTGTCTTTGAGATTTTCGGGTTTTTGTCTTTGTAATTCATTATCATCGAATTTCTCCTTTTTGTGTATCAGGAAAATTAATTTGTATAGAATTTATCTCAAACCAATTTAATTCTGAAACCAATAAGGTTTCAGAATTATTTTCCATTCTCAGAAACTTTACTGAACACTCGAAATCTGAGATCCAGAAGAGCAATTTTGAGTTTTAGGGTCATCAATGTATGTAACCGGAAAAATACTGTCCTGATAAATACTGTCCTGGTTTTGTTTCCCTTTTATTATCTCAAAGAGCTGTTTTAAGGTATCTTCATTACTCTGAGTAAATTTAAATGGAGAATCGAGGAACGGTTCAAAGTAAATAGGCACATCGTCAAGCCTGTAGAAAGTCCCTTCACACTCCATGGAGTCAACGACTCCCGGAAGCACAATGTCTGAGATAGACGTAGTTGGGCAGGGAATTGTATCCAGGCAGATCAAAGGAATTTCTTTAAGGTAAGCTGCACAGTCAGGAGGTACCTGACTCAAAAGATCTGCACATATTATAAAAGCCGCATCCACGTCCTTTTCTCGAAGCAAATCTACGGTTGTGAATTCTCCGGGGTTATAACGTGGGTGTCCGCGCATGAAGTCAAGCCCGAAGGGATAACCGTACATGTAGGAAGCAACCTGATTAAAGCCTGCCGCGTTGCAGTTACTGCGGATAACTCCAATGGTAAATTTAGAATATTTGTTCAGCTCTTTCACAAGGTTCATGGCAATTTCAATATTCCTGTACTTCCCGGGGGATGAAGACAGTCCAACTCCAACTGAAATAGTCCCAAAGTTGCAGTTCTTCATCATATTAAGCATCTCTTCCATAACAGAAACGGAAACTCCTGTTATCTTTTCTACGGAATGATGAGGCGTTTTTCCATGTAAGAGCGTCAAAAGTGCACTTATTAGCTCATAGTCGGAGTCCGGTTTAAGCTGCACATGCAGGTCAGAAGCTTTAGCAGTTAGAGTTTTTCTTGGGTCTACAGTAATGATTGTCCTGTCAAAACGCCCGCGTTTTGTCCAGTAACCTCTGGGGAAAACTCCATATCTGGACATCTGCCTGGGCATGGATTCAAGTGGATTGGTCCCCCAGTAAACCAGAAGGTCGGCCCTGTTTTTCTTCTGTCCTTCAGTTGCACCGACTTTTCCGGCTTCCTGAGTTCCCATCACTGTGGCCCCATTGCCGATTGTATCAACAATCGCACCCAGATATTCCCCTATCATAAGTCCCACTTCATGTGCTTCGCAGGAAGTTTCGCTGCCTATGGAAATCAGGGGGCGTTTCGCTGAAAACAGGATGTCTGCGGCTATCTGAAGGGCTCCGTCCCAGGAAACCGGCCTTAGTTTTCCTCCAAACTTTAGAAGGGGCTGCTTAAATCTTCGGGGACTTGTTATCTCATTAAATCTGGAAATTCCCATCTTACATACATTTTTAGCTTCAATCTTTCCGTTTTTGATTTCAACCTGGATATCATCGCAAGCAGCTCCGCAAACCGGACAGACTATGTTTTTGTGAATCATACTCACTGCTCTCCGGCATAAAATTTTAATATTGTACCTTCAGTGCACTTTTCCGAAAAAATTGATAGTAATGTCTCATCTTGCATTTTACTTACCTCTTAACATTGTTCTATTCAACTGTACAGCAGTTCGTTTTCATGCGAATGAACAGTGCACAGTAATTTCATAACACTGTATCATTTTTATGAACTAGTACTTCAATGTCAACAGGTTTTGAGGAATACGCCTTTTTCCCTGCATCCTGGAAGACGGGTGGGGGAATTCAGGAGAGACCATAACTTTCCAGATCCCAATAGAAAAAAACCGTGTTCAAGTCTTTTGCTGCCGTTTACCAGTTAGTAGATTTCCAGACCTACGTTCGTTACCAGTAAACTATTTTCTCTTTCAAATTCATGCATTTCATATAAAGAATTTACATTAAGAAATAAATTTACAACTCAAATATAAACATATCGGCAACTCACTTTTTTGAGTGGGAATTTTATGGTTCTTTTCAAATGTGGATCATGGATGGGAAACTGATCTTATTAAGTTCGTAAGGTTCATATATAGATATGTTTATATAATAGCTGGAGGAATTTAACTTCCGTCTTGAAAAGGAGGATCAAATATGAAACTAAGCGCACGCAATGTTTTAAAAGGTAAGGTTAAAAGCATTATCCCCGGAATGGTAAACACTGAAATTGTAATAGAGTTGCCAGAGGGAACGGAAATCACTTCTATCATCACAAAAACATCAGCTGAAAATCTGAACTTAAAAGTAGGAAGTGAGGTCTACGCAGCATTCAAAGCCTCAAGTGTTATGATAGCCACAGACTAACTGTATTTTGGCTCTTCGTTGTTTTGTATGGATATCTTCATAATGTTCACATAAAAACCAACGCGACCTTGAATTGAAAATCGTCTTATCCACAGGAAATGGCGAAGAGCCCTAATTCAGCAATTGATGAGGATGTATAGTCAAAAATAATTAATTTCGCATTCCGCAGAAGTGCAAAAAACTGTCTGGTAATATCAACACTCGTTTAATAAGAAATAAACAAGTATTACGGCTGTGTATGTCTGTACATATCTATGCAGATATACGTATATCTGCGTACATCTGCATAGTATATATCTAACTTAACAAATTTGAAAAAAGTTCCATCTGTATTGCCGTGTTCTGTATACTTAACTTCATAATGCAGAACATCCAGCGGAAAATTTGCTTATAGAGCATCAGTATCAATAAACTCCTAAAAATAATAGATTGACTCATCTGCATTTATTTTATATATGATCCAAGTGATTGAGACTCAGTTTCATAATTTAGTGATTTCTCATTTTTTCCGTCCTTAAAACTTCACTTTTCTCTGCTAACTGCTCAAATAAACTGTAATAATCCTTGAGAAATGATTTCTTTGGCAGGAATGCCAAAGAATTATTTTACTCCGTTAATTGTTTCACTGAATTTTTTGACTAAAATCGATACGCTCCGCTACTTAATCCTTAACTCAGCTCTCAAAAATATCTTTTACTAAAGCTTAAATGGAGTAAATAATCTGAACAATTCCAGAAATGACTTTTGTGGTTTCTTGAGCAAATTTAATCTTCTCATTTGAGCAAGTTTGATCTGATTCTCAATTCCTTTATCAGTCCTGAACTGCTTCTTGTTATCCGTTTTTAGACTTTTTGAATAATAACTTTCAATAGGATTATTTGTCGCCGGCGCTCCTGGAAGATAATGGAACAAAGTAAGATTTAGCCAGTGTTTATTGATCATCCACAATCGTTTTTGAACCAATTCATCATATGTTCTTATATTTTCCATTAATTTATTGAAGTTATATTTTGCTTTTTCAAGACTATTAAGTGGAAGATTTTCCTTTTTCCGTCTTCTTTCAAGCTTTAATTCATTTCTATACTTGTAAAATTTCTTTTTTGCKTTTTTACTCCATTCCTGATGTTTTTCTTCTTTATTAACTAGATTAGGTTCTTCAGATAGAAGTTCTTCCAGAAATTTAATYTCATTCTCTCGATTGTAAAATATATTCAATAACCTGTACTTCAATAATTCCTGTTCAATKGTTGTATTTTTTGGGAAATCACTAACAATAAGCTTGTTTAAGTGCATTAAACAATATTGATGGACTAACTTATCCCCAAAAATTTCCTTTAATATATCAGGGTATCTCTTATCAAAGTCCGTAACGATAAACACAGGCTCTGATGCATCCAGATTTTTCTGTAAAAATCCCTTGATGGTTTCTGAACTCTTATCTTCAAAAAGTTCATCTGCTATCGTTCTTTGAGTTTTTGCATCCAGTAAAGTTAAACGGTATTTCTGACATCTTCCTTCTTTTGGATGTTGTTCGTCATAGTGCACCATATGTATATTTTCTGAAAATGGAACAGTTTTCTGTTCCATTTCTTCGTAGAATGCTCTTAAAATAGTGCTTTTTGATCTYGGATAGATGAAGTCCATTATATCAGAAATTCCATCGTATGAAACGTTATGGTATCTGAGTAACTGGAAGAAATCATTGAATGAATTAAAAAGTAAAGTCTTCAGATCTTCCCAAAAACTATGATCTTCTTCGTGTGTATTACCACAATTTGAGCATTTATATCGACCAATGTTGATTTCTCCAAGACCTTCTTTAGTATGAGGATTATAGCCATTATGAACCATTGGAGTACTACAAATTGAACAGACTGGAGGAATTTTTCTACGAAAAATTCCTCGTGTGGTATATTCATAATCGTTTCCAAAACAACCAAAAACGTCTAAGAGAGCAGGGAGCTCCGAAAAGTTATTAAGAGTAAGGTTTATAGTTACCATTGTTTTTGCCGTAACATCATTACATAATTATAGAATTATAATTTTGTGTAGTGATGTTACACTTACTTTTATCACTAGATTTTGGGACTGAGTCGCATAGTGCTGAGATTGAAGAATTTCTTAAATTCAAGCACACGGGACTCTATGTATATGACAATGCAAAAATAGCCTTTGTGGTGACAGACCGTTTCCTATCCCTGTCGCTCTTTTTTAAAAATGGAACCTTTGATCCCCGAAATGACCTGATAGGTTTTGATTCGTTTTCCATAAAATGGGGTGAGGATCTTTTTAAATATTATAAAGATAACTCTATTGAAATAAAGAATCTCTAAAATTTATTGAAGGTTCCTTGAAAGAAACCTTAAAACTGGAGAGAGAAATCGGGATTACAGAATTTGTTTTTTCCCGATAAATCTCCGAATAGCCGGGCAACTATTCCCTAATATTTCTCCTGTTTTGTCATTGTTTTCACACTTTCACGTAAATTTAATGTTAAATCTATTTTATGCCAGAAAGGCACTTGCAATAGTTTTCAGTCCGACAATTGAGGTTGATTCGCCATCCACAAGAATTGTTCTTTCGAACTTGCGGGAACGAGACTCTACGTCACAAGTTTTGGTATAATTATGGATGCAGAGCAGCCCACATATAAAGCTGTAGAGGATAATAATAGGTTCAAAAGCAATAATTCCATTAATTAGAGAAATTCCGAGAATTAAGTGGGAGAGCAGGTGCAACCCGAGAAGGAAATTACGGGTATTTTGTGCCCCAAGGCTTACAGGAAGGGTTTTGATACCTGCTAGAGTATCTCCTTTGATGTCTTTGAAGTCATATATAGTAGAATTGATGAAGAGCTTAACCCCAAAGAAAGTAAAAACTAAAAGTATGGGGAGCATGCTTCTACAGGTGCTGCCTGCAAGCCCTGAAATGAAAGCTCCCCAGGTGAGTCCTACAACAAAATTTTTGACTCCAAGCCCACCTTTGAGTTTTAGAGCAAATTTTCCGATTTTAATACCTTTACTATAAAGGAAGCCGGTTACGAGAGGTAAGAATGCAAGTGCTAGCATTCCTTCTTTTGCCAGTATATAGCTTCCTATCACGAAGGTAATCATAGAGGCTGCAAGTCCTATTTCCTTTCTTGATCCACTTAACTCTTTTCGGTTTATAACATCTTCTTCTGATCCAAGGGCCCTGTCGAGTGTGTATACGCTGTAAATTACGAGTCCTCCCGCAATACAGGTGAATATACTTGAATGAATTTGAAGCAGGAGGAAAGCAATATGAATCCTTAGTGCACCTGAAAATGCAACTAAGATGGAACTTTTTAAGAGTTCTAGTGTGGCATTCTTTTTCCCAAACTCTTTAGCATTCTTTCGTCTGTACCTGAGAATACGTTCAAAACTTCCGAAAAATACATTGGAATTCATAAAAATAATATTGGAGCACTTTTAAATATTATTTATTCTGTATAAGATTTTACAATGTTTGTAAGATATATGGAATCGTCTATGTTTTAGAGAAATAAACGAACACTAGTTGAGTAAACTAACGATTATTTTAGAAGAGAATCATGTTCTCGCTATCCTTTAAAAGATTCGCGTGTATCCTGGAAAGCATCTAAATAATTACAGTTCTTAAAAATAATATTGAGGATTTTCTTTGTTTTTAACATGGATATCTATTATTTTATTTCTAAAGTTGGCTGGCCAAAATGAAAACTATTGAGCTTGACTGTGTTTTCAACAATAACCGTCTTTTAGAGTTACCCATGTGGTTTTCGTAGTAAGAAATAGATCTAAAATACTCACTCGAAACAGCAAAGAGCCAGAGGATCTTCGTTGTTTTGTGTGGATATTTTCATAATGTACTCATTAAAAACAATAAGGCCTTGAATTGAAAATCATCTTATCCACAGGAAATGACGAAGAGCCATTAAAAATAGAGGGCAATAAAGCCCAAGAAAAAAAGATTACAAATATTATAAAGGAACCACTTTCTTTCCATACGCTTCATTTAATACCTGACCAAGAGCTGTGTATATTGCGGAGAGTCCTGTAAGGATTCCTTCATAACCAGCTATTTTCAGGATTCCGGCGCTTTCCAGATAATTTCCTGCTGCGAGCAAGAAGAACAGAATTGTAAGGGTCAGGAAAACAACGGAGAGAGCCCTTGAACCTTTGAGCGTACCTATGAACATGAAAAGGGTGAAAACTCCCCACATGAACAGGTATGCAGCAAACGGGAGTGACTCTGTAGCCAGCCCTGCGTAGTCTGGAGACTTAGGAATAAGGACAATCCCTACCAGAGAGAGCCAGAAAAACCCGAATGAGGTAAAAGCCGTGGCCCCAAAGGTATTTCCTTTCTTCCATTCCTCGAGTCCGGCAATGACCTGAGCTAATCCGCCGTAAAAGATACCCATCGAAAGGATCATCGCATTCATCGGATAGAAACCCGCATTGTGTATATTCAAAAGCACAGTTGTCATTCCGAAGCCCATCAAACCCAGAGGTGCAGGGTTTGCGGATAAATCCGTTATTTTTATATCACGAATATTCGTGATGTCTTTAATATTTTGACTCATAAAATTAAATCCTCCTTCCCGTTACCGGAAATATAACCTGAACTTCCAATAAAAACCACATTAAGATTATCAATTGTTTTTAAGGTCCATTTTTCACATTTCGGAGATATGTAATTGTTAATACTTATAATTAAGGACAGTAAATATATTTTCAATATAATATAAATATATAATATAAAAATTCATAAGAACTGTTAGGAATTTTCATAATAAGCTATTTATTAACGGGTGTGGAATTTGCTTCATATGACTCAGGCAAAAAAACCTCTTATGCTCATTATTCTTGATGGATGGGGCTACAGGGAAGCAAAAGAAGGAAACGCTATCCTGGCAGCCAGAACTCCAAAACTTGATCAATTGATCGAAGAATATCCTTGGTGTTTCTTAGAAGCCTCAGGAGAAGCTGTAGGCCTTCCGGAAGGTCAGATGGGAAACTCCGAAGTCGGGCACTTGAATATAGGAGCAGGGCGAATTGTGTACCAGGATCTAACCCGAATAAATCTCTCCATAAGGAAAGGTGACTTCTTCAAGAATCCGGCTTTTTTGAGTGCGATTTCAAATGCCAAAGCCAACGATTCCAGCCTGCATCTCATGGGGCTTGTCTCCTATGGAGGTGTTCACAGCTATATGACCCATATTCATTCCCTTATCAAACTCGCGCAGCAGGAAGGGTTGAAAAAAGTATATATACATGCTTTTCTGGACGGCAGAGACGTGCCTCCTAAAGCCGCCCTCAAAGACATAATGGAGCTTGATGCTTTTTGTAAGGAGAATGGAAATGCTAAAATTGCAACTATATCAGGGCGCTATTATGCAATGGACAGAGATAAGCGCTGGGATAGAACAAAACTCGCCTATGATGCTCTTACCATAGGAGTTGCGCCTTACAAAACTCCTGATGCAGAAACTGCAGTTTCTGAAGCTTATGAAAGAGGAGAAACGGACGAGTTTATAAAACCGACTGTGATCACAGATTCAGAAGGAAAGCCCGAGGCAGTCATAAAGGATAATGATTCTGTAATCTTTTTCAATTTCAGACCTGACAGAGCACGGCAGCTTACCTGGGCTTTTGTAAATAAAGACTTTGAGAACTTCCCTCGAGAAAAACATCCGAAAGTTTACTATGTTTGTATGGCCCAGTACGATGAAACTCTGGATTTGCCTATAGCTTTCCCACCGGAAGAACTTGAAAATGTGCTTGGAGAAGTACTGAGCAAGCAGGGACTGACTCAGCTTCGGATTGCCGAAACCGAAAAGTATGCCCATGTGACTTTTTTCCTGAATGGAGGGCAGGAAAAATGTTATGAAGGAGAGGACCGCTGCCTCATCCCATCACCAAAGATTGCTACCTACGACCTTCAGCCCGAAATGAGTGCATATGAGGTCACGGAGGAAGTAATAGGGAGGATTCGGTCAGGAAAGTATGATGTGATTGTCCTTAACTTCGCAAATATGGATATGGTCGGGCACACCGGAATTTTTGAGGCTGCAGTAAAGGCAGTGGAAACCGTAGATAGCTGCGTGGGCAGAATTGCAGTGGCTCTGAAAGAAGCAGGAGGGGTAGCAATTATAACTGCAGACCACGGAAACGCCGAACAGATGGAAAACTCGACAACGGGAGAACCGCATACCGCACACACTTCAAATCCGGTAAAGTGTATTTACTTCGGAAATGATGAAGTTAAAGCACTTAAGAACGGAAAACTGTGTGATCTTGCACCAACCCTTCTGGAACTTCTCAAGATCCGAAAACCTGAGGAGATGACAGGAGAATCTCTTATTATAAAATAATAATTTAAGAAGGAAAAAATCTGGAATTATTACAGAAGGATAAATAATCTGAAAATTACTCACGAACGGGAAAAGCAGCCGGAAATTCCAGAAACCCTAATTTTTCCATTCTAGTTTTTCCATTCTAATTTTTCCTTTCAATTTTTCCATTCTAACTTTTCCTTTCTAATTTTTCCATTCTAATTTTTCCTTTCTAATTTTTCCATTATGTTCCTGCTCTCCTTATGCTTCACTTCTGTTGTTATTTTTATTATATCCATAAAATTGAGATTATAAAAGATAATTTTTAAAAGATTAAATACCAGCAGCTACAATAAAAGGAGCACCGGACTTCGGAAGTCATAAAGCTTTAAGTGTATATTTTTGGAGTTTAACAGGAATGATCAAAATAACCACTCCTTGCCGCATTCATATGACGCTTATTGATATGAATGCGGAGATCGGAAGAGTCGATGGAGGAGCAGGACTAACCCTTTCCTCTCCCAATATCAGAATTACGGCTGAAGAAGCCGATGGAGTCAATATCGAAGGTCTGCAGGGCTTTGCCGATCGAATGAAAAGAGCTGCAGAATCCCTGCTTCCTGAGGGTAAAGGGATCAGGATCAACGTACAGGAAGTGTACCACGCCCATGTAGGTTTCGGATCAGGGACCCAGTCTTCTCTGGCCGCGGCAGCAGCTGTTAATGAACTGTATGGACTTGGGAAGAGCGTTAGAGAACTTGCACTTTCAGTAAAAAGAGGAGGAACTTCGGGTATCGGAGTAACTGCTTTTGAGAAAGGCGGGTTTATAGTTGATGGAGGGCACCGATTCAAGGATAAAGGTGGTTTTATGCCGTCAGCTGCCAGCAAAGTACCGCCTGGTCCAGTGCTCTTCAGAGAGGATTTTCCTCAATGGGACATGGTAGTAGCAATCCCCAACGACAAGGGAATGTATGACCAGGAGGAAGTCGAGACCTTCAAGAAATTCTGCCCCCTCCCTGTAGAAGAAGTCAGAGAAATTTCCCATGTCGTGCTCATGCAGATGATGCCTGCCGTGATAGAAAATGATATAGTAAGTTTCGGGGCCGCAGTAAATCATGTTCAGACTGTCGGCTTTAACAAAAGGGAGAGCTTTATCTGGCCTGAGTTTGTGAAAAATATTGCTTCTTTTATGCGCAGCCGGAGCTATGGAGCCGGGGTAAGTTCCTTTGGGCCTGTAGTATATTCTTTTGTAGACAACAAATCAGATGGCAGGCAGCTTCAAGCGGAAGTCCAGAAAATGCTTGACGACTCAGTTGGCGGGACTGTCATGCTTACCAGGGCAAGAAACCACGGAGCAGAAATATCCCGGGTTTGAAAGCCTTATATTCAGTGAGCGAGACGGAATTCTGCGTACAGCCTGTGCCCTAACCAGCGAATCCTTACTTTGATCACATTTTTTACTTTTTTTATTTTTTGACTACCTGTTGGATTTTGTCAACAATACCTGGGGCCACACCCCCAAATACGGAAGAGTACTGATTTTCCCGTATCGTGGATTATCCTGAGAATTACGATAGTCATAAAAAGTTCTATTAGGAGATATTAGGAGATCTGCAAGCGGATAATCCAATCAGGTCCCAGGTGCCCCGAGACATAAGTGAAATGCTTATCTGGTTTTTTCCCAGAAAATAAAAAAAGCTATACTCAGAGGAACCGCGGTTGCGGCATCTCCAAAATTATGGACTGTATCAGCGAAAGGACTACACTTTCCGAAGCTCAGGCAATGAGGGTCTGAAAAAGCTGTGGGCCATAAGTCCGGCAAAATACCATTTGATTGCACAAAGCCCTCAGATGTGGAGATAAGTTCAGGACCCACAACTCCATACGTAGGGCGTGTGAATGTTCTTTCTGGGAAGAGTTTAGGCCTGTTCTTGTCAGTCTCAGATTTCCTTGATTGAATAGTTAAGGATAAAACATAACATAAATAAAAAAATTAGGAATAAGGATTTTGAACAAAAATTTCTTAAAACCACTGGTCAAGAGTTTTTTGTCTGGCTCCTGAGGCAGCTTTAAGTCGTTCTGCAGCTTTTCCCACCCTGTCGACTGAAAAATCGTGACTCTCGCAGAGAAATTCGAGAAGTTTTTCGGAATCAGGTTTTCCCCATTTTATTTTGTAATCATCCGTTACTTCAGGGTGGAGAAAGATATCTCTTATCTGGTCTACAGCATCAATTTCTGACTTTTTTTCGCGGAGTACGGCATAAATGTCCCCATGCTTTTTAATTAGTTTAAGGGCTGTTTTGGGGCCTACTTTCTCCAGCCCTTTGTTATAATCCGTGCCCACACAGATAGCGATATCTATGAGCTGTTCCCGTGTAATTTCCAGGGCTTCGAGAGTCTCATCCAGCTCGATTTTTTCGGGTTCGACGTCAACGTAAACGTTTTTTCCCGGAAGCTTTCGTTTTCCTGTTACGGCCAGATTCCGGACAACAATAGGAGCCCCGAAAAGAAATGAATCGTAATCTTGAGAAGCAACGCAGTTTGCATCTTTTTTGAGGACCATATGTGCAGCCTGGGCTTCGCCCTCACTGGGTGCCTGAACAAAGGGAACTCCCATAATGTCAAGGAGATATTTGGAGTCTTCAACAATTTCCTGGTTTACTTTCGAAGAAGCCTGAGCATACTTATATGCCGATTCAAGATCCCCGACAGCCTTTGCATTCTTCCACTTTTCCCGGGAGGATTCCCTGACTTCTTTTCTTCGGTCCAGGGTTTCGGACTTGAGATCCGGAGGTTTGCCGTCAAAAACAAAAAGAGGCTTGACACCGGCTTCTACAAGGCTTGCTGTCCGGTAGAGCAGGCCTGAGAGATGTGAGGTCACTCTCCCTGCAGAATCAACCAGAGGACTTCCATCCCTCTGGCGAATAATGCTCAAAAACTGGTGTAGAGTATTAAACGCATCAATTGCAACTACCTGATTTGTAAGATCCGAAAGCTCAACTTTTCTTTTCTGGAGCAGGTCGCCTATATCTGTGCCCATATTTTCCCTCGAATGGTTGAAATTTACCAGAAAGCTTCAGCGCTTTCACTACCTTTCTTCCCTTTTATTACTTTCCTTTGAGGAATGATAAATATATAACTTCAAATTTTCAGTTTGGGAATTTATCAATAGTTCCATTTCCCTAAATAATCATTTTTGGCAACAAAAACCTTTGATATTCTATTTGAATCATTCCTTAGTCTTTTCTTATTCGTTTAACTTCAAACTATTATGCAGAAAGTTAATATCAAAAGACATATCAGGAGATTTTATGGCTCAGTACCAAAATCTAGTGATGAATGTAAAATTCAAAATCACTAGACTTTGTAAATGGTTATTATCAGTGTTATACAACTTAGTGATTCAAGTCTTTAGATAGCGAATATCGATTTTTTATCTATTATCTTGAATTTAACCTCATTAGCCCTTCCTGAGGCCTAATCAAAGCTATCCAGTAAGAGAATAAGAAAAGAGACGAGAACTTAATGGGTTTTATAGCCTGTACATACACCTAAGAAAATCAAGCAGTAAGGTCAAGTCGAACATCGATTACTGAATCTTCATTTGCTTCTATTTTGGATATTGTTAGCAAATTACCTTTTCTTTCCAGTAAAGTCGCTTTCGTGACCTGAACCTGGTGACCATCCGCCTGTTTCTGATTGTTATTTTTATGGACGACCAGGAGCTTCTGTCCTTTCTCAGCCCCTTCTCCTATTTTGGACACGATATTTCGTATGACCTGTTCAAAATCAGAATAAATCAAAATTTCCGACTTATTTGCAACCTTTGTAATAATTCCAATCGGTTCCAGACTAAGGTGCATATAGCTTTCCTTCTTTACCTGCTTACACAAGTAATCAAATAATACTAACTCTGAGTAATAATAACTTGCGATACAAAATATCTGATGTATTATTTTGTAATTGTTAAACTTCAGATATTCTCTGTTCTACAGAAGAACAAGTATATATAACTTACTGAATCATGGACTCTGTACCCGAAATGTCCTGATCGGGTATTAATTTGATTAGAAAAATTAACATACATTCGGATTAAAATTTGGATAAATGTTAATAACTTAAATTCAAAACTGAGTGAAGTCTGAGAATCCGTTCAAAAAGTACTTGGGCCATTTTTCTTTCAATTAACACCGCATATATCGAAGATTCCTGCCCTATAAATGGTATACTTATAAAATATTAAGTACTACTCGGTAAAAAAATTAAATATGACTATTAGCAAATACCGTGGATTCAAGCTATGCTTTTTAAAAATAAGAAATTAAATGTTTGCCCTGAAATAAAAAGTTATAGATGAGATTAGTGGTATTTTCTGCGGTTGAATTCGTAAACTGCATTATCAATTTTGCTTGATAGCTCATTCATCCGTTCTTCAATATTTGTTTCTGTACTCTCCATGTTGACCTTAAGGGTACGATCCTTTGCCTCCATTTTGTTTTCGAGTTCCTGAAGCCTATTGTTAACAGAGATGAGCATGACAGCTAATGTTCCGACCAGAACCATAACTGAAAGAATAATCAGGGGATTTGTGGATTTATATGCAAATCTTCTAAGCCACTCAAAGGATAGAAGAAAGGATGACAGAACCATCACAACAAGAAATACTGTATCTCTAGTCTCCATCGTATACCTCTAACACCTGTAAAAATTGTTCCGCATACACAAGCACATACACGCAAGCACAAGCACAAGCAAATACACACGCGTTCTGTAATCTAGCTTGTTTCAAAATTATCAAGCGGAATATTCCTTAAAGTATTTACTGCTTTTCTATCTTTACGATTTTCTATTTTTTACTTTTTTCTATTTTGTTTATTACAACGGAAGCGCAGAGGTCACGAATATCCCATTCTTTTGATGGGGTGAAGTGAACCCTTACCTCTTCGTTTTGGAGCATCGTGAGCCAGTTTTGTTCCGTACTTTCATGCTAAACCATAGCTTCCTTTTATAGATACATCAAATCTGATAGGAAACCGAGGTCAAAATTTCAATCACTTATGTTAAGAAATCTTGTTAAAGGATACATAATCATCTGTTTCTAAGTAACCGGGCGGGCGGCCCAAAACATACCTTGTCTTTATGGTAGGTTGGACACCCGCAATTTAATTTTTAAGAGATGTAATCTCTAATTTTTCACAAACACATGTTTCTCGATTTATTCCTTTACTTTTAATTATCGCTCCTATGAAAAAAGAGCCAGTATAGGAGAGATGTATCCTGGAGACATTTCGTGGAAAAACACTATATTTTAAAGACAACATAAAAAAAATAATATTTTCCAGGTAAAGTTATATATAAACAGTCAGGAGAAGTCGGAGATGAAAGTACAGTAAGTATAATAAAGGAATAGAAAAGGCATACTGTTAAGAATTAAGGAGTTTAGCACTTGAGTTCCATCGAACAATCAATTAAAGATTATTTACCTATTATTTCCATGGGGGGACTAATTCTTATAGTGCAGGTTCTTGCACTCTTTTTGTCCACGCCAATGGAAGTTAGTGGAATGCAGGCTTTTGAGGACCCAACCCAGGTGTCCAATTCTATATATTATATTATAATGATCCTGGCTTTTACCCTGTTTGTCCTTCTGGCAATAAAGAAAAATATGAAGTGGGTAATCAGCTTCACTATTTATCTGGCCATAATAAGCACTATATATTACGTGGTCCTGGCTCTGTTTGTCCTCATTCCTTCTCTTTCAGGATTTGCGTCCATTGCCTCAGTTGTGCTATCCATCGTAATAACAGTGCTACTCTATAAATATCCAGAATGGTATGTTGTTGACATTGTGGGAGTTTGTATTGCAGCCGGGGTCAGTGCCCTGATAGGAATTTCCCTCTCAGTTGTCCCAGTAATAGTGCTTCTGGTTCTTCTTGCAATATATGACGCTATCTCAGTGTACAAAACAAAGCATATGGTAGATATGGCCGAGGGGATAATGGATCTGAAACTTCCAATCATGTTTGTAATTCCAAAACACCTGAAATATTCTTTCTTAAAAGAAGACTTCAAAAAGGGAGAAAAGCATGAGGCTTTTTTCATGGGGCTCGGAGATGCGGTTATGCCTACCCTGCTGGTAGTCTCGGCAAACGTCTTCATGACAAGTAATTTCTATCCGGTCCTTGGGGCCATACTGGGCACGCTTATAGGGCACGCCGTACTTTCCATCCAGGTAATGAAAGGGAACCCGCAGGCAGGCCTTCCCTTTTTGAATTCCGGAGTAATCCTGGGGTTCCTTGCTGGTGTCCTTATTTCAGGGGCCTCAATCCTGTGAAGTTAATTTTTCTTCACAAACTTCTATTATTTACAAATTCTTATTTTTGTTTTCAGATTTTCGCAAAGATTTTTTTATTTAATAGCTTAATCACTTGATATGTCCAAAAGAATTGCAGTGGTCTTTGACAGTGCCGGAACCCTTCTACATATGTACAGGGTTGCAAAAGAAGCCAGTACCGGGGATATCCTTGAAAACATAGAGAGCACTGCTATTGTCGCGCAAAAGAATGGATGCGGGCTTGTCGTTCTGAACGCTGAAAGTGATATACTCCTGAGCTCAAGAAAAGAGATGCCTCTGTTTGAGTTTATAAAAGAGTACAGAGTTTCAATAGGTATAAGCTGTTCAAAAGGACTTTTTACTCAGGAGATTGCATGTGATATCATAAGGGGAATGTCCCCAAGAATGGGTGATATACATGATGTCCTGGAAGCAGTTACCTCCCACTGTCCAAATGTTTTTTATCTGGCAGCAGGCCTGATAGTTGACTCTCAAGCTAGAAGCGTGCCATATGTACTGAGTACAGGAGGGCATGTATTCAGTACCACGTTACAAACAGTTCAGGCTCTCCATTCCATGAAAGTAGATACGTACATAGCATCCGGAGATAGTTTATTTGCTCTCATGCAACTGGCTGAGTTCATAAACATCCCTCAGGAAAGAGTCTTTGCTTTTTCAAACACTCTGATGAAGGAAAAAGTAGTGATTGATCTAAAACAAAAATATGACAAAGTAATTATGGTAGGGGATGGGATTAACGACATACTGGCATTCAGAGCAGCAGATCTAGGAGTAATGACAACACAGCAGGGCGACAAAAGGCCCAAAGAACTAAGAGAAGCAGCAGACGTGGTTATTGATGATATTATAAAAGTTGTAGATGTGGTAAAAGCGCTGTAAAGGATGTAAAGAGAATTATTATATAAACGAATCTATATAACACGACGGCGATAATAAGACAAATCAATATAATACATCGAGTCACATACAGGACAAGATAAAAGTACTGATTAAGCAAGGTTCATCAGATGAACTTGACTTAACTGTAAATGTGCTTTAAATGTTAACAGTGAAAAAATAATGCGTTATGTTTATGTAATCTTTACTCTTATGTAGTTGTTGCCCAAATGTGTGAAATTCATTAAGCGTGTGAAATTCGTTGTTTGTACTATTGTGTTATTCATTTATAGTAATTGCTTTTCACTCTTGAGCGATATGCCCAGGCAGGCAAAAGCCACCAGAAAGTATTGCAGCTCATAATTGCGGAGGAAAATCCATGCCAGTATTTATTGAAGTCAAAAATCTAACCGTAGATTTCGACGGTCATAAGGCCCTGAAAAACGTAAACTTAAGTATCAATGAAGGGGAAATAGTTGGAATTCTGGGAAAAAGCGGGTCCGGAAAAACAATCCTGATGCATGTACTGCGCGGCACAGAGTCTTTTGAGAACATTTCAGGTGAAGTAATTTATCATCTATCACGTTGCCCGAAATGTGGATACATAGAACGCCCCAGCAAGACAGGCCAGAAGTGTCCGGTCTGTGGAGAAGTACTGGAAGCTTTCGAAGCTGATTTTGTAAAACTTTCACTTTATGAACCTATTAGGAAAGATATTACAAAGCGCATAGCTATCATGCTTCAGCGCACCTTTGCACTTTACGGAGACGAAAGGGTTCTTGTAAACGTCATAAACTCCCTGAATGAAATAGGATATGCCGGGCAAGACTCCATGAGAAAAGCAATCGAACTGCTGGAAGAAGTAAACCTGAGTCACCGCATGATGCATGTTGCAAGAGAACTTTCAGGCGGAGAAAAACAGAGAGTTGTGCTTGCAAGGCAGCTTGTGAGAAATCCTTTGCTCCTGTTAGCTGACGAGCCCACAGGTACCCTTGATCCCATGACTGCAAAGCTGGTACACGATGCTATGATAAGGGCAGTCAAAAATTATAATATGAGCATGGTCCTGACTTCGCACTGGCCTGAAGTTATTGAACAGATGGCGAATAAAGCTATCCTGCTTGAAAACGGAGAGGTAGTCATGGAAGGGGATCCACTTGAGGTTTCTGCAGTCTTTATGCAAAGTGTATCCATTGTGAGGCAGGAAAAGAATGTCATGGTCGGGGAACCTATAATCAGGGTAAGAGACCTATCAAAGCGTTATATTTCAGTCGACCGAGGCGTGGTTAGAGCTGTAGACGGGATTTCTTTTGATGTAAATGAAGGAGAAATCTTCGGGCTAGTCGGAGTGAGCGGAGCAGGCAAGACTACAACCTCCAAAATTCTAATGGGAATATTACCACCCACATCCGGAGAAGTTGAGGTTCGCGTGGGAGACGAATGGGTTGACATGACAAAGCTGGGAGTGGATAATAAAGGAAGAGCAACCAAATATATGGGGTTCTTGCACCAGGAATACGGCCTTTACACTCATAGCTCAGTAATAGATAATCTTACCGAGTCTATTAGTCTTGATCTGCCTTTTGAACTCGGGGTCAGAAAAGCTGTAATTACTCTCAAAGCTGCAGGTTTTGAAGAAAACAAGGCAAAAGCTATTTTGCCCAAAATGACTGATGAGCTGAGTGAAGGGGAGCGGCACAGGATTGCACTTGCACAGGTTCTGATCAAGGAACCGAGAATCGTCATTATGGATGAACCAACAGGGACTATGGACCCGATTACCAAGGTCTCGGTGACGAATTCCATCCTGAAAGCTAGAGAAGAGATAGGAGAAACATTCGTTGTAGTTTCTCACGATATCGACTTCGTAAACGAGATCTGTGACCGTGTTGCACTTATGCGCAATGGGAAGATTGTAGACATAGGTGAGCCGAAGAGTATACTCTCTCAACTTACCGAAGACGAAAGGATCCAAGCTGCAGAAGAGATATAAATATGCTGCCACCTCTGTAGTATAGAAAAATACTAAATGAGGTGCCGATTACGAGTAATGAGATCAGCGTAGAGGTGAATGGGCAACAATATACCTTACCTGCAGGCTCTATCCTTGAAGATGCCCTTAAAGTTTCCAGAGCCCCTTATATAGCCGGTACAGCGGTCGGAATTCTGAAAGAGGTCGCTGAGGAAAAGATCGAAACAGTCACCGAATACGCTATCAATACTCCCAGAGGAGAATTCAGGATAGAAATAAGAAATCCTGAGTCGCCTTCAGGAAAATTATGGGCTGAGCATTTTAAAGAGTACGAAGGAAAATCTATCCACTGGGCAAGTCCTGAAGCTCTAGCTTTCGGGCCTTTTGAAGCCGAAATTAAACCTTCGCGCGAAACAGGCAATTTTGAAGCTTTTGAGGTGATGTTTGGAGCAGGAGGTTTTGATCCCCGTAACACTCATCTTATTTTTTCACTTAAAAGACATACTGCGGAATATGGGACTCCTGAAGATGGGGTCTTTGCAGAAGTTGTGACCGGAAGAAAAATTTTGTCCAGGCTTTCCAGAGAAGATACAATTCTTGGTATTGAGCCAATTATAGAATGGGAACAAATCTCAGAAAAGACCTGCACAACTGATCTTTCTGTTCCGCTTGAAGATGGTGACAGCATATTTACTTATTTTGAAGTTGAACTTTCCAGGAATGCTCCAGGGGGAGCAGAACATTTCTATGCCCTTACTCGTGAAGGAACTCTCAATGTAGATGTTACTACCAGTTCATTTATCTCAGATGATGACCTGAAGGGAATACCTGCTCCTTATGAAAATTTTGATCCAAGACGAGAAGGTGCAGTTTCTGTCCGTACAGTCGGATATGGGTTGGGCAGAATATATATTTCAAGAGAGGAGCGTCCTTCAAGCCTTGTTCATTCTGTTGTAGGGCAGGTAACGAAAGGCATCGAACTCATTAAACTTGCAGAAGAAGGACAGAAGCTTTCGGTTGAGAGTCTTCCTCCCCAGATAGTGCTTCTGGGACATAGCTTTGAAGAGGCCGAGCCTGTACTTTCTTCCATAGGGGTTGAACTGGTAAAAGACGGATACACCGGAAAGGATGCCGTAATTGTCAGTCAGAACCCTCCAACAACCCTTGAGATCCTTGGGGAAGCAAAGGTGACTGCGTATGCAGTACCCAGAGATAAACTGATTGAGATTGAGCTTTACTCTGAAAAAGCCCCGAAATCTGTGGATTTCTTCCGCCATGGTCTTGAACTTAAAACAAAAACTGTTGGGAAACTGCCTGTTTATATGATATATGACGACACCTACCTTTTTAAGACAGAAAAGGAAGTTGTGAAGTACAAGGAAATCCTTCCAGAAAATACCCCCACGGACAAAGTACTTGGAGGGGAAATAGGGATTACAAACCAGTCTGCAAAGAGGATGGGGACTATAGGAATAAGACTTGGAGACGACGAACTTTTCGGCCCCACAGGAGAACGATTTTCCTCAACTAATATTGTCGGCCGGGTAATAAACCCTGAAAAGCTCCTTGCTGTCAAAGAAGGAGATGTGATATACGTAACTGAAATTGTACGCAAGTAAACTTAAAAGTATAAACTATAATACAATTGGATAATGGGCGTACATACTATTCATAATATATAAAACAAGTAATACGCATAAGCACAATAATAAGTAAATAGACGTATAAGTACCCGGTTAGTAGCTCAAGATGATTTTCAGCTCTCTGGGTCAGATTAAATCTTGCTAACGAATTAGTCAGCTCATTATAACGTGTCCGCTTTAATGAATCCAGATGTTTAAGCGGATTCACATTAATTTATCGAAATTTAAAGTCTCCCGAGGCTAAGGAGAGACGAAATATGACGGAAACGAAAAAAGAAGAGATTACAAAGTACATTGTAATCAGTTCGGATAAAGTGCTGCCTTCAGATGCAGCCATGAAGATCTATGAGTCAGAGTTTCCAGTTACGGTAAAGGAGACCTGTTTTGGACTTATCGTATCAGGAGCCAAAGACGATGTCCAGATCCTCGTTGAACAAATCCGGCAGCTTGATAAAAATCATATTTTTGTAAAGGATAGGGGATTCCCTCCAGGAGATGAAAGGCGCTGCCGCGCAAGCAGAGGTGGAGGCCCACGGCCGGGATTCCATTTTTTGAGGGAAGAAGTGGAGATGCTTCCTGCCATAGGGGCTGCACTTGACGAACTGGAAGCAAAGGAATGTGTAACAGAAAAACGCAAAAAGAAATGCAGGCTTACAACTTCGGACCTGGAAAAAGTTATTGAAGAGGAGCTTGCGAGGTGAGTTTTTTGGCAAAGGTTTTCATTTACCCTATAAATAGTCTTATTCTAGCCGACCTGGTTGAACGTTTCGGGCACAAACCCCTTACCATGATGAACCAGATCCGAGAAAAAGTTACAAGCCTCAGCCTTGATTCTCCTCCTCTAAATATTACTCCCGAAGACCCTAAATTGGGTCTTAAGTATGCTGCAATTGAAGTGCCGGCTGGAGTAAGGGGAAGAATGGCGTTGATAGGCCCTCTTATCGAACAGACAGAAGCTGCAATTATAGTTGAAAACCCACCCACGGACTTTGGTTGTGTGGGGTGTAACCGTACAAATGAGCTGATGAAGTATCTGGTCCGCTCAAAAGGTGTCCCTGTACTCGAAGTAGAATACCCGGAATCCGACGACGAAGCCCGCGACTTCGTAAACAAAATAGTAGCATTTCTGGAGTCGTTGCCTAAGGAAAAGCCTGAGGAAGATGAAAAGGCGAAAGAGACAGAATCGGCAGACAAGGAGGACAAGGAATGAGCACAGAGGAATCTGCACTTGTCAAGATTGCACTGGTATCCTGCGGCTCTGAGTATGCCGGAGTTCAGCCCGAATTTGAAGAAGCCGCAGCCCAAGTAAATGCAAAATTTATTTTCCCTGAAATTGATGTTGCATCCATAGATACTATAGGCAGAGATTTTGGGCTTGAGGTTGCGAGTGGAGACCTGAGGCTTATGATGGCCCGGGCAAAAGCTGTTGTTGAAGGTATCGCCAATGCGGATGGAGTTTTCATTACCACCTGTTTCCGCTGTGCCGAAGGAGCTATTGTACGAAATGAGGTCAGAAGATATATCCATGAGCACTCCAAAATCCCGGTAATCAGCTATTCTTTTACCGAAAGCACCAGTGCAGGTACACTTCTTACTCGCCTGGAAGCTCTTACTACAATTGTCAGGCGCAGGCACCTTCTTACAAGGGAAGTTCAGACCGGACTGACCGCGGGAATAGATTCAGGGTCAACAACCACGAAAGCCGTGGTAATGAGGGACAACAAAATAATAGGCAAGGGCTGGGTGCCCACAACAAAAGTCCTTGAAAGTGCTGAAGAAGCTTACTCTATTGCCCTGAAAGAGGCCGGCGTTTCCAGGGAAGAAGTGCAGGCTCTGGGTACAACCGGATACGGACGATTTCTTATAGGTACTCATTTTAAAGCTCAGCTTATCCAGGAAGAAATCACTGTTAACTCAAAAGGAGCCGTCTATCTTGCTGACAAGCAGAAAGGCAATGCAACAGTTATTGATATAGGCGGTATGGACAACAAGGCGATCTCGGTTCAGGACGGGATTCCCGGAATGTTTACAATGGGCGGGATTTGCGCAGGCGCTTCAGGACGTTTCTTTGAAATGATCTCAAAGCGGCTTGGTGTAGATATCACCGAACTCGGAGCCCTGGCAGTTAAAGGGATGCATGAACATGTATCTATGAACAGCTACTGCATAGTCTTCGGAACTCAATCCCTTGTAAATTCCCTTGCAAGAGGTGCTACTCCTGAAGACGTGGCTGCTGCAGCCTGTTATAGTGTGGTAGAACAGATCTATGAGCAGCAGTTACAGGAAGTAGATGTTAAAGAGCCTCTGATTCTTGTGGGCGGATCTTCCCTAATTGCAGGAGTCCCAAAAGCCCTCGGAGAACTTCTAAAGATCGATGTCCTTGTTCCCGAGAACTCACACTTGATAGGAGCAGTAGGAGCAGCTTTGCTTGCTTCGGGCTTTGTGGAGGAGTGAGGAAAAGATGGATTCGCTTGAAGTCTTTGATGTCGAGTCCGCAATCGCTCCGGAGCAGGAATTTTATAGAAAGATTATCGAGGACAATCTTTCAAGTCTCAAGCTTGCCCCGGCGATAGGGAGAATAAAGGTAGTGTTGAGACCTGAAGATTCTCTTTTTCAGATGGCAATTCTCCTGAGGGACGTGGGCACCAGGGTTACAACAATTGATATTGCCGATGTGGACGCAAAACCGATTGCCCGTGAGATAATAATTTCTATCAAAAAAGAGCAGTATATTCCAGAATTACTGGGAATACTCTGGGAGCGTTACGGGAAAGCAAATATCAGCCAGCCGGACCGATGGACTGTAGCCATAAGTACGGATAACCCAAAGGAAGAAGCAGCTTTTCTTAAAGATATGATGGTTGCAGATCCAAAGCACAGGCTTCACGAAAATCTTGTTGATTTTGCAATCCGTGTCACCCCTGAGGGTTTCAGGGTCCGGTATCACCTGTATAAAGGTAACCAGTTTATTTTTGTGGCGTCCGAGGAAGCACTAAAACATGAGTGGATCGAAGAAGCAGGAGCGATGCTCGAAGAACTGATGAAAGGAGGGAAAAAGTAAGATGGCTGTACTCCGACCCTATCTTTATACCGGTGGCGTCCACAAGCATGGACTTTTAATTGAGCTGCTGGAAGACCTTGGAGGCTACATAGTCCAGAAAGTAGTTACAGGGACTGAAGTCAACCTTATTATGCTTATTCCGGAAAAAGATGTCCCAATTGTGAAAAAGCAATCTGATGAACTGCTTGGAGTTATGGTAGAAGCTCCCCTGACTGGAGTTGAGATTGCAGTTGTTTCGCCAACTCTTGCTTCTCACCACCTCCCGCATTCAGCATGTGACATTGCAGAGTATCTCCGCCACCCCGGAGCCAATACAAACATGATAGGACTTGCAAGAGGAATGGGGCGAAGGGTATCTCTGTCCATGGACTATGAAAGAAGACTTATTAACGAACATGATATTGCAGTTTTCACATTTGGGTCTTTCAGTGACTGCATAATAAACAAGAAGCCAAAGCTTTTTGAAGGCGTAGAAATTCCAATTGTAGTTACAGGCGGACCTGACCTTAAGACCGAGGAAGTTCCCGGAGCAGACCTTTATGTTGGGAATATTGGAAGGACTTCTCACAGGTTAAGGAAAACCGAGGAGGTTAGCGCCCTTGATAAACTCAATGAAGAGGTTGGAAAGATTGCTGATAACATTCGTAAACAGCAGGCAAAAGACCCCCTCGCAGTGCTTCCTGCTAGAGTTATGAAAGAGATTGAAAATCAGGTGCCGGAAATCCGGACTGTACTTTCGCCTGCTCCATTGACCCTCCAGCTTAATGGGCTCAGAGTCAAGTTACCCTATGATGAATTCCATGAAAGACTTGAAAAACTGGAATTTGATGAAGGGGTTACTCTTTCCGAACTTGCAAATATTTCAAAATCAAAAATGAAAAATTATATATTGATAAAAATCAAATCTAAGTCTGACGTTGGTTTTGCAATTTGACCCGGGTTCTGTTGCATGAAGAGTTATTTGCTTTACATTTTACTGGGTGCGTGTTTTTCACTTATCCTTTATATTGTAAAGCCTGACACAGAAAACGGAGTCTGAATCCTTTTTCCACGTTAATCTACGCTGGTGGTTTCGTATGGAACTTGAAGATATTGTGGAAATTTTGAAAAAGGACCCTGAGAAAGCTGTTCCTGAACTCCTTGAAGATGTCCGGAATCAGTATGGTGAAGTCCCATATATAATGAACTTCATGAAAGATCTCCCGGAGATTTTCATCCCAAAAACGCTTTACGAAAACTCTATAATGAGGGGATTCAAGAACCTCGACCCAGAGACAGTTGAACTTATCGCGATAGGTGTAGCTTCTGCCCTTCGCTGCGAGCATTGCCTGAAAATGCATATTAGAGTCGCAAAACGGAAAGGAATTAGCAAAGAAAAAATATTTTATGCAATTATGATAGGAGCATCCATCTCCAATGCCGCGGTACTCGCTGAAAGCACAAGAGCACTTACATCCGAATTTCCGGATGAAGGAAATGAAGAAGAATACTGCTGTGACTCGAATTGTGAGGTATGTAATATCTCCAAAGCCACTTTTAAGTAAACAGATAATTCAGTAGATCTAAATTCGTTATAAAAATCCACATAGAAATTCATAGAAATTCATATAAAAATTCACTATCAAAATTCGTTTTTGTGATATTATAAATTCAGTTCATCAGGACCTTATTTAATTTTGAAAAATTAATTCCCTGCCAAAACCTGACCAAAAGCTAATCTCTGAGAGTTCTTCCATCAATAATCATCCACCGATACAAACTCGCCTTTTCGCACTGGTTTTATGCGAACATGTGTGATAAATGTGTGATAAGTGTGGAGAGTATCTGCGGGATGCATATTGGATGTATGCAGGAGATAGATACTTTTACGTTGGGTTTCAGGGTTAATAATATTTATTTGGTAGTCCGATTTATATAAGTCGAGACCATATGTACAGAGTTAGATTCTCTTTTATGCTGTTACTGATGGTACTTATTTTACCTACTGTCTCAGCTGCATCTGAAACGAATCCGGAAAGAATTCTGGATTATCCATGGGACCACTCTCCTATTACTGTATATATTGATGACAGCAATGTTCCCGAGCACTACAGCCCTACCTATTATGCACAAATAGAAAAGGCTATGAAATACTGGGAGGAGGGAGGAAACGGAAACCTTGAGTTTACGCCTGTTTTCAAACTTGTGGATTCGAAAGAAGCTGATATCAGGATAAAATGGGTTGAAAATCTGGAGATCGTTGAAGGGGCTCCCACAGGCGTTGCTGGCTATGCAAGTCCCATGGTATCTGATGATCGATATGTAAAGGTCGACATAGTGCTTGAGGTAGGAAATTATCAGGGAAAAGCCTGGCGCCAGTATGGGGATGGGACAATGCTTTCTGTTGCAAAACATGAATTCGGGCACGCCCTGGGCCTGGGGCACAGCAGCAACAGAAGGGATATCATGTATCCTGAATACGAGCAAAGAGAAGATCTAAACCCTCTCCTCCTGAGCAAGTACGGGCCCATACTGCGTATGGCAGCTCTTGCAGCTTTTGCAGTTCTCCTGTACCTCGGGGTAAGCTGGCAGCGCAGCAGGAAAAAAAGGAAAAAACTTGAGGATAAGTATTTCAAGTAAAAATTTATTTAAAGTGCCTCGGAGTAGATCCAAGTTGAAACTCTATCCTAAAAATCAAAATTGGTTTCATTGATCATCGGTTAAGAAATTTTCTTGCCTGAAAATTATCGATTTTATATTAGAAGCCGGCCTTAAATTTTGGCCTATTTACATGAAATCGATACTCTGTTCCAGCCCACAAACTATTAAATTATTTAATATCTATTTAAAAATTGACGCAATTTATCATGAGTCTTCACTTAACCGAAAACGTATGTAAAAGACTTAGATGAGGATATTGAATCCTCATCATATATTCTTTCTTAATTACATATTCTTACTTTCTTTTATACAAAAACACAGCAAGCAAACTAACGATTCCAAAAACTGATTCAAAACCTGGAGATTTTTTGTTTTCATTTCCAGAAGTAGTTGGACTTTGTGTCTGTTTAACATTCGTTGCATTACTTGCGTTGTTTTCAAGACTACTATTAGATCCAGATTGAGTTTCAGATTTTGTTTCGTTCAGAGCTGCGTTTGATGCTGTCTTGCCAGTTATCGCAAAAGGAGAAGATAATCCTGGGGTTTCAGCTATGAAATACAGGTACTCATTGTCTTCTCCTGCAAGAGTGGTTTGTAAAGGATTCCATTGTGAATCATTGTACCTATTAAATGTAACAGAAGACTTGTCTATATTTTGATCTTGTAACCAGGATTTTTCAACCTTGAAATATACTGTTGCATTTTCAATATTATCGGGCGTTGCAAATCCACTATTTCCTACCCAGATGTTTACGAATTTATATACTTCATCAGAAGGTGGTTCCGAAACCAGAGTGGACTGATTTATTAGCATCTCAACTATAGCTGTAGTTTTGCCAACAGTCTTTTTTGAATCAAAACTGATATTAGTTACAGGAGTGGCATTTTGTGGGAAATTGAAATTTACAGAGTTCCCGTATGTAATAGAAGTCTGTGAGATTTCTTTAGCTGCGACATTGCTTTGAAGCTCGGGCGAACCACCGGCGCCTCCGCTGCTACCACTGCTACTGCTGCCACTGCTACCGCTACTACCACTGATACTGCTGCCACTGCTACCGCTACTACTATCGCTATTACTATCGCTATTACTATCGCTACTACTATCGCTGCTATCTGATACAGTAACAGTTCCCACGCTATCTCCACCGCTGCTACTGTCTTCACTATCGCTTCCACCACTTGAGCTGCTCATTTCTTCCACATATATTGTTTTGTTTGCTAAGCTTGTTCCGTTTTCATTGTTTGCTGCAAGATTGACAGTAATAGTTTCCTGCTGTTGAATAGGTATGTGACGGATTCTGATCGGTTGAATTAGTTCCATCTCCAAAGTCCCAGTTCCATTCATTTGCGTTTTGTGAGGTGTCTGCAAATTGCACATCGAGGCCATTGGAAGTATCGGCGTCAAAACCTGCTTCTGGAAGAATTTTCTGTTGCCCCATAACAGTTATTTCTTGAGCTGTCGCATCCCAACCTCTTCCATTGCTCACTTCTAAAACAACCCTATAAGTTCCGGGAGAAGTGAAAGTATATGTTGAGTTCTTTTCTTTTGAAGTATTTGTCAGTCCAAAATACCATAAAGCTGTAGTTGCATCTTTACTCTTGTCAGTAAATGTTACATTCAATGGTGCATATCCAGAAGTGGTCGATGCAGAGAAATTAGCAGTTGGCAGACCTGTAGTGTTTTTATTTCCTACAACATAATCTATCTTTTTAAGTGAATCACTTCCATTAGGCCCAACTACAATCAAAGTAACATTAAAAACTCCATAAGCTTTAGCTCTTCCAAACCTATGAGATGTAGTTACCGAGTTTCCTTTTCCACTGCTGTAAGACCAATGGTTAATTTGCGGATTATAAAATTCCCATTTCCAGCTGGTAACTTGACCAGTCACGTTACCAGTTAGCCTTGAATCAAAAGGAACAGTCCCTTTAGTAATGTTACAAGTAAAATCATTAATTGTTACGTTGCCTGAAGCTGAAACCACTCCAATTGATGGTATAATAGCTAAAGTTACTTGCAAGAATAGTATAACTAATAAAACCATAGATGAAAAAGATTTTTTCATGTAAGTCCTCCTTAGGACAAATTCAATTAAGATGTAAATTCTACAATCCTTCAATTTAGTCGCGTAAGTCCTAGTTATTTCACTCTGTTAACTGGATAATGACCAAAAAATTTGTTCTTAGATATAAGCTTACTTTTTTGAATAAAATTATTACTAGAGTTAATTTGTAAAAAAAGTTCATTTAATCCGTAATTTCTTGAAAACAACCACAATATGGCAATAACTAAGGGAATACTTCTTGAGATCGTAATTATAGATTGTATTAAAAATATTCTTAAAAAAGACAAAAAGTTCTTTATTATCAGCTTACAAATGGCCTTAGTGTAAGTCACTAATTTTTCTTTCGGATTTTTACTTAAAGAGCTGATTCAAAAACTCAAAATCTACTTTTTTGAAACTCATTTTTAAAATCGTCAATTGAGATTCTGACCAGGAAAGTAATTCTATAACTCTTATAAATTATGAAAATAAAAATTGGTTTTGTGACTGGCTCAGCAGGTAATCACTTTTCTGATATATTTTAAATAGGTAGCTCTGGAGGTTCTTTATTTTCGGCAGCGAATCTTTTAAAGAATTCCTTAAAGTGATCCGGAAGAGCATCCATTTCCAGAATATGCTCAAGAGAGCTCCATGCATATTCCACATGTTCATAGCTCAACTTTACATCAGCAATGATATATCCTCCGTCATATATTATGGCAATTACTTTTTTGTCCGGAAGCTCAAAGGTAGCATACCCTGCAATCTCTCCGAGCGCAATTGAAATCCCGGTTTCCTCCCAGACCTCTCTAACAACCGCGTCTTTAAGAAGTTCTCCAAGGCCCAGCTTTCCACCCGGCAGATCCCATTTTCCCGGATTGCTGTGAGAATTTTCCGACCGTCTGAGAAGCAGGAATTCTCCTTTCTCGTTCCGTAGAACGGCATAAACAGAAACGATATAAGGTTTCTCCAGGTTCATACAATATATATGTGAGATTTCTCTGTCTTAAAGGCTGGCTCTTTTAAGATCTTCTGGATATAACTTTTTAAAACTATCTTTCAATAACACTTTTTAAAAACCATATTTTCAATGACACATTTTAAAGAATCACGGATTTGAGTTAAGAACCAACTATACTGAAATAAGTGAAAATAAGGCTTTAAAAAACGCTATTAACAAAATAATGATATAAAATACGTAATTATAATTAAATCTGAACAAAAAAGTTAACACGTGTTAATTTTATCCTTTTTCTGATATAGTATATAATAAACTATTCTATTTTAGTTCTTATAGAAATATCTATATTCTTTCTTGGATATATTTTATAAAGTAGGAATTGAACATTTATTCTTCAAGTTTGGGTTTTTTGGGGAAGTCACAATTTGAGACTTGTTTTTAATGTAAATCTCATGAGCTGGCTCCAGAACTCAGTGCTTAATACAGGTTAAAAACCACAAAGTTTGAAGAGTGCAGTCCCTAAATTTACCTCTGAATTGAAAGCTATAGTCTCGAATATTGATTCGATTACAAATGGATCTTTCCTCAAATTTAGAGTTTAGTTTAATAATCGAATATTGAATGACTAAGTTTAGGAAAAAGAAAGTCTGGATTAAAAATTTCATTTTAGGTTGAGGTGTAAGTTAGATGAAAGTTGATAAAAGAGCAGCAATTTTTTTTGGAATATTTTTTGTTATATTTTTAATGACCATCGGGAACGCAACTGCAGTTCCTGCAGAGGGTACAAGAACCAGGGTCAACATCAGTGACGCACAAGTAAGGTCTCTGGATTTCTATGGGGACAGAATTGTATGGGCCGATGCTCGGAATGAAGAAGATCAGGTAGATAACTTAAGCTTCTATTCCAACCATGATGAAAACTGGGATATCTACATGTACGACCTCTCCACTTCCATGGAAGCACAGATAACCAGTAACAACTCAACACAGTCCAATCCTGCTATTTACGATGATAAAATGGTATGGCAGGATCTGCGTAATGGAAACTGGGACATCTACATGTACGACCTCTCCACTTCCGCGGAAACCCGGATTACTTCCAGTAATTCTAACCAGACTTTACCTGCTATTTACGATGATAAAATAGTATGGCAGGATGATCGAAATGGAAACCTGGACGTTTACATGTACGACCTATCGACTTCCACGGAAACTCAAATAACCACTAATGAATCAAATCAGAGTGATCCTGCGATTTATGGGGACAAAATAGTGTGGGTAGATGAAGTGCAAATAGATGATGCTATAGATCCGTATTTTTCTATAAATAATAATATATGTGTATACGATCTTGCCACTTCTACGGAAACCCCGCTTTCTTCGGGATTAAGGAGCTGGAACCCTTCAATTTATAAGGACGTTGTCGTATGGGAGCAGGAAGATTATGTAGGAAATAATGAAATGATTGTAATGCATAATCTTTCTACTTCCACAGGAGAGCTTATAGCCTATGAAAGAACTGGCAGTCCCGATATTTATGAGGATAAAATAGTGTGGACTCAAGATTTCTGGGATTTCAGAAGTCATGTTTTAATGTATAATATTTCCACTTCTACTGAAACCGAGTTGACTGCCGAGGGAGTATACGACGCGGGTTCTGGAAGTTACCCTGCTATCTATGGGGACAGGGTTGTATGGGTACCTTCGCATGGTGGTATTTACATGTTCACTCTTGATTCTGCGGGATTGCCTGTGGATAACAGGGAAAATGGAACTGAGACACAGATTACCACTAATGGATCATTTCAGACCGAACCGACGATCTACGATGATAAAATAATATGGCAGGATGCTCGCAACAGAGAAAACATTGATCAATCTGGATATCCTACTGGCAGCTATGACATCTATATGTACGATCTTTCCGCCCACAAAGAAATTCAGATCACCAATGATAGTTCAGATCAAGTATCTTCTGATATCTACGGGGACAGGATAGTGTGGTATGAATGGCCGAATGGAAACCCAGAGGTCTACACTTACAACATCTCTACTTCTAATAAAACCAAAATACATGATGGTGTAATAAATAATCCTCGTATCTACAAGGATAGGATAGTGTGGTCAATCAATAACATCTACATGTACAATCTTTCCACTTCTACGGAAGTCCAGATAAGCAACAACACGTCATATCAGGACTATCCTGCAATCTACGGAGACAATATTGTGTGGACGGATAGTCGTGACGGAAATCTGGATATTTACATGTATAACCTTTCAACTTCTACAGAAACCCAGATAACCACAAATAACTCAATTCAAAGAGTTCCTGATATCTATGAGGACAGGATAGTATGGGAAGACTATCGAAATGGAAACTGGGATATCTATATGTATAACCTTTCCACTTCCACGGAAACTCAGATAACTACTAATGAATTTAATCAAGGGTCACCTTCGATCTATGGAGACAGAATTGTATGGGTAGATGATCGCAGTGGCAGGCCCGATATTTACATGTACAACCTTTCTATTTCTAAGGAAACCCGAATTACTACCAGTGGATCAGTCTGGATATTTGCAGGCGATAATGATGATGAATGGGGAGGAAATCCTGGGGTACTTGATATTTATGGGGGCAGAATAGTCTGGCATGATTCCCGCAATGGAAACCCCGATATCTATATGTTTACTCTTTCTTCGGCTGAAGTGCCTCCTCTGGATGACAACTATACGGATGGAGACGAGGGAGATGAAAACGGAACCCAGCCTTCTGACAATTGTTCTTCGGAGCTAATGCCTCTGGACGGGATACAGGCTCTTAAGGAGTATGTGGAAATTACATACAGGTGCCATGTAAATACAAAAACAGGCCTGATAGATCTGCTTGATACTTCTAAATGTTACTATGAAAAGGGTGAGAATAAAGAAGCTGTTTTCATGCTTAATTCCTTCATTCATCTCGTTGAAAAAATGAAGCTATGTGAACAGGTTTCGGCTGATGAAGCAGATTACATGGTCAGGAAAGCAAAGGAAATTATCGAGCAGATAGAACCAAATTAAGAGTGAGGATTAAGTTTACAGCCGTCAGGAGGCGATAAAGAAAATCAATAACATTCTCCACTTTTATTCATTAATTTTTTTTGATAGATTATTGTATGAAAGGGAGAAGGATGAAACAAATGAAAAAGAAAAAAATGCTTTTTGAAATAGCCTTCATCTTTGTGTTTTTAATTTCATTTAATCTGCGGCGTTGGCAGCTTCTTCACAGTGTGTAGATGGCCAACTCACTCTCACGGAAACCCGGATAACCACTAATGAATCAATTAAAGTAAACCCTTCTATCTACGGTGACAGGAATTTTGGAGAGGGAACTAATTCAACCGAGCAAAATCCGACACATACCTGTTCAGCAGCAGAAAATTATACAGTGACGCTTACAGCAAGCAATGCAAATGGAACTGATACGAAAATAAGCGAGACAAACATACTAAGTTTTTCCCATAATGCCCGTTGTGGATTCAATTTTTTAATTTTTTTAATGATAGTGTTCTATTTGTGTAAAAAGTCAATTTGAAAATAAATATGAGAAGCCAGCAGCACAGCCAAAATTCAGGTTCAGTATGAAACAATCACTGAGGAGATGAATTAATTGGATGAAGGATTAGGATTTGTTCTAATGTTTCCGGTATTTTACTTGTTAATACCTGTTAGCATCTCATTTGCTCTTTTATACGTAATCCTCAAAAATAAAAAACTGAGTATTGTGGGGTCGATTATCGGACTGCCACTTGCTTTCGTGCTTGCATATGTTATCCCTTTGAGGGATGGAGAGTCTATTATATGGCACCTTGCGTGCATAGATATAGTGGCTGCGTCACCTTTTGTTCCTTATATAATGGCTACTTTTTCTGGTATGCTTACGGCGTTTATAGGGATAATTGTCATTGAGGCTATAGATTCTGTATCCGGTTTATTGGACAGGCAGGCTGAAAGTTAATAATTCTGACCTGTCCGAAATATATTCATTGGTTACCGGCTAAGAAGTTTTCTTCCTGATGGTGTATATTTCAAAGAAAAAAAGGAATATCAACTTAAATAAGGTATAAGTGAAATGATTATAAAAACAGGATTGAAAGCTTGGATCAGAGCAGAAACGAAGGACTCAATATGACTTGCTGGACAGGAAAAACAGTATATGTAGACCTTGGCAATGAATCAGTTAATATCGTCGAAACGAATGAAAAGTTAATTCTCAGATATCTTGGAGGCAGAGGACTTGGAGTGAAACTTCTTTCTGAGCTGACAGGTCCCGATATCGATCCTCTTAGCCCTCTCAATCCTCTCATTTTTACCTCAGGTCCGCTTTCAGGCCTTGCCCCGATGGCTTCAGGTGCAGTCCTCACATCGAAATCGCCTCTAACAGGCACAATATTTAGCTGGAACATGACTGGGGGCTTCGGGAGTGAACTGAAGAAAGCTGAAATTGATGCTCTGGTAGTTACCGGAAAGGCAAACAGGCCTTCCTATGTGGAAATCACGGACGGAAACATTGAAGTTGTGCCCGCAGAACATCTCTGGGGAAAGAATGTCAGAGAATGTACCGAAGCCTTTGGAAACAAAGGTAGTGTGAAAGGTAGTGTGGCCTGTATTGGCAGGGCAGGAGAAAAACAGGTCCTCATCTCCTCCTTTGTTGTTGATTCCATATATAGCGGAAGAGGAGGCCTGGGCGCGGTTGCCGGCTCAAAAATGCTCAAAGCCGTGGTTGCGAAAGGAGAAAAAGAACTTTTGCCTTCCGATCCTGAGAGATTCCGGGAACTTGAGGTAAAACTACTAAAGCTCTTTGATGCAAGCCCTGTGCTTTCAAAAGGCCTTGCAAATTACGGCACGTCTGCGCTTGTAAAACTGCTGGATTATATGAATCTCATCCCCAGCAGGAACTTTACCGAAAAGAAAACTCCATTTGCAGATGCGCTTTCAGGAGAGCGTATCAAATCCACTTTCGAACTTGAAAATAAGAGTTGCCCTGGCTGTCCTCTGGGTTGTAAGAAGAGAATTAAAGGAGCAGGGCAGATGTTTAAACAGAAAGGGCAGATTTTACCTGAAGGGGCGATTTTACCTGAAGGACAGATTTTGCCTGATTATGATTCCTTCTGGGCCTTTGGGTTTAACCTTGAAAACCCTGATCTCACTTCCGTGCTTAAGGCTGACATGATATGCAATGACTACGGGCTTGATCCGATCTCGGCAGGTTCCGTACTCGGGGCGTATGCAGAACTCAAAGAAGGAATAACCGAGGCTAATGAAATAGAATCCAGGCTCTTTGAAATCGGGGAAGGAGGAAAACTAGGAAATGGAGCCAGACGATACTTATCAGGCCTTGGGAGAAAAGACCTGAGCATGGATGTAAAGGGGCTAGAACTCGGAGGTTTTGATCCGCGAGGGATACGGGGACAGGCTCTGGCTTATGCTACTTCCAGCCACGGGGGAGACTATCTGACTGCTTTCATGGTCGGGCCAGAGGTACTTGGAAAGCCTGTAAGTCTTAACCGTCTGAGCCTTAAAGGAAAAGCAGGCATCCTTCAGGTATTTGAAAACCTGACTGCAGTTCTGGATTCTTTTGTATTCTGCCCCTACTCGGGTTTTGCCCTTAACGAAGAGCTCGGTTCGTCTCTCCTGCTTTCGGGTGCATGTATGGAGATATCACCGGCTGAGCTTCTGAAAATCGGAGAAAGAATCTATAATCTGGAGAGAATGTATAACCTTAAAGCAGGGTTTACACGAAAAGACGATACCCTTCCTGAAAGGCTGTTTGAAAACGAGGGCAAAAACGAAGGGTACGGGCTTCCCAGGCAGGAATTCGAATCTGCACTTCAGGAATATTACCATTACCGCGGATGGAATGAAGAAGGAGTTCCCGGATTGGAAAAGTTAAAGGAGCTTGGGATCAACTTTTAGGAGCTTGGGATCAGCTTTTAAGATGAAAGTCGGAAAGGCTGTGGGGATGGCGTAAAAATTGCAGAAAGGAGTCCTAAAACGCTTGTAATATAAAAAAGGAAAAATTTCCAGGCAAATTTACTATACTGCACGCTTCAAGAGAATAATAACTCTTATTGAGTAAAGAATCTTCTCTTTGAAACCTAATATTACCTTTAATCCAGTATTTCGTTTAAYCCAGTATTTCGTTTAATCCAGTATTTCGTTTAATCCAGTATTTCGTTTAATCCAGTATTTCGTTTAATCCAGTATTTCKTTTAATCCAGTATTTCKTTTAATCCAGTATTTCKTTTAATCCAGTATTTCKTTTAATCCAGTATTTCTTTTAATCCAGTATTCCTTTAATCTGGATTTTTCCGGATTTTTTCGGAGATTTTAGGCAGTTTTCCCCGGAATCCAGTCAAAAGACGTAAAATCTCGCACAAGCGTTATATAGTCAAGGATAAATTAATCGTATTAGTTCTCGATCTGTAGATTAGCTCTGCAGGCACTCCAAGCTCGGAATATTTTCCAGTTTTTCTATGCAGATCTTAAGTAATGTATTGGTAAAATAAGAGTCAGGCTTAAAAATTAGAAAAGCCTTCTTATACTACTTTACCGGAGCCGTGGAAAGTTTCTGGCAAATCCGGAATGGCGTTTACAGCTTATTTATAAACATCTAAAAACGTATGGGAGAATCATTATGAAACAGCAGGTAGAAGTTAAGGAACTTAAAGAAGGGAAATATGTAATCATTGATGACGAAGCATGTGTCATAAAAAGTATTACCAAGTCCAAACCGGGAAAACACGGGGCGGCAAAGGCAAGAGTAGAGGCTATCGGACTCTTTGACGGCCAGAAGCGCTCCTTCATAGGCTCAGTTGCAACCAAAGTATACGTCCCGATTGTGGAAAGAAAGACTGCACAGGTAATCTCGATTACCGGCGACATTGCCCAGCTTATGGACATGGGAGACTTCTCAACCTTTGAGATCGTAGTTCCTGAGGAATACAAGGATAAGGTCAAAGAGGGCGAAGAGATTTCTTACATTACAGCTCTTAGCAAGGTCAAGCTCGATATACGGACATAAACTTCCTAAACTAAAGTGAAACTCAGGTCAAGAACCTGAGTCGTTCTTTTTTTAAGCAAATAATTTCATATCAGGCTAAATTATGTTTTTACCCAATTCCTTTATAGACGCTCTTGCAGACTATGAATCTGCACGTTATGTTATCTTCGGCGTGCCTTTTGATAATACTTCTTCTTACAGGGCAGGCAGCCGCTGGGCTCCTGACGCTATGCGGCGGGCTTCTGCGAATTTTGAGAGTTACAATCCGACTTTCGACATAGACCTTGTCGATCTTCCGATCTATGATGCCGGAAACCTGGAAACTTCAGCTTTTGTTGACGAGACTCTGCAGAACCTCTACGAAGCTACAAAAGACCTCCTGAATGATGGAAAGCTTCCCATTATGCTTGGCGGAGAGCATTCGCTGACCTTCGCTATGGTGAAAGCCTGCGCCGAATTCGCAGGAGAAGATTTCGGGGTACTTGTCCTGGATGCCCATTTTGACCTCAGGGAAGAGTACAGGGGTTTTAAGCATAACCATGCCTGTGTGTCCCGAAATATCCTCAGTGAGGTTACCAAGAATCTTGTTTCCATAGGCATAAGAAGCGGTCCGGAAGAAGAATGGGTTTTTGCCAGGGAAAATAACCTGAAGTATTATACAGCTGATGATGTGGAATCCACTGGCATGGTAGAGACCCTCAAAGAAGCCCTCGAGTGGCTTGACTGCAGCCAGATCTATCTTTCCCTTGATATGGATGCAATAGACCCGTCTTATGCCCCTGGGCTCGGGACGCCTGAGCCTTTTGGCCTGAGTGCGCGAGATGTAAGGACTGCAATAAGGACGCTTGCTCCTTTTTCAATGGCTTTTGATGTCGTAGAAATCGCCCCTGAATACGATTCCGGGCAAACCGCCATGCTTGGGGCAAAATTGATGAGGGAATTTATTGCTTCTCATGCAAAGAGTTGCAGGAAAGCATAAGCTGAGAAAACAGAAATTTTTAACAAAAAAACTGCTGGAAAAGGCGAAGTATTAAAGCTTCGGAACTTTCCCAGGGTTCAATACCTCAGGATTCAATACCTCAGGATTCAATACCTCAGGATTCAATACCTCAGGATTCAATACCTCAGGATTCAATACCTCAGGATTCAATACCTCAGGATTCAATACCTCAGGATTCAATACCTCAGGACTCATTACGTACAATACTGATATGCCCAGGATTCAGTACCCTTTTTATTTGACGAACTGTTTGTATCAGTTAAGCGGGCCAAATGGCTATTATCTTGTCGATTGCTATGTGCGTGTACTTTTCATTCTGCTCGAGAGTGAGCACGTTGTCTGCGCAGGCTTCTACTCTTCCGTTAAATACATCAGGGCCCCCGCAGTAAACATCTACGACTTCGCCTAAAAGGTGTTCTACTATAAACGGCTGCATTTCTTTGCACCTCGGTATTTTTTCATGTATCAAACTCTGGGTCGCTAATTTGAATGGCCTTTATTTCCCGAAAAACCCGGACACTAATCCAGCTTCCAGAGTGCTTTCCAGTTTTAATCAGATTTAGGAGAAGATCCCCAAGATCTTTCCTTAGTTGATTTGTCCTCTATAAGGAGTAATTGGAATATGAAACTTTGAGCTTATTGGACCCAGAGAGCTATTATTTTGTCAATGGCTATATGGGTAAGTTTTCCCTGGCTGTTGAGTGTCAAAACGTTATCGGCACAGGCTTTTACATTTCCTCTGAATACGTCAGGCCCGCCGCAGTAAACATCTACATCCTTGTTGAGATAGTGTTCCACGATAAACGATTGCATCATAGATTTTTGCTCCTTCTTATTTTCTTTGTAACTTGTTTATTTACTTGTTAGTTTTTTGATGACAGAAACTGGCGGTCTGTCCATCCACAGATGTCCGTTAATTGTAACTATCTTTTCATTTCATATAAATATATTTAGAAACTAAAATTGCTTTTTGGAGTCCGATGCCGTTAATTTGTGCAAGGAAAATCAGCTTACTTATCCCAGAGCCTGTATAGTTCTCAGTTCTCGTTTTTCCGGAAATAAAAACATGGTTATATGGCTTCTTTTCTCCGGGTTTACTTGTTCAGGGAATCCGGGAAAGCTAAGTTTATCTGGAAATATCTCATAAGCCTGGCTTTCAATGAAAACAAACATGATATTCTTTGAATAACATGCACAACCAATAAAACTGCTTGCAGATGTCAGCATTTTCATGCTATAAGAATCAAATTCAAAACGATCTGGGAAATTTTCCCTTAAAATTTCTCAATATTAAACCAGTAAATCCTTTATCTTATAATTAAGCGAATCAACCTTTTCTTTCTGAATTTCTGGCTTCACGGTCTTCATAGAGGAAAATATCCTCAATGCGGACGCCAAAAAGCCCGGCAAGCTTGAATGCAAGTTCAAGGGAGGGATCATATTTTCCTTTTTCAATTGCATGTATGGTTTGCCTTGTCACCCCTACTTTTTCAGCCAGGCTTTCCTGAGTAAGGTCGTTCATTGCCCTGTAAACTTTAATGTTGTTCTTCATCTCAGGCTCCATATTTTATTAAGTAAAATTTAAAGGGTGTCCGTTGCGAAGATTTCTCAACTTAGATAAGTCAGTTGAGAAACTGTAACTGAAATATTTCTTTTTGGGACAGGATGTATGTTTTGGGATAGTATGGGTGGTTCTGAAATTAATGAAATCTCATTTTACCAGGCTCTACTCACCAGCTCTCTGTATAAAACCTGGTTTTATTGTCCCTACAAGACGCAATTTGACTTTCTGCTCAACCACCATATTCCCTGTTGTAATACATATAAAGCAAACCATAAAGCACCATAATTGCACAACTTATGTGTGCCATGAAAAAACCAAGATTAGTATAGCCTGGATAAGTGTTTCTCATTGCTATAAGAGTTGTTCCTCCAAGAGCGAAACTAAGTATTACTATTTGAAAGGTAATCCAGGAGGCTTTCTGGCTAATTTGGTGAACACGTTCATCTTCCACAACTTCTTCCACTCTGTTTTTCAAAAGATATATCACAGTTATTCCTGCTAAGAAAACGCTTATGGCAAGTGCTGGACTTCCTACTAAAATAGAAATACTTGAACCTGATCCCATTAACATTACAATCAGGAACATAATTATCCGAAAGTGTTTCTGCTTCATCTGCGTAACTCCCTTAAGTACATTTTTTCAGTTTAAGTCCAAATTTTATTTGTAACGTCCTGATGTACAGTTTTAGAAACAAATTGAATTCATTTGTATACAATATGTAAAATCATCTTTACATATGGTAAATAGATACTTACATTATATAAAGTTATTGAAGAGTAGTTCAGAACAAAAGAATACGAGCTGATAGAGGAGAGAATTAGATAAGTATGAAAAGTAAAAGAAATAAAATTTCAAGATTGGATGGGTAGAAAGTAGAGAGTCATTAGAGAGCAAGTTAAAAACGTACAAAAATTCACTTTTTGCAGATATTGTGCACAGATGTAGAATTTATTTACCAGTTTGTCTAATATTATCCATTAAAAGCAGAATGCATGTTTAAGTTACTGCCCTATTGAGAAAATGGGTGGTATTTTTGTATATATCTGGAATATCGATTGGAGAGCAGGGAGTATTATTAATGGGAATAAATAGACAAATAATTTATCCATTTATATTTGTTGTTTTGTTGATAACAATTACAGTAACAATTGCTGGGGCAGCATCCGTTCCTGAAGTTAAAGTGAAACCTGTGGGACACTTCGGAGGATATATAGAAACCGTTGATGTTGTTGGCAATTACGCTTACATCGGGCAAGGCCAGGATCTTGTGATACTGGATGTTGCTAATCCTTCTTCACCTGTTTCAGTGGGCCGGGTTACGACAAAAAACTTAGTATCTGGAGTAAAAATTTCTGGCAATTATGCCTATGTAGCTGTTGGTAATGACGGTATTGTGATTGTTGATGTTAGCAATCCTTCTTCTCCAATCCTTAAAGGAAGCTACGATACGCCTGGATACGCTAGCAATCTAGCAATTTCCGGCAATTACGCCTATGTAGCTGATGACTATAATGGTCTTGACATTATCGATATTAGCAATTCTTCTTCTCCAATCCTTAAAGGAAATTACAATACTTCTGGATATGCTTGCAGTGTAGCAATTTCCGGTAATTACGCCTATTTAACTGCTGGTGATAATGGTCTCTTGGTTGTTGATATTAGCAATCCTTCTTCTCCAATCCTTAAAGGAAACTGCGATACCCGTGGAATTGCTTGTAGTGTTGCAGTTTCAGGCAATTACACCTACGTCGCTGATGGTGATAATGGTCTTGTGATTGTTGATACTAGCAATCCTTCTTCTCCAACATTTAAAGGAAAGTACTATACCTCTGGAAGTGTTTATGGTGTTGCAGTTTCAGGCAAGTACGCCTATGCGGCCGATTTTACTAAGGGTCTTTTGGTTTTTGATATTAGCAATCCCTCTTCTCCAGCTCTCAAAGGAAGTTACAATGATGTAGACATTGATGGTATAGTAGTTTCAGGTAATTACGCCTACATAACCGTATATCGTGGTCTTGAGATTATTGATATAAAGCGTCCCTCTTCTCCAATTCTTAAAGGAAGCTACGATACGGTTGGATATGCTGACAATATAGAAGTTTCAGGTAATTACGCTTATGTAGCTGCCGGTATTATGGGTCTTGCGATTATTGATATCAGCAACCCTTCGTCCCCTATTTTTAAGGGAAGTTGTGGTCCTGAGGATTTTTCTACGGATGTTGCAGTTTCAGGCAATTATGCCTATGTAACCGGATTTAGTGATCTTGAGATTGTTGATATCAGCAATCCTTCTTCTCCAATTCGAAAAGGAAGTTGCACTATTGAAGGATCTGCTGAAGATGTTGCAGTTTCAGGCAATTATGTCTATTTAGCTGTTGGTGAAGAAGGTCTTGAGATTGTTGATATAAGTCATCCCTTTTCTCCAAATATCAAAAGAAAGTATAATACCGCCGGACGTGCTCGTAGTGTTGCAGTTTCAGGCGATTATGCCTATGTAGCTGATGGTGATAATGGTTTTTTGGTTTTTGATATTAGCAATCCTTCTTCTCCGATCCTTAAAGGAAAGTACGAAACTGGATATGCTGACTGCGTTGCAGTTTCCGGCAATTACGTTTATTTAGTTGAAGATTCCGATGGTCTTGTGATTTTTGATATCAGTAATCCTTCTTCTCCAATTCGCAAAGGAAGCGAAAGCCGCCATATTGGCATTTGTAAGGACATTTCAGTTTCAGGTAATTACGCCTATATTGCTAATTCTGGTCTTGTGATTGTTAATATCAGCAATTCTTCTTCCCCAATTGTAGAAGGAGGATTCGAGTCTCCCTGGGGAATTTTGGACGTTTCAATTTCCGGCGATAGTATCTATGTAGCCAATTCCAATAATGGTATTGAGATATTAAAACTCGACTTAGAACAGCCAGTAACTTCTGTTGTGAATTTAAGTGTAACACAACTCGAAAATAACACTCAGATCCTTAAACAAGAAAATGAAACGACGGTAGCAAATGTTAAGCAGACGTCTGGGCAGAAAAATGAGACAAGCACTCCTGAAAAAGAAAGCAAAAAAACTCCTGGATTTGAAATAATTTGTGGGGTTGTTAGCCTGCTATCTGTATTCTGCATAAAAGAAAGTAATAAAAGGCGGTTACGCTGAATTTTCGTAAATTTTATCATAAATATAATATCTTTCTCTTTATTTTTTTGGGGTATTATCCAAAAACTTGCAGTTGTCATCTAAACCGAAGCTTCGGGAAATGTTTGTTAGAAGTTTTCAATGAAGACGAAAAGGTCGAAAATTCTGGAAAATTTCAAAAATACATGTTTGAGTAACCAGGGCTATTTTCAGAAAAAACGATAGCATGAAAAATTATGAAAATTGAAAGGACCTTTGTGGAAAGTGGGAAAATAGTCAAACTAAGTTTTTAATAGGTCACAATGTTTAGTCCCACTTTGTTATAAACTATATTCTAAGCTGTCGTGCTATATCTGAAGAATTATATAAAAATCAGAAATTTAATCTAAAATTAAAGAATCTAATCTAAGAATTAAAACTTTTATCTATAATTTAAAACTTTAATCTAAAAATTAAAAAGTTTTTGTAGTTTATCGAAAAGTCTATGCATTATAAAGCAAACCTGCAAAATAATTTATACTAGTCTTGCATATTATTAACTATGAAAGATAATTTCATAAGAGACATTGAAATTATATTTTGTGTTTGCCTGATCATACTTTTTCTAATTTCCTGCTGTAGCACTTAATGGCTATAGAGTTTAAATTCTTATTCTCTTCAATGATACATACGATTTACAGGCTCAATCATTATGACTACAAGGGTCTGGTTCTCATAATTAATTCTATAAAGCAGCCTTAAATGCCTGGACCGCAGTCTGAAAAGCTTTTCCTTACTCTCAATTATTCTTTTTGCTCGTTGTGGGACTGGATCGAGGGTAAGCTCGTCAAGAATTTCTTTAACTCTGAAGTAAGTCATTTCGTCTGTCATTTTCAAAAAGGCTTGAGCGGGAATGTCAAGAAGTATTTCAAACACTTTAGAGCCTCCCATCTTCAAATCTGTTATTTTTGGGGCTGTTATTCGAAGAATATCATGTATGTTTTTTGGTTAAATTCCTCTAAGAGTTTTTCATCAGTTTTTTTCCATTGAGTTTTTCATAATTCTTTCTCCCTTAATAGAAACCACTGTTTTACTTATTCATCAAGCTTACTGTTAAAATTATGGCTCATGATTTGTCCTGTAATTACAGAAAGGAATTCTATAGACGATCCTTCATTCTAACAGCAACTGCTATATCGGCTACAAAGGAATTATAAGCATAAGTTAACGCTTATTTCCCAACTAAAGACTTGAGAATTTTTATAACCGATATATAAAAAAGGAGTAAAAGAGAATAGTTATTCTTTACTATTCTCAAAAAGCTTTCTAACCTCATCGAAATTTTCCGGTGGGCTGATCACAAGCAGAATATCATCAGCAAGAATTTTAGTTTCAGCTTCCGGCCCGGGAATGATTTTATGACTGCGTGAGATTGCAAGTGCAGACACTCCATAATTCTTCCGAAGATTTAGTTCTCCAAGAGTAACTCCTGCACCTTTGGAGAGCTTTCCAACCCTGATACTCCGGATTTCTACATCTGCAAAATCGAGAGCTAAGTCGCAGAATTTTTTCCTGCGAATGCTAGGATTTCGAAGCATCTTATAATGGTCTGCACGTAATGTTGAAGTCATGGAATTGATTTCACTGCTGGGAACCAGGTATCTGTGAAGTACCCTTGTGAAAAGCTCTATTGAACTTTCAAATTCATCAGAAATGACCTCATCTGCTCCAAAATCATAAAATTTATCCAGCTCGCGCAGGAAATGTGTTCTGGCAATAATGTGAATTTGAGGGTTCAGCCTGCGAGCAGCTTCAATTATCCTCTTGGTACTCGGAGGATCACCTGCGGTCACAACAACGGATTTCGCAGTATAAATGCCGGCATGTTCCAGCACAGCACTCTGAGCAGCATCACCGTAAAAAATATGCTCTTCTCTCTGTTTCTCTATCCTTACTACTTCAGGATTCATATCAATTACTATGTAGGGAATTGAAGCTTCCTTTGCAGCAGTCACGACATTTTTACCGTTTATCCCAAATCCTACTATAATTACATGGTTTTCAGGTTTCTCTTCATATTCTTTTTCTTTAAATTTACTGTACCAGCCCTGTTTTAATACTGGAGGGAAAGGCAGCGAATCAACAAAAGTCGTAGTTCTATACCCTATACTCATAAGCAGAGGGGTAAGTACCATAGAAAGCACTGCTACATCCAGAAATTCCTGATACATTAGAGAAGAAACCAATCCATTTGCAAGACCTACTTTTGCAAGAATAAAGGAAAATTCTCCAACCTGTGAAAGAGAAAATCCAACCAGAATCATTGTATGCAAAGGAAAACCTATGAGAAAGGTGCTCAAACTGTTTACTAAAACTTTCAGGAGCAGCACAGCCAGGGTAGCAACCAGGATCAAGAGTAAGTGTTCTCTTAATATATCGAGATCAAGCAACATTCCTATCGAAATGAAAAAAATACTCATGAACATGTCCCTGAATGGAATTATATTCCCAAGGGCCTGAACCGAATATTCAGACTCCGAGATGATCAGGCCAGCAAGAAAAGCTCCCAGTGCCAGAGATAGCCCGACAATGGAAGTCAACCATGCGACGGAAAGCCCTATTACTATAACGCATAGGAGAAAAAGCTCGTTATTTCTTGTCTTTGCCACATGGTACATGATAAAAGGAACGACGTACCTGGCGCTTAGAAAGGTGAACACAATGAGCCCGAGGCCCTGCAGGATAAGCTCTAAAAAGGACTTTTCAGTTCCTGGGGTACCTGCGAGGACCGGGATTAAGAGAATAATTATCACTGCTGCGATATCCTGAAAAATCAGTATTCCTAAGGAAGTACGCCCGTGAAGACTATAGATTTCTCCTTTTTCCTGTAAGAGTTTAAGGACAATTGCAGTGCTGCTTAACGCTACTAAAAGTCCGAGGAAAATTGAAGATTCTCTTGAATTTCCAAACCAGAGAAATATAAGAGCAACGATAACTGAAGTTATGGAAAGCTGCAAACCACCTCCAAAAATTACGATTCTGCGAAGCTGTAAAAGGTCGCGCAGTGAAAACTCTATACCTATGGTAAAAAGCAGGAGTACGACTCCGATTTCAGCCAAAAATTCGATGTTTTCGATCTCTCGAATAAGTCCAAAACCAAAAGGTCCGGCAAGAATACCTGCAAGTAGAAAACCAATCAGTGGAGCTATTTTTAATTTTGAGAAAGTAAAAACTACAGGAATAGAAAGTCCGAAGATGATCAGAAGGTCGGTTAAAAGATTCGTTGCCATCAATATATAATGATTTTTTAAATAATATAAATTTCATTGACTTGAGCCTTTGAGAAAAAACAGGAACATACTAAATATAACGCGAGAGTATGACTTAGCTATCTTAACAAATAAAAAGGTATGGTAGGTATTTTGAAAACATGAGATGTTTTAGTAAATTAAAGAATTATGCGGGATATATTTGCATAAACAAGACAAAAATAAGCATACGGGGATTTTAAAACTATTTTTAGTCTTCATAGCTTAAAACAAAGTCTAGTAAAAAGTTAAAAACTTAATCTAGCCTTTATTCCTCTTTGAAAGCCCTGTTACTTTCCTGAAACTACTAAAAAAAGAATCAATTACTTTTCTGTTTCTTTATACATATATACCCTCTTTAAAAGAAGGAAAAAAGGAAATCCTATAAAATATGAATTTTTAAAAGAAAATGAAACAATTAGAAAGTGTAAAATCAAAAAAAACCTTAAATAAAAAGATATTTTTAAGTTTTTTTTCGAAAAAAAAGGATTATTAAAACTCTATTAGACAAAAAAGTATTTAATATATTTGTTTAATAGGAATATTAACAAATTCATGACATATTTCTCTAAATAAGCTGAAAAAAGAGGAATTTAATTTGCTAGAACAGAGTTCATTTTATTGTACTCTGAAAGTTTGTCCTACAATTTTTCTTTCAGCTTTTACTGAGGTTTAAATGTGAAATCTAAGATTATGAACTGTTTTAATGCATCTGATGAAGAATTTTCAGACTGGAACTGGCAGTACAGGCATAGAATTGAGACTGTAGAAAAACTTGAAAAATTGATTCAGTTACCAGATACTGAGAAAGAATATATTAAAAAAGCGCTTGAAGTTTTTCCCATGGCGATATCTCCTTATTATGCTTCTCTTATCGATCCGGAAGATCCTAACTGTCCCATCCGAATGCAGGCTGTACCCAGTTCAGCCGAACTTAAAAAATCCTCCTGGGAACTCGAAGATCCCCTATGTGAAGATAAGGATTCTCCTTCTGAAGAGAGCTGTATAACCCACAGATATCCTGACAGGGTGCTTTTCCTCATTTCAAACCGCTGTGGGATGTATTGCAGACACTGTACCCGCAAGCGAAGGGTTGGAAACCGAGAGTACGACTACCCTGAAACGGTAATCCGAGAAGGGATCGAGTATATCAGGGAACATTCTGAAATAAGGGATGTCCTGCTTTCGGGAGGAGATGCCCTGCTCGTTTCCGATGAAAGGCTAGACTGGCTCCTGGGAGAGCTCTTTGACATTTCTCATGTGGAAATAGTAAGGTTAGGTTCAAGGGTTCCTGTAACTCTCCCTCAGCGCATAACCCCTGAATTATGTGAAATTCTTGAAAAATATCCTTCAGTCTGGCTCAATACCCATTTTAATCACCCAAAAGAGATTACCCCGGAAGCTAAAAAGGCAATGAGAATGCTAGCAAAAGCCGGAGTTCCTCTTGGTAATCAGTCCGTACTCCTCAGGGGAGTTAATGACTGTCCGATGATAATTAAAAAACTTTGCCACGAACTCCTGAAGATAAAAACTAGACCTTATTACCTTTATCAGTGCGACCTTTCCTTTGGGCTGGAGCATTTCAGGACCTCAGTTGCGAGGGGAATAGAAATTATTGAGATGCTTAGAGGACATACATCGGGCCTTGCAGTTCCTACTTTTGTTGTTGACGCCCCTGGAGGAGGAGGAAAAATTCCTGTAGGTCCTAATTACCTGATCTCAACCTCGGACACAGGAGTTGTCCTTAGAAATTACGAAGGGGTGATCTGTATGTACCCAGAACCTGAAGCTTATTCCTGGGAGTGCCAGCAATCCTGTTTGATCTGCGATCAGCATCCAGGGCTTAAAAGTGACACCGGCATTGCAAAACTATATGACGAAGAAAATGACATCATCGCTCTCGAGCCCGAAAGCCTCGAAAGAAAAAATCGTTTCTAAAGAAAAGAGTGAAGGAAATAAACCAGAAAAATCTCCTCAAGTAAAAAAACTTTAAAAACGTAAGGAGGAACAAATATGGAAAAAAACCTTCCCTTTATTCTTGAAATTAAAGAAGAACTGGCGGGATACTGGAAAAAGATAAATCTGGAGATCGATGAATCAAAAGCTGAGATTGTAATTGATTACTACAACAGCAGAATAAAAGTTATGAATTTTATCGGGGTTTTTGAGAAAATTTCAGGAATTCTCAAAATCGTTGCCAAAGTAGAAAAAATTGGGAAGATTATTGTATATGCGCCTCTGGAAAACATAAAAGAGATTGAAACCTGTGGATATGTAGAGGAAGGAACCATTAATGGGTACTATGCAGGAAAAGACTGCCATGTTTTCTCAAGTTACCCCGAAACTTCCAGAGGAGTTTCTTCTAATAAAGGGAACGAAGACCGGATAATTGAAAGCTGTCTCAGAAAAGTAATAATTACCGGAAGAAAACTGAAAAAACTGGATGATCCCCAAAAAAATGAGAGCATAAGAAAACAAACAGAGAATCTCGGGCTTCCAGAAGAGTACAGGCTCAAGTCTGCGGTCCAGGCTGATGCCTCAGCAATGGCAACTCTTTACAGGCAGGAGTTTAAGTTTTATCCCACTCCTTTGCACATGAAAAGTTATCTTCTAAAAACTATGGACTCTAATGTTCTCTATTTCCTTGCGGAAAAGCAAGGAACAATCTTGAGCCTTGCTTCGGCAGAAATGGATCCAACAAATAAGTGTGCCGAAATAACCGACTGTCTGACAATTCCTTCCGAGAGGGGAAAAGGATTGATAAAAGAGCTCATCAAAGCCCTGGAAATGGAACTTTCAAGAAGAGGTTTCAGGAGCTCCTATACTCTCTGTAGGGCTTTATCTCCAGGAATAAACGCAGCTTTTGCTTCTCTTGGCTATGCTTACACAGGTAGGCTAGTTAACAACTGCAAGATTGGAAATGGATTTGAAGACATGAATATCTGGTGCAAAATTCTTAAAAATAATAGGTCAAAACAAAGAATAAACTAAAGCAAAAAACTGAAAGAAACAGGAAATTGGCAGGAGAAAAAGTCCATTCAGCCAAAAAATCTTATTTGTTTTTGTTTTCGAAATTCCATAGTGTTGAGTACTGTGATTAAAGAAGTTCTTGAGTGTTCTGCTCAATCCTGGTGGTAATTTCCTTTGCAGCTTGGGCTGTTACGTAATCTGTATAGGCTTTTTGTGAACATCCAAAAACGAGACTCATAAAAAACTAAATTCATAAAAAACTAAACTCATAAAAAATTAAAAAGAACGACGAGAGGGGGACTCGAACCCCCGGGATGCAGAACATCACGGGATTAGCAATCCCGCGCCATACCGGGCTTGGCTATCTCGTCACAAAGGACTTCAAGAAGCGCGTCCCCTTAAACGCATTTTATGTATTTAATCTTTTCCAGGGAAAGGGTTTCACAGAAACTATTCAATAATAGTTATGCTATAAAACTGAATCACCTGATCTATTCTGAATCATTTTGTGTAAAGCGATGAGCACACCTCAGGTCGTTGAATCTTGGAGATACCAGGAGACTGGAACCTCTTCTCCACCCCGCAGCCCCGCAAGCGATAGTTGCCCACAGTAAGTCTGCTCCCTTCCGGGCCTCGACCGGTTTCTGCAGTTAGGGTATGAAGACCTGCTCTCCAGCAAACCCGCATACCTGCACCATCCCAGCAGGACGGGGCTTCTCCGTTGAGATTCCAGGCTGGAGTCTCTTCGACGCATCTTCCATTGGCTTCGTCCCCCGCGTATCGGCGATTTCGGGTTACAGGTAACGCCGGGCTACCCGGACTAGCTCATCAGCTATACAAAGTCACTTGTAATATATAAAGATATGCCATTCATATCCCTCCCGATGTCTGTTTTTCATTATGGGACGTGAATGTTCAATTGGCCTTAAAAGAAAAGAGCAATGAGAACGGGACTATTAAGTTAGACTATTTTTTAAACGGCTTAGAAAAGTATTAAGATAGATAGGAATTACGCACGTGAGGAACAAAATCAATTACAACAAAGATTGTAAATTAAAGTTATGTTTTAGGCAGTTGACTGTCTGATGCTGTTGATTCTTCAGTTCAACTGCGTAAGTCATAATAGATTCAGAGGGGCTTAACAAGAGGGACTTAAGATATGTATTAAGAAATAAATCACCCTATTTATTTATACGTTATTTTTCAAAATAATGTATAAATAAATCTGAAACAGCTATATAATACACCAAAGTACCGGTGAAATTGGGAGAATTTGGGGAGTCTCTATGAGATGTGGAGTTGCAATTGACCTTGGAACAAGTGGGTATCGAGCTCAAAAAATCGATCTTGATACAGAAGAGATCCGAAGAACAGTGATAACTTTGAGGAATCCTCTTCCTGGAGCTAATGTGATGGATCATATGGATTTCGCAATTCACTATGGCCAGGATCTCGCACATGGACTTTCTATAAATGCAGTAAAGAACCTATTCCAGGCTCTTGATGTGAAAAGCGAAGAACTTGAAAGACTTTCAATATGTGGGAACCCAATTCAGCTATCCATCTTTCAGGGGATAAGCATTGAAGACCTGGCTTATGCAGGAGAGCGGAAGAAAAAGAAGTATAATATACAGGAGCAGGACAGAAGCGCGAGAATCATACATAGCAGCGAAATTTCCGAGTTTGATGAGTATGACTGTGAGATCGTAGTTCCTCCTGCAATAAAACATGAAGTTGGGGCCGATGCCCTTGCCCTGATTATAAAATCCGGAATGCTTGACAGCGACGAAATTTCAATTGCCACGGACTACGGAACAAATGCAGAGATGGCCCTCAAAGTGAAGGATATTATTTATACGGGATCTGCAGCTGCTGGCCCTGCCCTTGAAGGACAGCAGATAAGGCATGGAAACCTTGCGTCTCCGTACGTTATATCAGATTTTGAATTCGAGAATGGGGGATTAAGGAACTACGTTCTGAGTGAAGAAATGAAACCAGTTCCCGGAGATGTAATAAATCCGGCAACCGGGGAAATCCTTGAGGAAGGTCAGATCAAAGCCAAAGGAATCACAGGTACCGGGGTCATAGCTCTGATAGAAAAAGGAATTGAACGTGGCCTTATAGAGCTTCCAAAGATTAACACTCCAGATGGGCTTATTCATCTGCAAAACCGGATGACTTTCTCTGAAAAAGACCTGAAGGAAGCCGGAAAAGCTATAGGCGCAATTCGTGCAGGGCATATTACTCTCTGTTCCACCGCAGGTATCGAAATGGCAGACATCGATGCGGCTTATATGGCAGGTGCTGCCGGTACATATATGGATGCGGCAAAAGCCCAGAAAATCGGTTTGATCCCGTACGCAACAGGAAAGATCTCCCAGCTTGGAAACACTTCACTTGCAGTAGCCCGTGAAATTTTGCTGTCGGAAAAGAGGTTATGGGAGCTTCAGGATATTGCAAGTCAGATAATAGGTACACACATAATGTTTGCGACTGCTCCGGAATTCCGGGACGTATATGTTCTCGAACTTGCATACTGGGAGGAAGGTATGCCCTTTAAAATGTTCAAGAAATATCTCAAAAAGAAAGAGCTTCCAGGCCTGGAAGACCCGATACAGAATCCCATTATCGATAAACGTGTGGAGAGAGATATTCCAGTTCTTGGGGAAGAAGGGCTTCATGTACTTGAAAGAGTCGGAACCTACATGACGATGGTTGTCGATTGCCCCGAGTGCAAAAAGTGTATTAAAGTCTGCCCAACTGGCGCCATATCAATTGACGACGAAAACAGGATTATGATAAGCACTGACCTCTGTGAAGGTGCTCATTGCCAGAAATGTATCCGAGCCTGCCCTCCGGATAAATTTAACTGGGAAAATCTTGAGGTTTTCAAGCAGAATCTGCAGGAATAAAATGGTTCAGGATCTCTGGTCAGGCGGCTTCTAACTCCTCAATGATATCTAAAAATATAGGGCAGTAAGCAGCTCATTCAGACTTTCAAGAAAATTATGAAAAGTAACACGAGACCACGCTGGCTAGAGAAAACAATATCGTTCACCTGTGTACTCAATTAAAAAGTTAAAAAGATTAAATGAAACCTTAAAAAAGGTTAGAGAAAATATTAAAAAAGGTTAGAAAAAGTACGTTAGAGAGAATAAGCCTCACGAAGTTTTGCAACAAGTACTTCAACCTGTTCCACTGCAGTTCCTATATATTTATCGGGATTTACGAGATTTTCGATATCTGTAGCAGTTAAATATCTTGCAATATCAGGAGTTTCCAGAAGCACAGTTTTGAAGTGCTGTCCCGTATCGTGGGCTTTCATTGCTGCAGTCCGCACAAGCTCATGGGCTTCCTGCCTGCCTACTCCTCTTTTTGCAAGCTCAATCATTACGGCCTCTCCCATATTAAGGCCTCTTAGCAGTTCCAGATTCCTCCGGATATTTTCAGGATAGAATTTCAGGTGTTCAATTACGTTTATCCCTAGTTTGAGGATATGGTCTGTAAGCACACAGGCTTCAGGGAAAACTACCCGCTCGGAAGAAGAATTGGTCAGATCCCTTTCATCCCACAGGGTATTGTTAAGGAGTTCGGGCTCAACCATGGCCCTTACAATTCTTGCAAGTCCGCATATCTGCTCGGACTTTATGGGATTACGTTTATGGGGCATAGTAGATGAGCCAACCTGTTTTTTTCCAAAACTTTCCTCAATCTCGGCAATTTCACTGCGCTGAAGGGTTCTTATTTCTATACCTATCTTATCCAGAGTCGTGACCGTGTTTGCCATCCACATTACAAATTCAGCGTGCCTATCCCTCTGAATTATCTGGTTGGAAACATCAACAGCGCCAATTCCAAGGTGCTGCATTGTAAGTTTCTGGATTAGAATTCCGGCTTTTCCAAACGCAGCCTGGGTCCCGACTGCTCCTGTCATCTGCCCTACAGTCGCTCTTGGAGTGAGTTGATGGAGACGGTCCAGATGCCTTGAAATCTCCGAAGCCCATATGGCAAAACGCAGGCCGTATGTTGTCGGAACCCCTATCTGTCCATGGGTTCTTCCACAGCAGACCGTATTCTTGTGGGCTTCAGCCTTGTCAAGCAGAACTCCGAGAAAAGTTTTGAGTTTATCTTCCATAAGGTCGATTGCATCCTTAATCTGGAGAGCTGTTGCCGTATCTAGAATATCGTTTGAAGTGGCTCCGAAATGTACCCATTTTCCAGCATCATCTCTACACTGTTCAGAAATCGCAGTGACCACAGCCATCATATCATGATGGATTTCGGCTTCAATTTCGTCAACCCTTTCAGCTTTTACGGAAGAGATACTTTCAGATATAATCTCAGCCGAATCTGCAGGGATCAAACCCATATCCGCTTCGGCTCGGGCAAGGGCCGCTTCGACTTGAAGGAGCTTATTAAGTCTGTTTTCCTGGCTCCATACATGTTTCATTTCTGCTGTACCATACCGATAGTCTATAGGATGAATCAACACATAAATCACCATTTATAAGACAAAGAAATTAAATAAACCCTGAAAGGTTAAATTAAACATGGAATTATACTTAAAACCTGAGGGTTTTAGCTTTAAATACCGATTTTAGCTTTAAATACCGATTTTAACTTTAAATGCCAATTTTAGCTTTAAATATTGATTTCAGCTTTAAATACTGATTTTAGCTTTAAATACTGATTTTAGCTTTAAATACTGATTTTAGCTTTAAATACTGATTTTAGCTTTAAATACTGATTTTAGCTTTAAATGCCGATTTTAGCTTTAAATACTGATTTTAGCTTTAAATACCGATTTTATCTGTAACTAATTATCATCGTTATATAATTTCAATGTTAACTTTGACACAGTCCAATGTCAACTTAATTACAGCTTCAGCCTGGTTAAGCCACAGGGCAGAGAATAAACAACGTAAGCAATAAATAAGCTTTGAGTTCTCAGAATAAGAAAAACGATGGTTATTCTAAAAATAAAAGAAAGGAAGCTTGCAAACTCAATAAAAGACGGACTTTTTTGATGAAAAACGTTATATCCCTTAACATCCATTAAGCGGGCTATATACCTTATCAATATTGAAAAATAATAGCAGGTGACAAAAATGGGTCGTTTTCCAGAAGCAGAAGAAAGATTATTAAATAAAAAAATTTGCATGCGATGCAATGCAAGGAATGCAATAAGGGCAACCCGCTGCAGAAAATGCGGCTACAGTGCTCTTCGGGTAAAATCCAAGGAATCCAAGGGAGCATGATCTTTTTTGCAGGTGGAAGCACACCTTCAGAAAATCATTGATCAGGAAGGAAAAGTTCATCTTACCCTTATCGATCCCGCTTCCCAAACACCTGAACGAGCCGCTGAAATCGCCCTTGCAGCAGTCAAGGGGGGCACTGATGCCATCATGATAGGGGGCTCAACCGGAGCGTCGGGAACCCTGCTTGATGAAACCGTCATAAAGATAAAAGAAAAGGTAGATGTCCCAACCATTCTTTTCCCTGGAAGTTCAGCCGGACTTAGCAGGTATGCAGATGCCGTATTTTTCATGAGTCTTCTGAACTCGAGAGATCTAGGGTATGTGATCACAAACCAGGTTCTGGGAGCTCCGCTTGTATACCAGAGTCAGATAGAACCTATCTCCATGGCATACCTTATAGTTGAACCCGGAGGGACTGTTGGTTGGGTAGGGGACGCAAAACTGATCCCCAGAAAGAAACCTGAACTTGCCGCAGTATATGCCCTTGCAGGTAAATACCTCGGCATGCATTATACCTACCTTGAAGCCGGGTCAGGAGCTGACAAGCCTATCAACCCTGAGATGATAGGAGCTGTCAAGCAAGTTCTAGGGGAAAACAAACTCATTGTTGGCGGTGGGATTAGAGACGCAGAGGCTGCAAAACTCTGTGCATTGGCAGGTGCGGATATGATAGTTACCGGCACCGTTCTTGAAGAAGTAAGGGATGTTACTGTAAAAGTGGCTGAGCTTGTATCAGCAATAAAAAGATGAACCCTTAAAAAATGATTCAGGATATGCTGCCTGCTTTTAAGTATAATAGAACTTATTTAAGACTTATTTAAAACTTATTTAAGATTATTAAACTATATATATGATTATTAGATCTTATCTAAGATTATTTAAGACTTATGTAGTTCTACTACTCTTCTAAATTACTTCTTTTTTCAGGGTACTTTTCTCCGGAGCGCAGGTTTTAGCTCTAAGGTTTTAGCTCTAAATTGATGTGTGGTATGTCTCAGAAAGTTTTGAGTTTTCCTAATTAGTTTTTAAGACTGTTCGTGTTAAATTACAGCAGCCGATTGTAATAAATAGTTATAAGGTAATATTTGACTCCTATTTTAGTATAAATTATACTGGCGCAAAAGCATCCGAAAATTGCAGTGATAAAGATAAGTTATCACGCGCAATTGGCAGAATTGCAGAATATATTTCGGGTCAGGCATTAACTTACACGATTAACACTAAAAGGTATGATTATGCTCAGAGTTTCCAACCTGGTTAAAGATTATGAGGTACGTTCCGAAAAGATAAGAGTGCTGGACCATATCGACTTCACGGTGGAGGATGGAGAAATCCTTGGGATAACAGGTCGAAGCGGAAGCGGAAAGTCGACATTGTTGCGCATCTTCCGGGGAGTTGAGCCCTTTCAGGAGGGAACTGTGGAAGTAGATGGAGAAATTATAACGCCTGCTTCAGGAATTGAAGGGGAAAAATTTCTGAAGAGCGTAAGCGCAATACACCTACAGCGAAACTTCGGGCTCTGGAACGGGCCTGCGATTGAAAATGTTATAAGAAAGCTGAACTACCTCCGAGTGGGGTATGAATCTCTTCCACGGAATGAATATCTCCCGCATAGTGTAGATACTGATTACGACGAGCTGTTTAAAGAAGCAATGGAGTATCTAAAACTGGTGGGCCTGGAGGAGAAGGCGCTTCATTCCACCAATCTCCTGAGCGGAGGGGAAAAACAGAGAGTTGTAATGGCAAGGCAGCTTGCCGCAAAGCCGAGACTCCTTCTTCTCGATGAACCTGTTACAATGACCGGGCCGGATACAAAACAGGAAGTTCTTGATGTAATAAAGAGCCTGAAAAAGAAGTTGAACATCCCAATTATAGTAGTTTCTCACCTTCCGGAAATTCACGCTTATCTTGCCGACAGGTTGATTTTCCTTGAAAACGGGAAAATTGCAGCCGAAGGAGAACCTTCTCTGGTACTTAAAAATTTCCTCAGGGATATGAAGCCAAAGGAAAAGCTTGTGGAACCTGAGAAGAAAGAGGTCTGTATTAAAGTTAAGGACATTTCAAAACGCTATTCCATCATCAGGATGGGAGAAGTCCTGAATATCAAAGATTTTTCTCTCGATGTTTACAGAGGGGAAATTCTGGCTTTTATCGGGTCATCGGGAGCTGGAAAAACAACCCTTATGAAACTCATGGAAGGGCTTGTAAAGCAAAAGAGTGGAACCGTCGAATATCTCTGCAATGAAGAATGGGTAGATGTCACCAGGTATAGCGAAAAACGCATGGAACTCCGCAGGATCATGAGTATTATGAACCAGGAATTCTCTATGTCTGTGAATTCCACTGTAAGGGAACAGATTCGGTTCAGGTTAAGCATGAAAAAGCAAGGTGCAATTGAACACGCAAGGGGCAAAGCAAGGGAAATAGGGCTGTCGGATGAGACCCTTGATACTATATACCGCCTGCCTGACATGCCAGAAGAAGAGAAAGAAAACGCTCTGCGGGAACTCAATCTGAATGACACAATCTATTTTGACCTCTTCCCGACGATCCCGATAACTGATGTTGATGCCTATGCAAGGCCGGTATTCGAAGCCCTTGATCTGCCAATGGAAATTCTTGACAAAACTCCTTACCAGATCAGCGGGGGCGAGCATGTCAGGGCTTTCATTGCCTTAAGCCTTGCAACCTCTCCCGAATATCTTATGCTTGATGAACCCTTTGGAGACCTTGACCCTGTAACTCTCAGGGATGTCACAAACTCTTTAAAAAGAATCAACGAACGCTTTGGCACGACCATTGTGCTTGTAAGCCATCACATGGACTTTGTTCGGGAAGTTGCCCATAGGGCTATATTGATTGATAACGGAGCCCTTGCAATGGATGGAGATCCGGCAGAAGTCTGTCAGGAACTGATCAACAGGAGCAATGCCCCTTACATGGAACACAGCCTGGAAGACCTTGTGGAAGGCGGTTTGGAGACTAAGTAATAAATAGCCAGAAAGAACAGCCAGAAGGCTTTTTTAGCAACCGTTGACCCGCAACCGTTGACCTGCAACCGTTGACCCGCAACCGTTGCGCCGGTTGATCACGCCGATAGGGTTTGGGGATAAGTTCATCAAACCCAAATATTGGCTCATGGTTTTCGGTCAAGCCTTTTTTGAAAAGGGTTGTGATCACGCCGATAGGGTTTGGGGATAAGTTCATCAAACCCAAATATTGGCTCATGGTTTTCGGTCAAGCTTTTTTTGAAAAGGGTTGTGATCACGCCGATAGGGTTTGGGGATAAGTTCATCAAACCCAAATATTGGCTCGTGGTTTTCGGTCAAGCCTTTTTTGAAAAGGGTTGCGGTTAAGCCTTTTTTTAAAAGGGTTGTGGGCAAGCTTTTTTTGAAAAGGCTTGTTTTTAATCCACTTTTAGTATCCATAGGTCTGCAATTTCTTCATGTCTTTGCAAGCACTGTTCAGTCAACCTTATTTTCTTCGCACAGCCGGTCCCATTCTTCGTTTCCGAAGTTTATGTACAGGCTTTCAGGTACAATTGATTTTTCGAGTTCTGTTGTGGTTTTTTCTGAGAGTGTTTGGTTCTCTACAAGTTCTCTTCCTGCGTATCTGAGGGCTTTTTTATACTTTCCCAGGAGAGGTTTTAGCATGATATTGTTTTTGCCCCTGAAGATTTCTCCTTCTCCTCTGTAAATTTCAGCAACGAGTTCAGTGTGAAACGTTCTTGCAAGCCGCTTGAAGAAAAGGCTTTCAACCTCAAAGTTAGTCTGGCCCGGCAACCCGGCGTTTGATATCACGGCGAGTTTTGGAAGTTTTTCATAGCGTTTTGCGTGCCTGTACTCTCCCATTTCGTCTTCTTCAAAATGAGGCACAAGCACAGGAGTAAGTCTATCTATAAAGTTTTTCATAACAGCCGGAATATTATCGAAATACACGGGACATGCGAATACTGCAATATCTGAAGCTACAAATTTGGGAAGCAGATCATCCATATCGTCCCTGATTGTGCAACTTCCAGGGGTTTTGAGCCAGCACTCGAATTTTCCCCTGCAATATCCAATTCTCTTTTCGATCAGGAAAATGTTTTCGGTTTCTGCCCCGGCTTCTTCTGCTCCTTTCAGGAATTCCTCTACCATAATTAGAGTGTTTCCTTCCCTGCCCTTATGGCTCCCGCTGAATACTGTTATTTTTATGTGTAATCCCCCTTTCCCATTGAATAAAGAACATCTGAGCTGAAAAACCTTTGAGCTGAAAAGAATATTTCCAATAGCCTTTCCGATAAAAGGCTAATTATACAGTTATTAGGCTAATTGTGCAGTTATTGGGTTAATTATCCCGTAATTGGGTTAATTATCCCGTTATTAAGCTAATTATACAGTTATGCGTTTTTATTTATTTCCTTCCGGTCACGCTTGCAATAAGATTTATTTTCCTTTCTCTCGTCTTGGAGTTTTACTACAGCGTATCATCTATCGTTTTCAGCTTTTTTTTCGTTACAGCCTTCAGCAAAATTTTTCCCGATGGACCAGGCCTTGCCCAGGTGCTCACCTATTCCCCAGTAATTATTATCATACATGGAAAAAACTATAGGCTTGATCTTCTCGATATCCGGAATTTCATTACAGAGATATTTTTCCTCTGCATAACTTTCAACAATCTCCCCTATGAAAACCTCACTTGCGCCTCTGAGATCCAGAATGTCTATAAGCCTGCACTCGAGATTTACAGGGCATTCCCGGATCATTGGGGCTTTTTCAAGTTTTCCGTAGAAGGTTTCGAAAATTTCGGATTTATCCGTTTTTTTCCCAGAGACTATGCCGCAGTAGTCCGTAACTTCCACCATGTCCTGAGAAGGAATATTTACACTGAAGCACTGGTTTTCCCTTATTCCTTCATTTGTATGGTGAATTTTCCCAAGGGTCACCGCGATCATGGGAGGGCTTGCTTGTACGACTCCGCAAAAAGCCACTGTCAGGTAATTCGGCTTTCCATTTACACGAGCCCCTACGAGGGTAGTGGGCATAGGGTAAAGAAAATTTCTGGCTCCAATAGCCCTTTTCTCTCCAATCTCCGTATTTTAGTCCTCCTCAAAGCTGCGCAGATAAATCTTTTAGCACCGGCTTAAATTAATAGTATGAATTCTGCCGGAAAAATTAAATTAAAAATCCTATCTTTATTTATTTCCAAGATACATAATTAGTATTCCGGTTTTAATTAATATATTAATTAAGGTATAATTCTTCCGAGAAATAAATTCCCAGTATAAGTTTGAATGAAAGAATTATGAAAGGAGAGTCTCCACCCTTGATGCCGTAACTCTATCTAAAACTTCACATAAGTCGAGCTTCAATCTTCAGCCGCAGTAGGGAAATACAGAATACGTTTGCGAATAGTTGTGAGTAGTTGCGAATAATTGCGAGTAGTTAAAATTAAAACGTATTTCTTCGGTTTTCATTTTTTCAGATTTCGTTTTTCTGGCTCCATTTTGTATGATCTCATTTTTTCTGGTTCCATTTTTCTGGTTCCATTTTTCTGGTTCCATTTTTTTCAGGTTCCATTTTTTTCTGGTCCCATTTTGTATGATCCCATGTTGTCCGATGCCATTTTGTAAGGTTTCCGGAATCTCAGTAAATACTAATTCCCGAATATACGATAAATTGCTTTTAAAAGAACAGTATAAACGCGGATTCTTATATATGCTAGCAATATACTTATAAAAAATGAAGAGTATGTATAAGTATCATAAGTTTAGAAAGAGGATTGTGTTGCCCTGAATTATTTAACTGATTTAAAGCGCTTAAGTTGCCTGAAATTGCTGAACATTAAAATTTGCCTCTTTAGACTCTATCTCATACCCTATTCAAGCCCAGTTGCATAATGTTGAAACGCAATTAGAATATGGAGGGGAAAGATTTTGAGGATGAATATTGCTGAAGACTCCGGACCTTCTTTAAAAGTTCCGCAGAGTCACCAGATCTCTGCCGTGTATGAAGATACCGAAGGATTGATAGAATTATTTGTTACCTATTTTAAGGAAGGACTTGAAGGGGGAGAATATTGCTTATGGTTTTCCCCGGATAAAATGGCCGCTGAAGGGGCAAAAAATGAACTTATGAAGGCAGGAGTGAATGTTGAGTATTATCTCGCTTCCTCTCAGCTAGAATTTCTGCCGGCTAATCCGCTCCCGGAAGATCTTATTCTTCTTGCTTCAGCAGTAAAAGAACTCGCAGAAAAAGGATATCTAAAAACTCTTTCTGGAGGATTTTCAGGGTTTAGAACAAATTTAGAGATTAAAAACGCTGGAAATTCTATTAAGCCCTGTCTTGAGACGTGTGGAAAGGCCGTTGAAACAATGGCTTTGGAAAAGAATAAAAGCATCACACTTCTCTATACCATTCCTCTTGACGAACTTTCAGGTAGAGTCCTGCTCGAATTAATGGAGGAAAGCAACTTTTTTGCCAAAAGAAAAGGGAAATTGGAGAGTTTGAAAAGTCTGAACGAAAACATAGAGCTGAATAATAATTTTCTCAAAGAAAAAAAAGATACAGAAGTTTCAAACTGGGCCAAAAGTGGGCTGATAGTTAATATGAACCATGAGCTTCGGACTCCTCTTAATTCGGTAATAGGTTTCTCCGATTTGCTGCTGGAAGGAGCTTTTGGGTCCCTGAACACTAGGCAATCAAAATATGTAAGTAATATTCTCATAAGCGGGAAGAACCTTCTAGAAATTATCAGTAATCTACTCGATATATCAAGGCTCGAAGCCGGGGAAAATAACCTTAATTATGAAGATGTGGATATTGCCAGCCTTTTAGGAGAGGTCAGAATGAGTCTCCTCTCATTTGCCTCAAGTAAGAAAGTCAGTGTAGAAGTAAAGGTTGATGCTTCTCTTGAGAACATCCGGGCAGACAGGACAAAGCTGAGACAGATCCTGTACAGTCTAATGAATAACGCTATAAAACTCACTCCTGAAAAGAAAAAGGTTACCGTAAGCGCCCTCAAAAAAGGAGAGATGCTCGAGATTAAAGTTTCTGATAGCGGAATAGGGTTATCAAAGGAGGATCATGAAAGGATGCTTATGCCTTTTATTCAGACAGATTCTTCCACAACTAGGGGATACGGTGGAACTGGACTTGGCCTCTATATTGCTAAAAACTTCGTAGATCTTCATGGAGGAAAAATCTGGGTGGAATCAAAGGGAGAAAAAGGCAGCACGTTTATCTTTACTCTTCCAATAAAATAGTAAAGGCATACCTTGAAAAGAGAGTGGCTAAAACCAGGACTTATAATCGTTTGCACACTTTATCCGGATAGAACCAAAAAGGTCGATTGCAGCCTGAAACTGCCCTGTATGTTTCAGGAGATCTATCTGAGCTGCACCACCTTCCGCTCTTTTTTAAAATATTAAACATTAATTTCCCGGAAGTTTTTGTTTCTCTAAATGTTCATTTTCTGTTCTGTTTCTTCTTTCTGTAAACTAGCATACCTGCAATGGCAATGACAACAAGTAGTAAGCCTGGAACAAGTATCCCCGAACTCCCACCCTGAATTTCATCAATATACTGAATATACATATTGCTGACTATATTTTCATGCTTATTTATTCCGTTGCCGTAATTTGCGGAAAGTGTTAGATTTATAGGCTCGTAGGAGTCCCTTCTGGCATTAGATACATTGTCTGTTACTGCATTAAATTCGATCGTAAAAAGCTCGTCCTGATTCATTGGTCCTATGAAATACTCAGCAGGGTAAAATTTAATGCCTTCAGCTTCAGGTTTTATGCTTACCGAGCTAAACTCATTCGGGTGTGTATTGGCTACATCAAATTCAAGAGTAGATTCACCATTTACTATCTGGAGCTCTTTTGAGGGAATTACCTTGACATTTGAAGAATCAACCTTGAGAGGAATATTCTTTCTGCTGTTGTAATCGAAGGAGTTCCCTTCTATTGCAAGTTCAAGGTTATGAGTTCCTTCCGGGGTATCTTCTGCAACTTTAACATTGAAAGTCAGTTTGATACTATCTCCAGGCCCCAGGATACCCATATCTTCATAAGGAGCGTCAAGAACGATTATCCCCTCAGATAATGGTCTCAAAACCGCAGCCTGAATTCGGGCATTGGTATCAAAGTCACTTCCGTCAATAGTAATAGTAGGATTACTTGCAGTGTTTGTAAGAGTTACCGTGACAGTACCCCTGTCTCCCGGCATGAAAACTTCTGGGTCCGAAGTAACTTCCTTAAGTTCAACTGTACCTTTGCTGTTAAATGTCTCAGTGCCTATTCGTATGTCAAAGCTTTTTTCACTCCAGGGGCTGTCTTTGCCTGTTTTTGTTCTGATATCAATGGAACGGATTCCTTTCTGCGCATTTTTGTCTACAAAAAGGTAAAACTCCTTCGTAGCGGTCCTGCCAGGATTGAGAACCCCCACATTCCGCAGGGCATTTGCTTCTGAATCAAGAGAAAAAGGATATTGAGGTACAACTTCGATGTCGACATTGTCAGCTTTATCTCCTCCTATGTTTTCCACCTGAACAGTCAGATTCAGATACTCTCCTATTTTTGCAGGATAGGGATTTGTTTCGACTATTGTAACTTTCAGATTGGCCCCCCTGACAGATGCAGAGGCGGGGGCTACAAAAAAAGAGGAAACTAAAAGCAAAGACAATACAAGAGGGACAAGTAAACTTTTGATTTTTATCATTCTAATTCCACACCCCGATTAGCTTGAGTTTGGAGATATAACACCCTATATTATTCCGTAATAACACCCTATATTATTCCGTATTTTGAATTATTCCATCCTTTACGAGCACTATCCTGTTTGCATATCCTGCAATTTCCGGATCATGAGTAATCATTACAATTGTTCTTCCATCTTCGTTGAGTTTTCTAAATATATTTAGAATTTCACAGCCTGTTTTCGAGTCCAGATTTCCAGTGGGCTCATCTGCAAGGAGGATCGCAGGGTCATTGATAAGAGCTCTGGCGATAGCAACTCTCTGGGATTGACCACCTGAAAGTTCACCTGGCTTGTGGTGCATTCGATCCTCAAGACCCACGAGTTTAAGTAATTCCTTTGCTCTTTCATGAGTATCGATTCCACTTCTTGTGTTAGCATAGGTGGGAAGCTCAACATTTTCAAGAGCTGTAAGCCTGGGGATCAGGTTGAATGTTTGAAAAACAAAACCTATTTCTAACCCTCTGAGCCTGGCAACTTCCTTGTCAGATAGTTTATTGATATCCAGGCCTTTAATTATGATTGTTCCTTCTGTAGGCCTATCAAGAAAACCTATAAGATTCATAAGTGTGCTCTTACCTGAGCCAGAGGGTCCCATTATGGCAAGAAATTCTCCCTCCCGAACTTTAAGGTTGATATCACGAAGAACTGGAACTTCCAGATCTCCAAGGATATAGCTCTTTTTGATATCAATAACTTGAATGATGGGAGACGCTGTCTTATGTGTTTCGTCACTTTGTAGATATCTCGAACGGCCCAATTTACATTTAAACGATTCTTCATTTGAATTAACGAGGCCTTCTCGAGAGGGCAGTTCTACCTCAAGTGTGGAATTTGCGGTTTCTGTCGCCAAGATTAAATTCCCGGGAACAGAATCGTCTTTAATCGAAATCTTTGTTTTCATATCTACCCCTTTGTTTTTCAAATATGCAAATTAATTTTTATATATTCTTTATTTCCTAAAATATAGTCTATTCTAATTTTTATGTTTTAAATATTAACAGTAGAGTGATTTTGCACTGCGCTAAATTTGTTAAGTGGATCCGTGGAGCTACTCTTTATGAAGGTATTTTGAAACTATTTTTATCCCATCAATATCTAATTGAACTGATCACGAAGAAAGGATTGAAAAAGAAAAAGGGCTATTCTCCAGGCAGAGTAGCCCTATTAAAGGGACAGATTCTTATTCATATCTTAAAGCATCAACAGGATTCATGCGTGCAGCTTTTCTTGCAGGATAAAGACCAGCAGTTATCCCAACAAGAACCGAGACTGCAATCCCTATTTCGATCAATGCTAAGGGGAAAACAGGAGGAAGCTTAAGGGTAATTTCAAGAGCATAAGCTCCCAGGCCACCGATTACAGTACCTACGAGCCCCCCAAAGGAACTGACCATTACAGATTCCAGCAAGAAAAGTGATAGAATATTAGAATTGCTATAGCCTACGGATTTCATTATCCCGATTTCTCTGGTTCTTTCAGTTACGGTTACAAGCATAATATTCATAATTCCTATCGAGCCCACAAATAGAGATATTAGAGCAAGAACGAGCAGGAAAGAACTCAAAGCGTCTCCTATTTTTCCAGTTTGCTCAAGAACTTCCTCCTGATTAAAGACGTAATAGGGTTTTAAATCCTCCTCATCAATATCTCTTTCCGGGACTCCGAAGTTCCTGGCTAATCTGCTATCCACGTCATCTGAAATATCACGAATTTTCTCAGGACTGTCTGCCATCGCAAGGAAAGCTCCATAGTCTTTTTCCCCGATCATTTCATTCATTGTAGAAACGGGAATGAAAACTGTCAAATCATAGTCGCTGTCCTCACTCACAACAGTTGGCTTGGAATTTTTCAATATTCCTTTTACCTTAAAACTCTTCGTCACAACCGTACCGTTTTCCTGTCGAAAAGCGATCTCTACAGTGCTCCGGTGGGAAATATTCTTACTGAACTCATCATTTGCAATGTCATATCCAAGGACAGCCGCAGCACTATCTTTGTCCGTCAGGAAAGTACCCTCTTCCATTTGAAGTCCCTGAATTTCCTGAAAATCTTTGTTAACTCCTGCAATATTCACATTTTTAGTTTCAGAAAGATATGTAAGATCCCCACTCATTGATTTTCTTGGAGATACCCCGGAAATTCCCGGCGTATTCTTCATTAGATTATACTCGTTATCAAAGAAGAGATTTGGCTGTTCGCTAGCTGCAATAATAAAATTAGAGCCTACAGAAGAGATCTCATCAGTAAAAAACTGGTTAAAACTGGCACCAAGAGATGCATTAACGACTACTGCAGCTATGCCAATTACTATCCCCAGTGTTGTAAGTGCAGACCTTAGCTTAGCACTACCTATACTTCCAACGGCTATACGAGCTGCCTGTGTAAGTTTTATCATATTTTCCCCCACAAATATGATGTCAGCTAACCTTTTCTTTAATTATTGTTTCCTTCTTCTGTAGAACAAGAAAGCTGCAGGAACAGAGATTATAATAAGTCCACCTGCCAGTACGGCTGTTGAATTAGACTCAGGTGACTCTGAAGTATCTATAAATTTCAGGTCTCCTACCGTATTTGCATGTCTGTTGATTCCGTTGTTGTAGTTTGCGGTAAGGTTCATGTCTATCTCTCCTTCCTTACTGGCACCCCACGAATCGTCTGCAACGGCATTAAATTCAATCGTAAAAAGTTCGTCCGGATTCATTGGCCCTATGAAATATTCTACAGGGTAAAAGGTGATGCCCTCTGCTTCAGGTTTTATACTTACCGAGCTAAACTCGTTCGGATGAGTGTTCGCTACGTCGAACTCAATTGTAGATTCACCATTTGTCAGTTGAAGTTCTTTTGAAGGAATCACTCTTATGTTTGCAGAATCGACCTTGAGAGGAATATTCTTTCTGCTGTTGTAATCGAAGGAGTTTCCCTCTATTGCAAGTTCAAAGTTGTGAGTTCCTTCCGGAGCGTCTTCTGCAACTTTAACATTGAAAGTCAATTTGATGCTATCTCCGGGCCCCAGAAGACCCATATCTCCGTAAGGAGCATCAAGGACGATTATCCCATCGGATAAAGGTCTTAAAACTGCAGCCTGAATCCTGGCATTGGTATCAAAGTCACTCCCACCAATAGTAACAGTAGGATTACTTGCAGTGTTCTTAAGAGTTACCGTGACAGTACCCCTGTCTCCGGGCATGAAAACCTCGGGATCCGAGACAAATTCTTTAAGTTCAACTGTACCTTTACTGTTAAATGTCTCAGTGCCTATTCGTATGTCAAAGCTTTTTTCACTCCAGGGACTGTTTTTACCTGTTTTTGTTCTGATGTCAATGGAGCGGACCCCTTTCTGCGCATTTTTGTCTACAAAAAGGTAAAATTCCTTTGTAGCAGTTCTGCCAGGATTGAGGACTCCAACATTCTGCAGGGCATTTGCCTCTGAATCAAGAGAGAAAGGATATTGAGGTACCACTTCGATATCAACGTTGTCAGCTTTGTCCCCTCCTATGTTTTCTACCTGAACGGTTAAAGTCAGGTATTCTCCTATTTTTGCAGGATAGGGGTTTGTTTCGACTATTGTAACTTTCAGATTGGCTCCTCCAACAGCTGCAGAGGCAGGAACTGCAAAAAGCAAGGAAATCAAAAGCAAAGGAAAAAGAATTGTTACAGTAAGCTTCTTAATCATTTCCATATACTTTCACCTTCAATTGTATTGAATTATTTCATCTTTTACCAGGATGACTCTGTTAGCATATTTTGCAATTTCGGGGTCGTGTGTGACGATTACTACTGTTCTGCCTTCGTTATTCAAACCCTTAAATATACGAAGGACTTCGACCCCTGTTCTGAGGTAAAGATTTCCAGTAGGTTCATCCGGAAGACGGATTGCAGGATCGTTAATATGCGGTGCAATTGAAACCCACTGGGACTGCTCTCCTGAAAGTTCTCCTGGTCTGTGATGCATGTGGTTATGAATTCCTATAACTTCATAAAGTTCCCTTGCACGCCTTGTTGGATCAATATTAATTCTTGAATTAGCAAAGGTTGGGAGCAAAACATTCTCCAGGGCAGTCAGGTACGGAACAAGATTAAAAGTCTGAAATACAAAATCAACTTCAAGCTCCTTCAGGTGGGCAAGCTCCTGATCTGGCATTCTATTGAGGTCATGATCCTTTACAAGAGCTTGACCTGCAGTAGGCCTGTCAAGGTAATAATCTATAAGGTTCACAAGAGTACTTTTTCCTGTACCTGATGAGCCCATTACAGCCAGAAATTTTCTTCTCTCCGTTTTGAGATTGACGTATGAGAGCACGGGAATTTCCAGACTCCCAAGTACATAACTTTCCCTGACATTGGAAACGTCGACAATCGGGAATCCATCCTCAGGTAAACTATTTTTGATAATATTCATATCCCCCTTCCCCAAAGTTACTGAAATGTGATGAATGGATTACATTGAATAATTTCAACGTTTTTACTCATTATGTAAAACAGTCCATTTTAACTTATGCTTTCTTAATTTTCGCCTAAAGAGCCAATTTGAAGGTATGTAGCTGCTGATTTCTGTCTTTGAAAACAAGAGATTAAAACTATATTTTCAAACTAAAAGTTTGATATATTATTTTGGACATTTTGATGAAATTTTTCAGTATAGAGCGCTGTTCTTTTCTAAAAATTTCTGTAACCGGAATCCACCAAAATAGAAGCAGTGAAAACAGATAGCTGTAACTATTTAATGAGATTAGAGACCTTTCTTAAAAAATTTATAGTCTTTTTCCGGTATTTGTTCTAATTAATTTATACTGCTTTTATATTACATCTTTTCTAAAAAGACGATGGCAGAATTCAGATGGTTGCACCAGACATTTTAGAGAATTTCTTCTTTGGACCGGCGAAGACAATTTAATATTTAGATCTAAGTGGTAGTAAATTTTAAACTTCTAAACATTATATAAGTTAAAAAAACATATACATGTATGTAAAATATTTACTCTAATCATTTTAGAAGTATTATTTATAAGGAGATGATTTTCTATTGAGTTTATATAATTTAGTATATATAGCTATATACAGTCACTGTTAGCTAAAATTTTAAACGGTAGATCCTGAACTAAGAGGAAATCCGCCCCATGAATCTTATTAAGTGGCTGACAGTAGCCGTGTGATTTGGAGGTTTGATAGACAAAAATTATATCAAAATTGAACAGCGGTTGCAAATAAAATTGCTATCTACAGTATGCAAGTATCGATTTCGAAAATACAAACTATGGAGGGAATAACCATGACATTACCAGTAATTGTCTTTGGATTCAGCCTTGGCCAGTTCTTTACATTTACAAACGACATTGGCTTCTTTTTCCAGTTCTGTTAAATGAGTTTCTAAAGCAGAAATAGAAGAGGTCTCTGCAGAGAACGACAACGATATTCTATGTCCAGACTGCAGAAGCCTGGGTATAACGGGGGATAAACAATCAGAAAAATATTGGAGGAAATGATATTATGACTTTCAGCATTTTCTATTCAAATATCTGCTATTCCTATGTGGCCGAATGTTTCAAATTCTTCTACTGCGACTAAGCAGGGCGACTACGCAGGAATGCTGATTAAGCTGTAAATTAGGCGGTTTCTGCAGGGAATGGCCATAAGGGCTTATATTCCCTATCGCAGAAAACCAGGGTATAACGGGAGATGAACAATCAAGAAAAATTGGAGGAACTGATATTATGACCTTTAGCATTTTCTATTCAAATATCTGCTATTCCTATGTGGCCGAATGCTTCAAATTCTTCTACTGCGACTAAGTAGGAATGCTAATTAAGCTGTAAATCAGGCGGTTTCTGCAGGGAATGACCATAAAGTCTTATATTTCCCGATCGCAGAAAGCCAGGGTATAACGGGAAATAAACAAACTAACTGATATATTGGGGGAAGTTCAATTATGACCTTCAGCATTTTCTATTCAAAGGTTTCCTATACATATATAGCTGAATGCTTTAAATTCTTCTACTGTGATTAAGCAATAATGCTGATTAAGAGATAATACTAACATATGAAGTTGCCTGTTTTTCAGGTAACTTCTTCTTTACAAAAGAAACGCAATATTACCACTTTTTTACTTCTTTTTTATTTTCCTAATATTCATTCTTTCGAAGGTTTCTACCGTTTCAAACATACTTTTTGAAATATGAGATAAGAAACAGTCTATAATTTAAAATTGTTTTTAAAAAGCCGAAAATCCAAAAAGTATAATCTTTTTTGAACACTGTGACTTCCCCTAAACGGGCATTCACCTCCGGGAAGTTGAAATGGAAATCAAAGAAACGAGATGTTTGGGAATCCTATTCAATTATTGCAGCAAAAGATTCTATCTCTAAATACTAAAAGACTATTATTTGTAAGGAGTTTTCGTTCTTCACATTATATATAAATTTGAAGTATACTTTGGTATTGATATTCTTTAGTAATTTATTATTGGAAATATTGGTTTTCAGTATACTCAATTTTGATAGTATTAGTTAATATATATTGATATATGGCCCAGCTATCAAACATAATATCCTTTAAATCCCTAAATGTTTTAGCTGGAAATCTTCAAGATTGTTTATACTTACCTGTAGTTCCAAAAGTAAATTCTGGGAGTATAGCTTGGGAATATGATATAATATGGATGTCTAAGGGGGTTTGGCGAAAACACATCTATCTGGAGTGGTCCGTGAACCAAGTTAAATTGGCAGAAGATACTCAATTAATTGAAGGAAGATGAATTGAAAAGAGATAGTTTTGAAAGTAAAGAAGTGGAGGGACTTATAATGTCAATGTTTTATTTGAGTTATACTAAAATTACCATTTTTCTAGAGATTATAAGGTTTAAGATGATGTACTTTAGCGGTCAGGGCTTTGGTAGCTTTGGAAGGTTCTCCAGGTGAAGTAGATCTCAGTGTTTATTAATCAGTTACCATTCTAAATGATCTCAATACAGGTTTAGACTACGTGCTTATGCATGCTTGTTACCTGTATCATTTTTTTCTTAGCAAAAGTGACTGGATTCAGGTTTTTTATAGAGAAACTACTCAATTGTTGATCGAACAGCCATAAGAGTTCAGCCGAATAAATCTTTGCATCTCAGCTCTATTCTTGTACTTAAGAACCCGATAAGGAGGTAATTTAGGGGTATATATAACAAAAAGGCAAAAAATTAAAATTTTTAAAAAGAATTTCTTTTAGTTTTTTAATATGAAAGAGGTTTAAATATTTATAATTAAAAAGATTTCAAACTTTTTATTAAAAATTGGATTTTACTATTTTTGGAAAGGGCACTCCGGTAAAAGTTCTTCTTGCAGATCTTGTTTTGTAATTACGTAAAGCCGAAACGAGTGAAATATCAAGACTCAGTACGGACAGTTTAGCCGGAATTAAAGCCTTTGGAGATACCGATGGTCATTACGGAACTCGGATTAGGAATCCCATTTTAATAATAAGGCGTGAAGTCCCCTTCCTCGACATTTTCTGACTGTCGTCAGGAAATGACAGGCGGAATATGAAAGCCGTCGGCTCCCCATCCATCTCTCATTATTGACTCTATAAACTCATTCCTTTTTTGAACACTGTTATAGAGTTCATCCCATAACTTGAAATTTGCTTCTTGGGCCTTATATTTCTAATATTCAATCAAACACAAGATAATGAAAATATCTTTGAAACCCCTCGACGATTAAGAATAAAATATCTTTGGGATAGGCTCATATATTGTTGTATTATCACCCAAAGCTGATACGAGAACCAAGCTAGGTGGTGAGCATATAAGATACACACCACTCTTAGGGTCAGAGGTAGAGTTACGGAAAAGGTAGAAACCTACTTTGCAGCTTGAACGATACCAATGTAGATGAAGTGATCAGAGGTAGAACCACAAAAAAGGTGGAAACCGACATCATTAACTCAAGTATACCATGTTTATCACATTCTGTCACCTGCGAAGCGCAGGGAAGTGCTTGTGTGACTTGTAGGCATGTTGGAGAATGAACCAGGGAAGCCCCCATCTTAAAACTCTGAGCTTTGAGATGAGTTTAGGAGGGGTAGTTCACTTTGAATAAGTATAAAACTTGCCTGTTAAAAAAATCTGACTAGCTCTTTTTACTAACTCTCTGGAAAATCTAAAAAATAAAATAAGTAAATTGGGAATATTATATATCTACTTTATTAAACCTCCACATAGCAGCAGATAACATTATAAGGGCAAAGAAAATGAGGCCCAGGAAAGACACGACTATATCAACTGGTGTATATATATAGTGATTTCCCATCACAGAGAAATTGGTTCCCAAAGCAAAATAACGAATTCCGCCTGCTAGAAGGGTCAGCGGGTTAAACATTGATAGAACCTTGAGGATAGTAGGAAATCCGTCAATAGGATAAAGGGCGTTACTGACGAAGAAAATGGGCATACTAACCAGGGTGAGAATAGACTGCATTCCCTCCGGATTTTCAACGGTAATTGCAATTGAACCTGACAGGAAAAGGAAGCCAAGAGTAAAAATCGCTACCAGTAACATAATACCTACTATTGCGATAAAAGTTTCAATAAGTGTATATCCCTTAAAGAACTCCATTCCTACAAGTTTTCCGAACCCTATTATTATAAAAGTTTGAAAGAGGGCTTTAGTCACACCGGAAAGGCCAACACCGAGAATAATATGGGACCTGGGAACTGGACTTGCAAGAGTTTCCCTCAAAAGGCTAAATTTTTTGTCAAACATAAGGGTAGTGCCTCCAAACAAACTGCTGAACAGCACATCCATTGCAATTATTCCTGCACCCATGTAGGTAATATATTTGACTACGGGAACTCCGGGTTCATTTGGAACAAGTGAAGTTAGTTTGTCAAAACTATCTGACATAGCAAGCCCAAAAAATGCCAGCCACATCACAGGCTGGATCATTGAAGTGACGAGTACTGATTTATATCTGAAGTATTTCAGCATCTCTCTCCAGTATATAGCACGAAATTCGAAGCTCATTTAGAAATCCCCACCATTTCTATTCCTTGCTGTTTTTCGTCTTCGTCGCCTTCTCTTAACCCGTGTCCGGTGTAATGAACAAAAACATCATCCATTGACGGTTTTTTGATATTCACGATTATAATGTCTATCCCCTCTCTCCGAATTTCATCCATAATTTGAGGAAGCACATGAGTAACATCCTCCCTTATCATAATTCTCAGGGATTTTGTATCTTCTGTTATACTTTTAACTGACTCAAGCGACTTTAAAACCTCTGCAGCAGCCTTATTATCACTTGTTTCCAGGTAAATAAGGTCTTTACCAAGTTTATTCTTTAACTCATCAGAGGTTCCGGTTACGATTATTTCCCCATGGTCAATTATGCTTATCCTGTCGCTCAACTGATCGGCTTCTTCCATATAGTGCGTTGTCAGGAATATAGTAGTGCCCTCTCTCTTAATCTCTCTAAGGTATTCCCACATTCTCATCCTCGTCTGGATATCGAAACCTATCGTCGGCTCATCAAGGAAAAGAACCGCAGGTTTTGTCATTAACCCTCTTGCAAGCTCAAGCCTTCGCTTCATTCCACCGCTCAAATCTTTCCCCAAAGTGTCCTTTTTACTTTCCAGATCTGTCAGCTTTAAAAGTTCTTCGATTCGTTTATTTCTTTCTTTTTTTTTCATCGAATAGATTCTACCATGATATTCCAGATTCTCGGACACTGTCATTTCATGATCGAGGCAAAGCATCTGAAAAACAATACCTATTGACCTTCTTACGGAGTTTGGTTCCTTTGCGACATCATATCCGTTAACTCTGGCTTCGCCTTTCTGAAGTTTCCTGAGTGTCGTAAGAATATTAATCACAGTACTTTTGCCTGCTCCATTTGGACCAAGGAATGAGAAAATCTCCCCCTGTTTTACAGTAAAACTGATATTGTTAACAGCTTTTACAGAACCGTATGAATGCTCAAGATTATTTACTTCTATGACATTATCGTCCATACGTGAATCAACCCCTTCCCTCTACCGTATTGGATCACTCTTGTCATTTATATTAGATCCCAACGTAAGACCCCTATTAAATGGGTATAAATTTAGTAAGTAGTTTTCTGAAACTATTGAGTTTGAATAAATATCTTAATAGTTTACACAAGTAGTTATGTTTCAGATGGTTTATATAAATAGGAAATAGAGTTTCTAAACTAATCTCTGAAACGCTGCTTGTTTTTTGTCTATAAGTTTCTAAGATGCCTGATAAATTCCCCGGTTAAATCTTATTTATTGAAGTGTGACCCTTATAATTTTCCGTTTTTGTTTTCTACTAAAAAATTCTTTCTTTATTACGTTATATATAAATAATAAAAGTACTTTAAAAAAAGATATCTTTATATTATGGAATCTGCTTTGAAACAAGAGTTAATTAAGCTAACAGTTAGACTTCTATTTTAAAATAACAATGGATCTATGTTCAGTAATACTGAACAATTATGGTTCTAGCTTACATATTTTTAGATTTATGGGGGATGATACATATAAATATGTTAATCGACGATATTATTTTGGGGGTAATAATGGTAGATATTTTGCGACTATCGCCGGTTATCAGCGCATATCCTGATGATGAATCTGAAAACCTGGAAATAGAAGTAATCCTTCCCGGAGTAGAAAAGAAAAATATTACTTTTAAAATTACCGAAGGCGGTTTTTATGTAAAAGCTACCAAAGAAGGAGTTGAATATGCAGACAGTTACGCAGTCTACTGTCCTGTAAGACCGGAAAAAGCGGTCGCTAATTATTCAAACGGTGTACTTAAAGTAAAGATACCTTATCAGCAGCCTTTTGAGAAAGCAGTGGACGTTAAAATCGAGTAAAGGAAGAGATTTGAGGGGGAACTTCTTCAGGGGGAGAGAATACTATGGAAGGTGTAATACCCAGAATATTGAAAACTCCAATACTAGCAATGTATCACGATGATAAACGTCAAAATCTTGTTTTGGAAGTTGAACTTCCCGATGTAGAAAGTGAGGACATCACAATTTTAATGCACGAAAACAGTTTTTACATAAAAGCGTTCAGTAAAACCGTAGAGTATTTGGGGTCTTTTTTTCTGGATGGGCCCGTAGATCCCGAAAAAGCAATTGCAGTCAACGATAAAGGAATGCTTACTATCACAGTTCCTTACAAAGAGGGTTTTACGTGTGCAAGGTATGTTCCGATTGAGTAAGGTAATGAAATAATAGATTATTGTAAATAATTCTAAAAAACTTAATTTTATATCCTATTAATCTTTATTATATTTTTATTTAAATTAACAAAGACCGTTTCTATTAAGATTTGTTTGCGTAGAGGAGATTTTATGAAAATAATAAAATGCGGCGATCTGGGGTTCAAATGTAACTTTATGGCTGCCGGCAACGAACTGGAAGAAGTTGAAAACACTATACTTGATCATATAGAAAAAGAGCATAAAGAAGAGCTTCAGAATATGTCCGAAGACGATATTCATCATTTGAAGCACCGAATATCGACCCTTTTGGGAAGAAGCTGTGGCTGTGGAGCTCTGTAATACTATATTAATAATATTTGAAAAATGAAAGTTTACTCTGGATTTCTAGGTATACTTTCTTTACAGCTTTTTTTGGTGATTAAGGATTTTATTCAAGGACTCCACTATAAAATCGTGGGTCCAGGGAGAATAAAATCGACCTTGACAAAAAACATTTTTGAATAGGCGAATTTTAAACCATCCTTTTTGAATAGGTGAGTTTTAAATAACCAATTTTTAATAAATAGTTGTAAATAAATCAGTTTTAAATAATACTTTTTTAATAAATATAACAAAGACCAGAAAACATTAAGGCCTAACTGAACTCCGAAAATAAGCATCCTTTTTTAACTTTCTGTTCTTGCAATCCTTTTTCCCAGAAAAGATAAAATGAGATTCCCATCAGTGCATAAAATGAGATTTCCATCAGTGCATAAAATGAGATTTCCATCAGTGCATAAAATGAGATTCCCATAAGTGTATAATGTATGACCCAGGCCGGAAAAATACTTGGGAAGAAGGGGTAAAAGTCGGCTTTTCCAGCAAAAGATACCACTTTTCAAGAGACGATGCTGTAAATCCCGAACCTATCGCCCCTGCAAACTGGCAGAGAAATACAGAGACAAGAGGCTTGAATAGATTAACTTTTTGAACCATCCCAATCCCGAAAATTGTTCTATATCCCAAGTGTTATCAATTCAGGATTAAAAAAGTTTTAAGTTTTTGTTGCTGCTTTTTACAGCATTTTTGCAAACACATGCCGTCGGAAGAAAGCTCAAATCGCACTAAGAAATTCACTCCTTTTATAATTAGCTTTAATGAGCTTTATATACATGAGATTAGAAATATATTCAACGAACTGGGGATGAACACACAAATATTTCCAAAAATAATTCAATTTACTATGTATCTAAACAGTTTCATGTTTTTTATAAGATTGGGTAACATATATATAATATCATCTAGGTAAAAGGATACCTAATGCCTAGTTAGGATGGGAAATCAAAATGGTGCAGATAAAGAAGTGTATGACCAAAGAAGATGTATTAGAGGCTGTAAAAGAAAGAGACGTAAAGTTTATCCGTACCCAGTTTACGGATACACTTGGCATCATCAAAAGCTGGGCAATCCCTGTTGAACAGTTAGAAGAAGCCTTCGAAAGCGGGGTAATGTTTGACGGGTCTTCGATCCAGGGTTTTACAAAGATTGAAGAATCTGACATGAAACTTGTGCTCGACCCGTCTACTTTCAGGATTCTTCCCTGGAGACCTACGACTGGCGCAGTAGCCAGGATCCTTGGAGACGTGTATCTTCCTAATGGTCAACCGTTTGAGGGAGACCCCAGATATGTTCTTAAGAGCGCAATTGAAGAAGCCAAGAAAATGGGGTACTCAATGAATGTCGGTCCTGAAATGGAATTCTTCCTCTTCAAACTTGACGCAAACGGAAATCCGACCACAGAACTTACGGATCATGGAGGATACTTCGATTTCTCTCCCCTTGACCGTGCACAGGATGTACGTAGAGATATTGATTATACTCTTGAACGTATGGGCTTCCAGATTGAAGCTTCTCATCACGAAGTCGCACCTTCTCAGCATGAGATTGACTTTAGGTTCGGTGACGTGCTGAGTACCGCAGACAATGTTATAACTTTCAAATATGTGGTAAAATCAATTGCATATCACAAAGGATATTATGCCACCTTTATGCCGAAACCTCTCTTTGGAGTAAATGGCTCAGGTATGCATACCAATCAATCTCTTTTCAAGGGAGACAAGAATGCATTCTATGATCCAGAGAGTGCAGACCAGCTTTCTCAAGAAGCAATGTACTATATTGGTGGCCTGCTGGAACATATTACGGAATTTGCAGCCGTTACAAATCCGGTTGTTAACTCCTATAAGAGAATTGTACCCGGATATGAGGCGCCGGTTTACCTCACCTGGTCTGCAAAGAACAGAAGTTCCCTTATCCGCATTCCTGCAACCCGTGGCAATGGGACTAGAGTTGAACTAAGATGCCCAGACCCGGCGTGTAATCCTTATCTTGCCTTTGCACTGATGCTCAGAGCTGGGCTTGACGGTATAAAGAACAAGATCGATCCCGGAGAGCCGACTAACGCGAACATTTTCCACCTTACTGAAAAAGAACGGAAGGAAAAGGGTATTCGCTCCCTGCCTGCAGACCTTAAAGGTGCAATTGATGAAATGAAAGGCAGCAAATTCGTAAAAGATGTACTTGGAGAACACGTTTTCAGTCACTATCTCTGTGCTAAAGAGATGGAATGGGATGAATACAAAGCAATTGTTCACCCCTGGGAACTTGATAAATATTTACATATGCTGTAAGCATATCAAAAATCCTAAAACCCATGTGGATACCGAAAAAATTTACTGTGACAAAATAGTGGCAGAATTAAATGTTTGTTTGAAAAGACACACTTCTTCCTGGAAGTGTGTTCCTATTTTATAAAAGAATTCCCTCAAACTAATAAAATATTTTTTCTTGAATTTTCTGGTCAGGGAATAAGAAGTTTTTTAATATTTTTTAAAACTAATGCCTATAATAAATATTGATATAAAAATGCTTCCCTTCTGAAAAACACTAATATTCAAGAGTACTACTTTTTAAAAAAATTAATTCCGGTGTACACTACAAGCAAACGTCATAGAAGCTCCTAAAGACAACAGTGTGGAGTCTATTAAATAGGGATATTCTATGCTAAAATGCAGAAGTCTCTAAAATAAAAGTGCAAACAAAATAAATAAAAGGTTAGACCGTTGTGCTTTGCAGCATTACCTCAAGAACTTTTAATTGGAAAAAAGAAACATATATATATTGTCAAATAGGTACTAAATTACTTACTTCCCTTAGTGGTGACCCTCTCGATGTATGAAAAGAAGTAGAACCATGTGTGGAAGCGTTGCTATATACTCACATTAATTAAATAATTTATATGAAACAAACTTAGTGTCGAATCAACCTCAAAATGTCGTATAAAATCGATTGCAATTATTTGGGATCACTGAATCCTTGATGATTGACTCGACGTTAGTTAAAGATCCATAAATTATATAAATTGATAAAAGTTACCCTAAAAATCCAGTTTTTCAGCTGGCAAGTTTTTTGAACTAATTCTCAAAAATGAGCCACGGAAATAATCCAGAAAATTATTAACGTATATGCATTACATTCATTCCTATCCATTTTTAGAGTGATCAAAATGTGTGGAATAATAGGCTTTATAGACCGAACAAAGTCCAGAATGGACGGGTCGAGCATAAAAGTCGCCCTCAGCCTCATGAACGAAAGAGGTAGTGGAGATGGGGCAGGCTATGCTGCATATGGAATTTATCCGGAGTATGCAGACTACTATGCTCTTCATGTTTTCTTTGACAATCTAGGTGAATCAAAAAAGAAGGTAGATGAGCTCCTCGAACAATGGGGAATAATTGTTCACCAGGAAGAAATCCCTACCACCCCGCAGCCGGGCATAAAGAAAGTACACACCCCATGGAGATACTTCTTTAAGCCCTCAGAAGACTTAATGGCAGGGAAAATGGCTTCTGAAAATGATGTTGTCACTTACATAGTCATGGAAGTAAATGCCAATGTAAAAGGAGCTACAATATTTTCCTCCGGGAAAAATATGGGAGTCTTCAAAGCTTCCGGCTGGCCCGAAGATGTGGCAAACTTTTACAGAATTGAAGATTACAAGGGATATATCTGGCTTGGCCACAACCGTTATCCCACAAACTCTCCAGGCTGGTGGGGAGGAGCTCATCCTTTCAACCTGCTCAACTGGTCAGTAGTACATAATGGAGAAATTACCTCATATGGCACAAACCAGCGCTATGTTGAAGGATACGGATACAAGTGTTCCCTATTTACTGATACCGAGGTTGTAGCCTATCTGTTTGACCTGCTTGGAAGGCAGCATGGGCTGTCGTATGAGATGGTTGTCAAGGCTCTTGCTCCACCTTTCTGGGATAATATAGATCGTATGCCTGCGAAAGAAGCAGAGTTAAACAAGGCAATTCGCCTTACCTACGGGTCTGCCCTCATGAATGGACCCTTTGCAATCGTAGTCGGGACAGAGAATGGTATTGTTGGTTTTACTGACAGAATTAAACTGCGACCTCTCGTAGTTGGTGAGAATGGAAACCGGCTTTACATCTCCAGCGAAGAATCAGCAATAAGAGCACTTGACCCCGAAGTTAAAAATGTATACACCCCCAGGGCAGGAGAACCAATAATAGGGAGGTTTATTGAATGACTCTCGGAAGTGTGCCCCCAAAATTCAAGGTCAGTATTGACCGTGACCAATGCATGGACTGTGGGCGCTGTATTGAAAACTGTTCCTATGGCGTGTACAGGAGAGAAGGCGACAAAATCCTGATCGAATCCAGGAAATGTACCGGCTGCCTTCGCTGTGTTGCCATGTGCCCAAGGGATGCAATCACGCTCACAGAGAAACCTATCGATTATCGCAGCCATCCCCTCTGGACCAGAGAGGTCAGAGAGGATATAATTAAGCAGGCTCGCAGTGGAAAGATTATCCTTTCAGGAATGGGAAATGCCAGGGATTTGCCAGTTGTCTATGACCGCCTTCTCCTTGATGCCTGCCAGGTTACAAACCCGAGCATTGACCCCTTGAGAGAACCAATGGAACTCAGGACTTACATTGGAAAGAAACCATCCAAACTCAAGTTTAGAAAGACTGAAAGTGGTGACGTAGAGCTCGAAACAAAGCTTGCTCCAAATCTTAAGCTCAACACCCCTATTATGATCGGCCACATGAGTTTCGGAGCTATCAGTCTCAACTCTCAACTCAGTATGGCAAAGGCAGTGACAGAACTTGGAACTTATATGGGAACAGGAGAGGGCGGGCTCCACGAAGCTCTATATCCTTACCAGGACCACATGGTTGTCCAGGTTGCATCAGGCCGTTTTGGTGTAAACATTGATTACCTTGAAAGAGGCGCTGCCATTGAGATCAAGATCGGTCAGGGAGCAAAACCGGGCATAGGTGGACATCTGCCTGGAGAGAAAGTAAGCGAAGAAGTCTCAAAGGCTCGCATGATCCCTGTTGGCAGTGATGCGATTAGTCCAGCACCTCATCATGATATTTACAGTATTGAAGACCTTGTTCAGCTCATTAGAAGTCTGAAAGAAGCGACTGAATGGAAGAAACCTGTCTTCGTTAAGATTGCAGCTGTTCATAACGTGGCTCCAATTGCTGCTGGTATTGCTCGCTCTTCTGCAGATGCGGTAGTGATTGATGGATTCCGTGGTGGGACTGGTGCAGCTCCCAAGGTCTTCAGGGACAATGTGGGGATTCCGATTGAAGTTGCAATTGCAAGCGTTGATCAGAAACTCAGAGAACAGGGCGTCAGAAACGAGATCTCAATTATTGCAAGTGGTGGGATAAGGACCAGTGCAGACCTTGCCAAATCAATTGCTCTCGGAGCAGATGCTGTTAATATCGGGACTGCTGCTCTCGTCGCTCTGGGCTGTAGGGTCTGCGGCAATTGTTATAGAAACCTTTGCCCCTGGGGTATTGCTACCCAGCGTCCAGATCTTGTGAGCAGGCTTGACCCTGAGGTCGGAGCAGTTCAGGTCTCAAATCTTATTAAGGGTTGGACTGACGAACTCAGTGAACTTATGGGTGCGGCGGGAATCAACAGTATAGAAAGCCTGCGTGGCAATAGAGACCGCTTGCGTGGGTATATGCTGGACGAAAAAATGCTTGAAATCCTTGATGTACTGCCAGCGGGGGCCTGATTGAAATGAAGACGGTAAAAATTGATGCCAAAGGTATGCATTACACCCCCTTAAACCAGAAAATCAGGGCTGCGATTGCGGATGGAGCAGAGGAAATCATAATCGACAACGTGCTCGGACAGCGCTTTATCGGTGACGGGCTTAGAGGCAATGTCCGCATCATAGTCAATGGAGTTCCCGGAGGAGATCTGGGAATATTCATGAGCGGGCCGACCTGTATTGTACATGGAAATGCCGAACATGCTCCGGGAAACACAATGGATAAAGGAATGCTTGTGATTCACGGAAGTGCAGGAGACGCAGTTGCCCACAGTATGCGGGGAGGAAAAGTCTTCATAAAGAATAATATTGGTTATAGGGGCGGCATCCACATGAAACAATACGAAGTGGATGCCAGACCTATACTTGTTGTAGGCGGCACAGCCCATTCCTTCCTCGGTGAATATATGGCAGGTGGAATGGTACTCGTGCTTGGTATTGGCAAGGATAAAGCCATGACAGATAGGGGTATCGGAAGCGGAATCCACGGTGGAGAAATTATTATCCGTGGGGACGTAGATGATTACCTGCTTGGAACAGGAGCCAAGAAATTCAAGTTTACCGAAAGTGATCTTGAACGCATTACCCCAATTATAAAGAGCTTCTGCGAGCAGTTTGGGTATGACGCCGCAGAGTTCCTGGACACCAACTACACAAAGATCGGACCTGTAAGCAGCCGTCCTTTCGCAAGCAAATATGTATGGGAGTGATCAGAAATGGCAGAACAGAAACCAATCAGCAAAAGTTACCTTGACCTCAAGTCAAAAGTCTGGGACGAAGGCCTTTGCTCAGGCTGCGGGGCCTGCATTGCAGTCTGCCCTGCTGATGCTCTATACTTCGAAATAGGCGGGGATTCCACACATCCGAAGAGCAATAACTACTGTAAAGCTGCTGTTGACGATGTTCCCTGTGGAGCCTGTTACGAGGTTTGTCCAAGACTCGAAGAACAGCCCTCAAGCCTGCTCGGAGACTACCTTGAAATTACTGCTGGAAAAGCCGAGTTTGATGTTCCAAAAAAGCAGAGTGGAGGAGCAGTAACAGCAATTCTTGCAAATGCCCTGGATACAGGCCTTGTAGATGCTGTAGTTACGGTTACGGAAGATCCCTGGACCCTCAAGCCTCATTCAATGGTAATAACTAAGAGTGAAGCCCTTGTCGGTCAGGCGGGAAGCCGTTACAACTGGTGGGTTCCTCTTGTTTATTCCCTTAAGGAAGCGGTTGTAAACAGGAAGTACAGGAACATTGCAGTCGTCGGAGTTCCCTGCGTAGTTCAAGCAGTTCGTAAAATGCTTGAAACCGACCACCAGCTTGTGGGCCCATACAAAAAGTCCATTCGTTTCGTATTAGGTCTTTTCTGCACGGAAAGTTTCGACTACGAAAAACTTATTGCAGGTAAGCTGAAAAGCGAGTACGCCCTCGAACCCATGAAGGTTTGCCGCATTGATGTCAAGGGCAAGCTCGAAATCACCCTCGATGACGGTACGCAGTATGTAATCCCACTTACCGAACTTGAGGATACTACTCGCCCAGGCTGCAGTATCTGTACGGACTTTACTGCTCTCAAGGCTGATATTTCAGCCGGCTCAGTTGGAAGCCCTGACGGTTACACCACTCTTATTGTCCGTACTCTTGTAGGACAGCACATTCTTGAAAGCGCAGTTGCTAACAAGAAACTGAGTGTTGGCGGGGAAGTAAACTTAGGGATCATTGAAAAGCTTGCAAAGAAGAAGCTTGCAAGAAAACCGGAATAAAAGCGAAATAATTACTTCAAAACATATTTGGATGGAGTTTGACTCCATCTCTTTTCTCTTTGGACTCGTAACGAATTAACCTAAGTAACACATTATTACTTGGAAGCAAAACCGATGGTACTGCTTATGAAAATGGAAAAGTACAGTGTAAAAATTGGCTTAGGTTATTTCGCGGTGAGTACTTTCTATTTTTCCAAAGGCAGAACCAAGAACGTTTTAAGCATACTAAAACAAAGTTTTCTGCCTCCGGGCAATGTGGAGTTAGAGAAAAATTGAGCTTCACCAAATACTATTTTTAATGTTCACTTTTTTATAAATCTACTCTTATAACTAGTTTATGACTAATTCGCACAACTGAAAGCATACCAAAATCTAAATTTGAGCCTTTGGATATTTATAAAGCTATTAATTCGATAGTTAGACGGTTTAGCCATAATATTTAAGTAAACTCTTTTGATACGTGTTAACAGGAGAGTTGAAATGTCAAGTAGGATACTTTTCATTCTATTGGCAACTTTACTTTTTCTATCTTCCTTTACAACAGCAACAGTTGAAAATATAAGTAAAAGACAAGCATCAAGCAACTATACCATAACACCGTCATTTGATACTGAAATTGAACTAGCTAAAAAAATATAGACACCCTGACGGCCTACAGTTTTGATTCCAACATACAACATAACAACACATCTATACCTTTTGATGTTTCTCAAACCAGGCTTGAAAACTCAACCGAACAATAATGGAAACAGAGACTCTGATAGTATAAATATTGTAAATGAGAAAAATCAAAATAGAAGTTTTGAGCCTCCAAGTCAGGAAGAAAAATACTGCGGTAATTATATAATTGGGTACCCAAAAAATTTTGTGGACTCAAATAGAACTCTTTATTTTTATCTGGATAATTTTGGGCCTCTGTATCCAGGGAATCTTTTGATTCTTACTCCAGGAAGTCATAACCTAAAAATATGGTCAGAAAATGAAAACGGAACTGTGTTTATGGAGAATGAAATTTCTGATTTTATAAAATATTCCATGGAACAAATTCAGGTAGATAACCCGATTGCTGATCATAAAAATTCTCTTATCTTCATCTAAGGTGTATTTGTAAGTTTGGTTTTTTTGCATTTTGTGGAAAGAGGATAAAAAGAGGTCTCTAAATTCGAAGGGCTTTAAATCCGAGAAAAATGAGGTCTGTATATCGTTTAAAAAACAAAAACTTTATTTATCTAACTTTTACGGTCATGTATTTTAATCATATCCATGAACTAGAACCCAGGTTGGAACCTAAATTCCTTTGGAGATGAAAAATGAGGACTTCCTGCTCAAAAGTTAAAAGCTTATTCCAATAATTAAAAAATGCGTCTTTTAATAAAAGAAAATTTTTATAAGTTTAAAACCCTGGCCTCCACTTTTGGCAATTAATCTATTAATTTCCGGTCTTCACGATATCACATTCCAAGAATATACCGCTAGCGTCACCATAAGGCAACGGTTCATCGAGTCTATTTTTAGAAATTCATCCTTTGTTAAAACCATGAAAATAAAATATTGTCCTTTTCTTTTTTATTCCCTGGCTTTAAGCTATCAACTTTCCCTTCTCCATTAGCCATATAATAAGACTCAGCAATTAATTTCTTTAGTTTTGGTGCTTCTTTAGTTAGATTCGTTGTGTTCCTGACTCCATAATAAACTATGAAATAATCATCTCTCCCTTTAAGGAAAGGTTTCTCGTACACTAGAAAGTATCCTGAAGTTTCTGGACTCTTATACCCTGTTGCATTAAAAGAGTGAGGACTATAAATGGGGCCCCAGACGTTTTCAGTTTCACGCCTTTCAATTACTTCTTGAAGTTCTTCACTAACATTCAGTTCCTGATAGAACACATTACCGTTTTCTTCCAGATAACGATAAAGTGTATCTTCTCCTTTTAAGAATTCAGATTCATCGTTAAAGTACCAAACATTTATTAATTCTTCTTGAGAGTAGTTTCCTGCATTACAGTAAGGGGAAATCTTTGGAAAAAGTGATGTGCAGCCCTGTTCATTCCCTTGCCAGGCTCCTGGAATATACCATCCTGGCATACCCTCTGAGGGAGGCAGTCCTGGGCCAATTGGAATAACGTCGAAAATAAGCCATACTCCAAGGAGAGCAATTATCAAAAACACTAAAAGGGCTATCTTTATATTCAGTTTCTTGTAAAACATTCGCCTGCCCCAATTAAAGAAAATATAATGGGTGATTAAGGTCTCACCCATGTTGCCATAGCTCCTGTCCAGCTCCCAAACGCTAAGTAGTGTACATTACTTGTATCCCATGTATCATGTAAGTATACGTAATCTTGATTTCCATCATAATATCCTATGCAGGTTACACTATGCTCGCCATATGGCTGAGTGTAACCATTACCTGTCCCACCATTTAGCATGCTGAGCACGAAAGGTTTATTCGCATTTACTTCGGCTTTTACCTCATTCCATGAAACATAGATACCATTGGACGCATCAAAGTTATTATATCCATGGTTATTGCAAACCTTCTCTATGCCGTCATCAATTTTATACGGCCAAGTTGCTCCACTTCCTGGCCAATCTGTACCCATCGCAGATGCTAATTCCCTTACTAGGTCATATCCCGTTACCAAGTAAGAATATCCATGGCTGGCCCAATACCCTAATACCATCCCAGACGCAGTTGGAGAACAACCGTAGTACCACTTATACTTAGGCACACCTCTGATCGATTTTGAACTGGAAGACGTAGAATAACTTGAGGGATCAATCATTTCTTTTTCGAGGGTAATCCATTGTGTGTTTGCGTCTTGCTTTCTTATTTCATGTTGATGTTGTAAATATGTACTGTTAAAATAGTGTTTTTTCTCATCTGGAACATTTACATTTGACTCATTAAAGTCTACTATAGTTGAAAATGGCAAGTCCACTATTACTTTTTCTTTGGCTTTACCTTTTTTATCGGTTAAGGTATACTCAGCGTAGTAAAATGTTGGGCCTAAATAAAGAGGTTTCATTTTTCCAATAGTCAATTCTTCTTTATTATTACTTTCTGACTTTATCTTGTTAGCACGTTCTTCTACCAGTAGTTTTGAGCGAGTTGTAAATTCTGGTATTTCATTAGGGATCTTGCCTTTTGAAAATTCCAGAACTGGACAGTTATCTTTCGTCGCTGAAATGAAAATAGATCCTATTTGTTTCTCATTTTCGATGACGTTAAACGAATAAGCAGACTTTTTGCCCTCAAGATCGTAATAAACCGTGGATAGTTTCACAGTTGCATTTTTCCATTCTGAGAAATTTACGATAGATTCGGAAATCTCTTTTATAGAATAAGACGCAACTTTCTCAGCTTGTTCCGCACTGACTACATTTGATGTGTCAGTTCCATTTGATGATTCTTCCTGTGCATTCACAGCAGGCAAAAAAGCTAAACCAGCGACAACGTTGCTAAAAATATTACACCTACTAAAATTTTTTTCATAATCATTTGTCTAACCTCTAGTTGTTTTCCTAGAAGGCAGAATCAAACAAGTATTAAATACCCTTAAAACTAATATTATTCCTGCCTCCGGGCAATGTGGAGTTCGAATAAACCTTCCAGAGAGAATTTGAGCTCCACCAAACATTAATTTTAATGTTCATATTTTTCTAGGAATTTACTTTTATAATTAATTTGTGACCAAATCGTCCAATTGAATATGTAATTAAATCTAAACTTAGATTGTTTTGCGATTTACAAAGCTATTAATTCGATAGTTGGACGGTTTAGCCATAAAAGTTAAGTAAACTCTTTTGATACGTGTTAACAGGAGAGTTGAAATGTCAAGCAGGATGCTTATTATTATATTGACAACTTTGCTTTTTCTATCTTCCACCACAGCAGCAACAACTGAGAATATAGACAAAAGAGAAATATCAAGTAACTATATCGCAACACCATCGTTTGATATTGAAAGTGGACTATCTAAAAAGAATGTAGACGCTCTGGCAGCCTACAGTTTTGATTCCAATATACAATATAACAACACATCTATACCTTTTGATGTTTCTCAAACCAGACTTGAAAAGTCAACTCGAATTATATCTTCTTTTGGAGAACGAAAAATTGGAAGTAAAAACGCTGCTGAAGCTTCCCTATTTATAAAAGATGAAATGGAAAAAGCAGGCCTGCAGGTTTCTCTGGACAATTTTTCCGCGAGAGTACGTACACGGGACTTTAATTACTGGAATGTAAGCGGCACAGACGTAGTGGGGATTAAAGAGGGAAAAGCTCTTAAAGACGAGATTATTCTCATAACCGCGCATTACGATTCAAGAATAATTGTACCTCCAGAATCAGGTTTGAAGGATATTTTTGATTCTGAGATAAGAAAGCCCTATCTCTGGCCAGTCTGGTCCGACACCTATGTTTGTGAATCGGCCAACGGAACCGGAGCGGATGATAATGCAGGAGGGGTGGCTTGCATGCTTGAACTTGAAAGGGTCTTACAGAATGAGTCATTTGACAGAACAATATATTTCATTGCCTTTTCCGGGGAAGAATACAATCTTCTTGGCAGCCAGGCATGGGTTGAAGCCCATCCTGAGTTGAAAAATAATATCGTTGCAGTTATTAATGTGGATTCTATAGGAAATGAGCCTCTCTACGTAGACTACCTTCCCCAGCATACCTGGCTTAAAACTATTTTTGAAAACGAAGCAAAAAACTCAGGAATCAGAATTCAGTCCTTAGTTCCGGATTATTCAAACTTTATTCATCCTTTAATCGGAGGAGATCATGAAATCTTCTGGGAAAACGATATCCCTGCAGTAGCCATTTGCCATCACAACGACCGAAACTTCCATAAGTTAAGTGATACAGTTGACAATATCGATTTTTCGGTTGTCAGGAATGCAAGTGTTCTGACTGCCAAAAGTCTCATCTATCTGGCTAGTCCTGACGAGAATCAGGCTCCATTTGTTAATATTTCCAATTCCAAGGCCTCTGGAGCCTCATTTGAACTCTTCTATAATGTATCTGACCCAGAGGCTACTATTGACATATTCTTTGACAACCAGAGCATGGGAAATCTCCAATCAGGCAGGAATTTTTCACTTCCTGAAGGAAAACATACTATCAAAGTTCTTGCAACCGACCTTTATGGAAACAGAGGCTCTGATAGCATAAACACTGTAAATGAGGAAAAGCAAAACAGAAGTTTTGAGACTCCAGGTCAGGAAGAAAAATACTGTGGTAATTATATAATTGGGTACTCAAAAAATTTTGTGGACTCAAACAGGACTCTTTATTTTTATCTGGATGATTTTGGGCCTCTGTATCCAGGGAATCTTTTAATTCTTACTCCAGGAAGTCATAACCTAAAAATATGGTCAGAAAATGAAAGTAAAGTCCTAGATATGAAGAATGAAACCTTTGAATTTACCAAGTATTCTATAGAAAACATTGACATAGAGAACTCGGTTGCTGATCGTAAAAATCCTCTTATCTTCATCTCAGGTGTATTTGTAAGTTTGACTGTTATTGCGTTTTATGGGAAGCGGATAAAAAGAAAATTATTGAATCTAAAAGATTCTAAAGATGAATAAAAATAAAGGCGAGATCAGGTTAAAACGGAGCCTATCCTGAAATTCAAAATTTGATTTTTGAATTTTTGATTTTTGAATTTCGTATCTGGTACAGTCAGTTGAAGACCTAATCACTAAAATGATCCTGAAAACTCATGGTTATTTAGAATAAAATAGGTTTTGGGATAGGCTCATCATTTATTTCACTCCTGTTCATTTTTCAGGAGGCAGGATCAAAAAAGCCTTAAATATTCGTAAAACTATCCTATCCTTGCCTCCGGGCAAAGGTGGGGTTCAAATAGACTTTCCAGAGAGAATTTGAACTCTACTAAACATCTTTTTAATGTTCATTCTTTTCTAGAAACTTACTTTTATAACTAATTTGTGACCAAATCATCCAACTGAGCGAATATTCATATCTAAATTTAAGTTTTTTTATAGATTTATAAAGTTATTGGCTAGATCGTTGGATTATCTATCCATAAAATTTAAGTAAACTCTTTTGATACGTGTTATCAGGAGGTTGAACATGTCAAGAAAGATATTATTTATTACATTGATAACCCTACTTTTTTTATCTGTTACTACAGCGACGGCATCTGAAAATGTGGAAAACGCGGAAACTTCAAGCAGCTATATCGTAGCACCTTCAAGTAATACTGAATTTGGACTCATTGACACAGATGCAGGTATTTTGACAGTTTATGATACCATCCGCCAGGGAGAGACAAATCTACATGGGAAATATGTAGGTACTGGTCTTACTCTTCTTGTTGTTGATCTTAATTGGGGCGATTCGACGGATTCTCTTCGGCTTAAGATATACACTCCTAGCGGCTCAGTGCTAGGTCCTTACTATGACAGCGCTGATGGCGCAGTTAACGGGAGAATTCGCCTGAATATTCAAAACTCAAACGGAATTGAATCAGGAACCTGGAAGTATGAAGTATATGGATACAGGGTGACCGGAACAGAAGGTTACACAATTTGATTACAAACCATGCGTCTTCGGTTAGGTGATGAATCATAGCAAATTGCGCCAATGTCTTCAACATTTCTCAAATATTTTAATAACTTATGGGATGGAATAGGGTGTCGATTTCATGTAAACAGGCCAAAATTTAAGGCCATTTAGTGCAAAATCGATGGCTTTTTGGCAAGAAAATTCCTTAACCGATGACCAATGGATTATAAACAAATTAATCAAATTATGGACCAACTATGTTGAAGAAGAGCTTATTTTTTATTCTTTTCCTGAGTATCTTTTTCCTGGGTATCCTGGGTATAACCAGTGCGGATACCGGAGGATATACAGTTGGTCCCTGCCCACCCGAAGAAGAGCTCGACAAATTGGGCAATGCTGTTGATATGAGCGGTGCTGATGTGACGTACTCATTCTGGGAATTTCCTTTGTCATTCAAAATCGCTTACATAATCGGATATTTGGCTGCTTTTGTTTCTCTTTTTAAACTGGTTCCCATAATTATTGGTCAGGTAAGGAGCCTGAGTAAAAATGTTATTCAAAAGAGAATTATTAATTATGTGCTGATGAAGCCAGGGTGTACGCCGTCTGAAATTTCAAGAAACCTGAAAATTAGTCTGGGATCTATAAGGTATCAGATCAGAACACTCAAATCCGAAGAGGAGCTGACTTTTAAGAAGGAAGGAAAGTTCACAAGAGTCTTTCAAAAGTCCAATGTTTTCACAAACAACGATAAAACAATAATCTCACATCTTAAAGGCAGTACAAGAAAACAAATACTCCTTAATATTCTGGAAAATCCTGAGATTACAAATCAGGAAATTTCAGAAAAGCTGAATTTAGACAAAAGCACTACTCACTGGCATATAAAAAAATTAAGGGAAGATGAGATCATTTCCTCCGAAGTAGAAGGCAAGTTTACAAAATATATTGTAAACCCGGATGTGGAGTCGGAGTTGTTGAAATGGCTCAAAATATAATCTTCGAACAGCTTCATCTTAATGTCAGTTTTCTATGAATCGATTAAACTTTGGGTTTATACAGTTTTTCAGTAATCAAAACACAGGAATCAATCCCGGGTTGTTACCGGTAATGCATTCTCCACCTATAGAAGTCACTATAAAGGTGTTTTCAATTCCGACCATTCCAATGTTTTCGATTCCTTTTTTAGGTTCGAGGGCAAATACCATTCCTTCCTGAAGGGGTTCGTCAAAGCCTTCTGCAATTACAGGCGTTTCGTCAATTAGTAACCCAACTCCATGCCCGAGGAACTTTACTTTACGGTTACCAAAACCCATGAAGTTTTGAAGGAATTCTGAGTCTAACTTATCCATTATGGTATTGTATATTTCTGAAGGTCTAGCGCCTGGTTTTAACATTGAAGCAGCCTCGTTCTGTATCTCCACGCATTTATTATGGGCATCGATTGCATATTGTGGAAGCGAAGAACCAAACATGTATGTTGTTGTTTTATCCGTGTTATAACCTTCAATTCCACATCCGATATCAATGAATACCAGATCTCCTTTTTTCAGCTTTCTATCACGGCTTCCTATAAGGGGAACCGCAGGGCTCATCCCGTAATTTCCGCCAGGCCCATTAAAGTAAGAAGGATAAATCGAGCTCTCACCAAAACACACATTTCCCAGGAACATCTCGGTATCAAACATCCCAAAGCGGCATAATCCATGATGGCCTTCTTCGACCATAACTGAAAATAGTTCAGTTGATAGGTCTACTTCACTCATTCCGTCATGCAGCATTTCGGGCACAAGGTCTTCCAGCACATGTTGATGAATCCTGCCAGCTTCTCTTGTTAGCGAGAGTTCATATTCGCTTTTTACTGCTCTGACAGCGCAAATTTGAGAGTCAGCAGATTTGACATTCTTAAAAGGGAAGTATTTTTGAAATCTCTGGTACAAAGCTAGAGGAACAACTTCGGTTTCAAGGTATACTGTGTTCGGAAGCCCACTTACACTTTTTGTAGCATCACGAAAACTGTTCATAGGTTCTATATCTGGAAATAAAGATTCATCCAGGGCTCTTTCGTAGCTGCGGCGTACCCAGAAAGTTGCTTCTCCGTGCTTAGGGATAATCAGCATTCCATCTTGCATCGTACCTGTAAAATAATATAGATTTATCTTGCTGAAGATAACAGCTATCTCCCATTGAGGATTTGAGATATCCATTCGTTTTCTAAAATTTCTCATCCGGTTTTTCAATTCGGTTAAAGGTACTTTTTTAATCATGTAGATTCCTTTACTAATTATCTGTTATCAATTAAGAGATGTCACTTAGTAGTGAATATGGTAAGAATTTATGAGCAGATATAGATAGTAAATATATGTAATAATTTTTGTTTTTCATAACAAAACTATATTTCTCTCAGTAGTTTTTTAAAAAATATCTCTCTTGCAGTGATTTCTTAAAAGATAAAAAGTAACTTTAGGGCTAGTTAACTTTAGAGCTAGTTTAGAGTTAGTTTAGGGCTAGTTAACTTTAGAGCTAGTTTAGAGTTAGTTTAGGGTTAGTTAACTTTAGAGCTAGTTTAGAGTTAGTTTAGGGTTAGTTTAGAGTTAGTTTAGGGCTAGTTAACTTTAGAGCTAGTTAACTTTAGAGCTAGTTTAGGGCTAGTAAGAGCTTAATTCGTTTTTCCCATAAATAAAAAAATAATTGGAAAGAATACAAATTAAGAAGAAATAAGAATTAAAAACAATAGGGTTTTTTTGAAAGGAGGCTGTCATGTTAGGAAAATTCGACGATCTTGTTGAAAAGGCTTCAGAGTTGGGGCTCAAGGCTTACCTTGTGGATGCAGAAGACATTCCGGTTGAAAACAGGATTGCTCTAAAATGCGCTTATGGTTGCAGAGGTTATGGAAAGAGACTGAGCTGTCCACCTAATGTTATATCGGTTGAAGAGTTTAGAAAAATCATAGGAGAATACAATAGTGCGCTTCTACTTGTCGATGAACGCGATACTTCACAGGTGTCGGATATCCTTGAGGCCTGGGGAGAAATTCGTAAGGACTCCTTCCATAAAATGTTAGAGCTTGAACATGAAGCTTTCAGGGAAGGCTTTACTTTTGCGCATCTTCTGAGGCCCGGTTCCTGCAACGAGTGTGATATCTGTAATCTTAAGGAATGTATAAAGCCAGAGTTGAGGCGGTTTGCACCTGAAGCTGTAGGAATAAACCTCCAGAAGGCAATGGAAAAAGCAGGACTTGTACTTGAGTTCTGCAAACCTGAGAAAACTATATGTGTTGGAGTTTTACTGCTTGAATAAAAATTCAAGCAAAATATAAGCGATGTATATTCCTAAATCTTTGCAATGTCTGTTCAGAGTGTGTTTAGAGTGTTGAATAATTAAAAGAAATACTAAATGAGAAAAGCGAAATTAATAAAAGAGTTTAGTTTTATAGTCTTAGATAAATATTCAGATTAATGAAAGTAATTATAGAAATTTGGAGTCGCTATCCATAATATATTTAATTAGCGATCTTAGTTTAATTAACAAAGATATAAGGTACATTACTTTCCGATATATTTTATGGATAATATAGCAAACTGGAGGTTTTTTCAAATTGAGTTCTGAAAAGTTAAAAATAGCTGTCTTAGGAGGAACTGGCAATATAGGAGAAGGTATGGTGCTCAGACTGGCCCTTCAAAACCTTATGGCTGAAGGCGTAAAGAATGAAGTAATTATCGGGTCCAGATCCAAGGAAACTGCCAATGAAGCCGCAAAAGAAGCCATTTCCGAACTTGAAAACTGCGGGTTTGATACGTCTAAGATAACTATCACAGGAAACAGTAACCATGAAGCTGCGCAGGCAGCCGAAGTAATAATTCTTACTATTCGGTTTGGCCACGTTTTGCCTTTGCTGCATGAGATTCGTGAGGCGCTTGAAGACAAGATTCTTATTACTCCTGTAGTCCCGATGGTAAAGGAAGGAGATCTTTTTGTATATAAGCCTCCAGAGGAAGGTTCAGCCGCTCTTGCGATTCAGAAAAATGTCCCAGCTTCTACAAAAGTTGTTGCAGCTTTCCACAACATTCCGGCAGGAAAATTGAGAGATATTGTTAAGTGCAAAGCTGTACACCATGCACTGGTGTGTAGCGATGATGTCGAAGCAAAGAAGATGGTCATTAATCTTACAGAGCATATGGGATGCATGAAACCCCTGGATGGAGGCCCTCTCAAACAGGCAAGTATCATGGAATCGCTTACACCACTGCTGATCAATCTTGCAAAACTCAACGGACTTAGAGATCTTGGAATAAACTTTTCATGATGAAACCTAAAAGCACTAAAGATCTGCAGGAAAAGACTGGAAACGGAGATATTTTGAGTCTGGAAAAACGAATATTTTTTCGGAAACTTATTTTTATGTAATACTAAATATAATACATCTAAAGGCACAGGTTTTAAGGAATATCTAAAACAAGAACCTCTGCCTGAAGGTATTAAAACAAAATCAGTAACAGACAATTGGTAAAAAACTCATTAATGAATGGTCAGCAAAAACTAACTCATTAATGGATAATCAATAAAAAGAGATTCGAAAATTCGTAATTGTCAGCCTTGAGCCAAATTCTTCACTCCTGTTATTGAACCCGAACAAATTTAGTTTATGTTAAATATTATGAGATTAATAATTAACATGAGAAAAATCTGTAAGATATGGACTTATCAGTGAAGAATCTGGAAAAGGACTTATTACAAAGAGCTTGTCAGGAAAAACCTGTTTATCGTAAAGCTCTATAACTCAATTTCAGTTGCGGAATTTTCTCTTTATCTAATTATTTTGCTTACTTTTCTTTTCTTAAAAAGATGAACCGACTAAATCAGACAGTGAACCTGTATGAGTGAAGAATTGCCAAAAGTGTTAAAGGATGCAGGGCTTGACTTACTTTCCTGCATGCAGTGTGGCATATGCACAGGGAGTTGTCCTTCTGGACGGCATACCGGGCTTAATACACGAAGAATTCTTCGGGACGCACGCAAGAATAGAGTATCAGTCCTCTCCGATGACGCCCTCTGGCTCTGTACTACCTGTTATACCTGCCAGGAGCGCTGCCCGCGCGAGATACCAATTACTGATGCTCTCCTTGAGCTCCGGAGACTTGCAGTAAAGGAAGGTTTCATGCTTCCAGAGCACAGGAAGGTCTCGGAAATGGTCATGGAATTCGGGCATTCAGTCCCTCTGGATGAAGAAACAAAGCAAAAGAGGGAAGAACTGGGTCTTGATCCAATACCTGAGACCGTCCAGAAGTATCCTGAAGCCCTTCAAGAGGTAAGGAATCTTCTCAAAGCATGCAAATTTGACGAGCTAACGGCTGAAAAATAAGGAGGCAGAATATGGAAAAACTATCGCTATTTCTTGGATGCATCGTACCCAACCGTTATCCCGGGATTGAAAAAGCAACTAAGCTCTGCCTGCAAAAGCTTGATATAGACGTATCCGATCTGCCAGGAGCCTCCTGCTGTCCTGCTCCAGGAGTCTTCAAGTCCTTTGATAAAGCAACCTGGCTTGCCCTTGCCAGCCGGAATATAGTTCTTTCTGAAAAGATGGGTCGAGATGTACTTACGGTCTGCAATGGCTGCTACGGCTCCCTGGCAGATGCTAATCTGGAACTGAAAAAAGATCCGGAATTAAAGGCGTGCACGAATAATTGCCTTAAAGAAATCGGTATGGAATTCAGAGGCACTGCCGAGGTCAGGCATATAATCGAATATCTATATAAAGAATTTGGGCCTGAGAAACTCAAGGAGTATGTCACAACCCAGCTTGACATTAAAGTGGCACTACACTACGGATGCCACCTTATCAAGCCTTCAAGGGACAGAAATCTCGGAGAAACGGAGGCTCCGGTTTTCTTTGACGAACTCGTTGAAGCCACGGGTGCAAAAAGTGTAGACTATACCGACAAGATGATGTGCTGTGGAGCCGGAGGGGGAGTCCGCTCAGGACATAATACCGAATCCCTTGAGATGCTTGAGCACAAGCTCGCCTGTATTCGGCAAGCAGGAGTTGACTGTATTGTTAATGCATGTCCTTTTTGCCACCTGCAATTTGATAGGGGACAGCTCGCAGTCAATGAAAAATTCGGAACGGATTACTCGATCCCTGTCCTTCACTATTCTCAGCTACTGGGTATTGCTCTTGGTTTTTCTCCATCTGATTTGGGAATAGAACAGAATGCGGTTCAGAATGTCGAGTTTCTTGCAAAAATCTATGAGATCAGTGCAGGTTTAAAATAACAGTCCGGAAAAAATATTCAAGAAACAAGTTTCAATTAAATATTGAAAGAATAAAATCTAAAATAGGAATATAAAACAGAAATATAAAACAGAAATATAAAACAGAACACTTTCATTTTTTTAGTCCGTGGTTCATAGAAAAACCTTCTATTCTAGCTTGTAACTACGTAAAGCTGAAACGAGCGAAGGAGCGAGACTCAGTACGGACGGGCCAGCCGGATTAAAGCCTTTGGAGATGCCGGTGATCATCTCTGAATTAAGGAAGCCGCTAAGTCTTTAGCCTGGTGGCAGTTCACCTTTCTTCCTGCATGTACCAGAGACATTTCTGTCTCCATTTGCAGGGGCCGCAGACTTCATTAATTTCTGATGCATTAGTCAACTGTGAATTGATTAAACTGAAGGCTTTATCTGCCTCCATAATTGTTCCTTCTTTTATCTTTAATTTCTCCATAACAGCAAGATCCATACTCTTTATCCTGCCAGAGATAGTTGATTCTTGCGCAGTGCATTCCTTTTTGCCTGGACAGGACGCACAGATCACATCACATTCAGATACCAGTTCCAGAGGTCTTGAAGGAAAAGCCTTAATATCTGAAATTACGGCCTTTAAATTTGCCACAAAAATTGGGCTGTACCCATAGCCCTGAAAACCTTGGATGCAGCAAAGGTGATGAGCTCTGATCTTCAGGCATTTAGACCCGGTTTTAAAACCCTGTCCAGATGTTTTCGATTTTTTGAGCATATTTTTCTCCAGGGCATTAACTCACAAAACCAAAGCACTAATTCTAAAAATTAACTTTGAAAATTCATTCTATAATATCAATTTCTGAATCCGCCAACTGAGGTAATTCCTCAACAGGAAGTGTTATCGCAGGAGCCTCAGAGTATTTTGCAAAGAGAATATCATAGCCTGTTTTAAGCCCCAGCATAATATTGAGATTCGTAAGGTCATCGTTCAGGAGCATTGCCTGACCTATAGGATTACAGACTGCTTCATACTCAATATCCTTGAATTTTTTAATTTCCAGGCTGGCTTTTTCGAAGCTACATACTTTACAGCAAACTGAAAACACTTCAAAATATCTTGAAAGAATGTCATAAACCAGTCTGGCTTCTCGCTCATATTCAACACAGAAAGCAATTCCTATTTTTGTGTACCCAAGACTTTTTGCATAAATAGCTATCTCTTCAAGTTTTGTCCTTTTCATGCCATCGGATTCAAGCCAGGCAGAAATCTGAATTGCTTTAAGATCATTGCCTGTATACTCAAGCCCAGATTTAATGACTGAACAATTTTTGCCTTTTACGCATTCCTTAATCCGGCATAACGCGCACTGCACATTTTTTTCTCCCGGGAATTTTTAACATGGATAGGAAATTATAGTCACAGATAAGCTGTGAAGGTATAAATATTTCTACGAGGGATATCGAAATACAAGATAGAGTTCCAGGTGAAAAGAGGAAATTAAGGAAAAATCATAGTAAAATTATAAAATAAGACACCCTGTTTAATGATGAAGTTCTTACTCTCATTTAATCTTCACAGACATTTTCTGTTGTTGCCTCTTTGAGGAAGTCATCGCCAAAGAGAGCTAAGTTTACCTTACTGTGCCTTTGTATCTACAAACCCCTGACTCCCCAGGACTTAAATGCGTGAAGCGCTTTACCGCTTCCTTTTCAGGTATTCATATTTTTATAAAAACTTCCTCTAACTTTGTGGCAGGCAACCGCACTTTCACTCATTTGTTCATAAATATATATATCTTTCTGTTAAGCAAGAGAAATTATTATATATTTATTCCGCAATGTGCATAAGTAACCTATGAAAAAATGCAGAGGAAGACCAAAGTGTCCGAGGCGTGTTGAGCAAACGCCCGACATCACATATTTCAAGCCTAGAGGAGTCCCGCTTGCGGATCTTGAGGTTGTATCCATCACAGTAGAAGAGCTTGAGGCATTGAGACTTGTAGACGTCGAAGGTCTGAAGCAGGAAGATGCGGCTATCAGAGTAGGAATCTCAAGGAGAGCTTTCTGGGAAGATCTAAAAGCTGCGAGAATGAAAATCGCTCTCGCCCTTAGCACAGGAAAAGCAATAGAGATAAAGGGCGGTAACTATATCAGCGCTGAGAACGCTGACATTAGTGAAGATGCTAACTCGTAAAAGAGAAATCTGAAAACCGGGAAAAATACGGAAATTTTACACAGGCGATAAAAATGACAGATAAGGTTCAACCACTTGAGAGCTTATCGAAAAAGCCAGAAGAGCCAAAAATAGTAGTCAATCTCAGGCGTATCAAACGCAAGATCATGGTAATGAGCGGAAAAGGAGGAGTCGGGAAAAGTACAGTTGCAGCAAATCTGGCTGCTGGGCTGGCCCTGCGAGGATACAAAGTTGGGCTTCTGGACTGCGATATTCACGGACCGACCATTCCTACTATTTTCGGGTTAGAGTCTCAAAGGCCCGAGGTTAATGAAGAAGGCATTCTTCCAGTCTCGGTACTTCCAAATCTTTCTATGATGTCTGTCGGTTTTCTGCTCGGAGACAAAGATTCTCCTGTAATCTGGAGAGGGCCTGCCAAAATGGGGGCAATCAAACAGTTTCTGGAAGACGTTAGCTGGGGAATACTCGATTTCCTGATTATAGACTTACCACCTGGCACAGGAGACGAACCCCTGAGTGTGGCCCAGCTCATTCCCAATTGCGACGGCTCGGTGCTTGTTACAACTCCCCAGGATGTGGCCCTTATCAGCGTTCGAAAGTCAATAAAATTCTCTGAAAAACTTGACGTGCCTATCATAGGGCTTGTTGACAATATGCATGGGCTTATTTGCCCCCACTGCGGCAAGCCAATAGAAGTATTCGGAACTGGTGGTGTGGAAAAAGCCTCAAAAGACTTCAATATTCCGATTCTTGCCAGACTCCCTATTGAGCCAAAGGTCGCAGAAATGGAAGATAAAGGCACTGTTATCCAGGGCCTGCTTGACCACAGTACGGAATGGCAGAAGAACTTCGAGGCTGTTATAACCGCAGTAGAAAAAACTCTGGGAGAGGAGTAAAGCGAAATAAAAGAGGAAAGGTTGCACGTTTACGTGATTATACAACTTTTCTCGATTGGTTAGCTTCTCAATCGGCTAACCTCTCTTTAATAAGCTAAACAGCAACCTGGCGTTCTTTTGAGGACACCTCTACTTTTCAATCGGCTAACTTTTCTTCAATCGGCTGGCCCGGTAATTCTAATTAGTTTTTTAAGATCTCTTCTTTTCCCTGTACTTTATATATCACTAACTATATTTATTTTTAAAGTCATATCATAAGTGGGTTTATATATTTTCAACAGACCAAAAGTCTCTTAAACTAGGTATATATCTTCTTCCCTTAGAGTTAATTATTTGAGGTTTATTGATAATTCTACTTCATAATTCGAATTTCACAACCAGTAGAAAATGTAGGCTATATTAAAATGAAGGTTATTTTTGAAAAGAGGAAATTATTACCATACAACATAATTGCTAAATAATATGTAAAATAATATAAAATAAAAAATTAACGTTGAGAACATGAAGAAATTATTTGTCTTATTGATCATGCTTGCAGCTGTAATCTTTACTGCGGGTTGTACTGATGACAGCAAGGGAAATTCCACAGATACCCAGGCAATTGAGGAGAATAATAGCATTGTCGGAGCAAACGAATCTGAACAGAACGCAACTTCTCAGGAAATCCAGGGAGAAAATGGCGTTGTCAAAACAAACGAGTCTGGACAGAACACAACTTCTCAGGAAGCCCAGGAAGGAACTAGTGTTCTTGAAGTGACCTCCCTTGAACAGATAAATGCATCCCTTGAGCAGGGGCCTGTTCTTGTAAAAATAGGATCTAAACACTGCGGGCCATGCCAGGCTATGAAGCCCATGCTGAAGGAACTGGCAACAGAATACAGTGGGAAAGCCACTATTGCATCTATAGATATAACCGAGAGCCCTTATCTTAACTCTTATTTTGAAATCGGATACGTCCCTGACACATCTTTGGTCGTGGGTATTGAAGACGGAGACTATGTTTATATGCAAGAGAATGGGACAGTCACTAAGGATAGATTCCAGGCTAGAATTCAAGGGCAAATGGAAAAAGAGGTGTATGAAAATCGTATAAACCTTGCTCTTCTCAAAGAGGGGAAAAGCAAATAATAATAAAAATAAACTTAATATATAGAACTAATTTCTAAACTCATTAAGTTAGAAGTTCAAACTTATGGTAAAATCCATAGTTCCGGATAAACACTATCGTAAATAAACTAAAAAAAGAAATTGTAACCATGTATTATGAAGTTATTTCCCCTGTGGCTGCATTTGGAGCAGGAATTATCAGTGTCCTGTCCCCTTGCATCCTTCCCCTTCTGCCTGCTGTCCTGGCAACATCCGCAGGAAAAAACAAATTTAGGCCTCTTGCAATAGTGCTTGGAGTCTCAATATCCTTCACCATAATGGGAGTGGCAACATCTGCCTTTGGGGCAGTATTCAGCGAGTATACCGATCAACTGAAAATTCTCGCAGAGGTCCTTATTCTCTTATTGGGCTTTGCACTACTCTTTGACATAAGCCTATTCAATGCATTTTCAAAGTTTCCCCTTCTGGGGAAAATGGGTGATGAAGGACCGGTTTCTGGCTTTTTGCTTGGCCTTTCCCTCGGTGTTCTCTGGATCCCTTGCGTCGGACCAATTCTAGGCTCGATCCTGACCATGGTAGCTTTAAACGGAAATACTATTACAGGAGCCCTTACCCTTTCAGTTTATTCTCTTGGATTTGCTATACCAATGCTCTTGCTCGCGTACTCAGCCCACTTTTCCTCTTCAAAAATCCGGCTTATTTCTAAGTGGGATGTGGTCTTCAAAAAGGGAGCTGGAACAATACTGGTACTTTTCGGGCTTTATATGATCTATCAGAACCATTTTCAATGGTTTGTTTGAAAAATCCAGATTCCGAGAATTAGGTCATAGGCGCAAGAATATGCTGGCATATGTCCTGAAGACGCAGAATTTAAACTGGATTAGGAGAGTAGTAAGCTTAACTTAAAATTAATAAGCCAAATTACTATTTCCTGAGAAGGGGAAATATGAAGGATTTGTCAGGCCCTGAAGGTTAATCTATTGAATCAAAATACCTGTGCGGCAGGCTACTTCTTTACCTCTGGGGCTTTTGAAATCCTTCAAAAATTGTTATAATACGCTTATTTCTCCATACTCATATAGGCAGACTTGAAGTTAGACATACTTGCGTCAGTACTTATCCCAAGATCCATGCCGTTTATACTGCCTGTGGCCGAAGCTCCCCTGTATTTTGAGTTTTCGCTGCTTCTCCACACGTAGTCGCCAGTTGTTGATTTTGAGGTCGAGGACCCGGTTGAAATTTCTCCTGTACCAGTCCAGTCGGCTCCGACGGTTACAGTATCTGTTTCACCTGTATTCCAGTCAGTGACTTCAAGCTCAATATCAGATAGGCTTGCAGAGTTGAGTTTTTTATCTATACTGAAGACATCATCCTCTGTAAACATGTATCCCCACTTCTCGGAACAATAATCTGGCCCAGAGGTATAGATATCCAGGCAAATATCAGTTCCATCATCAGTCTCAGTTACAGACATGTACGTATAGGTAGTTACGTCACCGTTTGTCTCATACCAATTTGCATATGCAGATGAGCCGCTTTGCCTTTCTATTGTTTTAGATTCCATTGCCTGTACGCTCATAGATGTTGAAAGCAAGACTATGAGTGTAAAACACATTATGTACAGTTTTCTCATTACATACCTCCTTGAAGCAATAATTCGGGCTGATCCCAAAACTCAAAATTAGTTCTTGATATCTCATTCTGTAAGTGACTAATTGAGCCTCGAGGTTTTGGATTCTAACCAATAATTTCACACCCGATTGAACTCCAAACATCACAACTTTAAAAATCCATATGAATTTTATGACCAAGGTATCTAACAATTGGCGCTTTAATCAATTTTCTAAAAAGTAGTGGCTGAAATTAAATGGCGTGCCAATATTTGGCAGCAAGGTTTCAGGACAAGCTCATAAACAAAAGAAATTCATGCGCCTTCGGTTAAGTGAAGAATCGTAACAAATTGCGTTAATTTCCTCAACACCAATAGAATATTTTAATAAATTATGAACTGGAGCAGTGTATCTATTTCATGTAAATAGGCCAAAATTTAAGTCCGGCTTCTAATGCAAAATCGATAGCTTTCAGGCAAGAAAATTCCCTAACCGATGACCAATGAAAAGAAATTAGAAGAATAATAAGAGAGGACAACCAATAAAGGTAGATAGTAATTAGATTGAATGCGGTTTTGGGACAGTTCCTTCAATTAAAATACATAGTCTTATATCAAAAAATAAAATAATGAAATAGTTGACAGCAAAAATAAGACTGAAAAATAGTTTTATAGAAATTCTCTTTAAATGAATTATCAAAGTTAACATGGAATTATAAAACCCAGTAGTAGTTCCAGCAGGTGTTTATGAGGAATTTGAGAACTTCTATAAAGCCAAATAATTTAACCATTTAAGAATATTCGTTATGCGTTTACTTTTCCATGCTCATATAGGTAGACTTGAAGTTAGACAAACTTGCATAGGAACTTGCTCCAAGATCCATGCCATTTATACTGCCTGTGACTGAAGCCCCTCTATAGGTTGAACTGTCACTACTCTTCCACACATAATCTCCATTCTGTGAACTATATGAAGAAGATCCTTTTGACATATCTCCCATACCAGTCCAGGTAGCTTTTACAGCCATAGTTTCGGTTTCACCCGTATACCAGTTATTGACATCAATATTAATCTCAGACAGGCTTGCAGAGTTGAGTTTTTTATCTATGCTAAAAACATCATCCTCTGTAAACATGTAGCCTGATTTTTCGGACCAATAATCTGGCCCATATGTGCAGGTTGATACATAGATATCAGTACCATCATTGGTTTCAGTTACAGATAAGTACGTATAGGTAGTTGCATTGTTGTTTATCTCATACCATTCTGCATATGCAGATGCACCATTATGCCTTTCTATCGTCTTAGATTCCAGAGCTTCTACACTCGTAGTCGTTGAGATCAATACTACAAGAGTAAGTAATGCTGTGCATAATTTCCTCATTTTTATCCGACCATGTGTTCATTTGTTTTAATTTACACATAAATCAAATTTAAATTTCATACCAGTTTATTTAACACAAAACTTGACTTTTCATAGTCGTAGTAAATATAATGCAAAAGTACATAAACACATAAGAAATTATTTTTAGAATTTGAAATATGAATTGGTAAAATGAGAAACTTATAGGAATTACGCATGTATGCTGCAAAATCAAGCATAGTAGGCCAAATAGTTAAAATCTCTCTTTTAGAAAGTTACGCGTTTAATGTTATTGTTTTGTGCTTCAAGTGCGCAATTTCTAACTTATATAAAAAAGGTACTGGAAAGCAGGCGATTAACTGAAAAAACACTGAAAACAAAAAGTTGGATTAAAAATTAAAAAACTAAAGAAAGTGTTGTTTTTAACTTTCTCTCGCGTCTTCACTTTCTCTTGCGATTGCAACAAGCTCATTTACGCATGCAACTGCCATTGGGGTTCCGCCTCTTGTCCCGACACAACTAATAGAGGGTACAGGAACTTTCAGGTTTCTGACTATTTCCTTAGATTCAGCTGCATTTACAAAACCTACCGGAAGCCCGATAATAAGGGCTGGTCTCACACCTTTTTCGATAAGTTTGCAGACCATAATAAGGGCAGAAGGCGCATTTCCGATTGCAATAATACTCCCATCGAGCCGCTCCCTGGCAGCAAGGAAGCCGGCTGATGTGCGCGTAATTCCGTACCTTTTAGCAATTTCAGCATTAGGGTCTTCATCAAGCACGCAAATAATTTCAGATTTGTGTCCTGTCTTTGTAATTCCGGCTTTTACCATATTGATATCCACGAAAATCGGGGCACCTTTTTTAATAGCTTCTACTCCTGCAGGTATGGGGTCATGCATAAAACGCATGATATCTGCCACAGAAAGGTCTCCGGTAGCAATAACGCAGCGCTGGCGGAAGCGGTCTTCAGGAGTTTTGTTGCCGATGAGTTCCTGGATCATTGTCCGGCTTTTCATATAGATGGCTTTTGCTTCTTCGGTTCTTGCCCCTGAGTCCTTACAAATGCTTACAAGTTCGGGATTCACATCAACCGTAAGCTCGGTAAGTTCTTCAAGATTGTCGAGTTTCCCAACTTTTTCATTAGCATTCTCTTTAGTAGTCATACTTTTTCTGATACCCCCTGGGAGTAATTATGAAATCTTTCTTTTGAGAATTCCAGATTCTGGAATCTCCGTTTCCAATAAGGATCGTGGTGCTCATATCTACCCAATCTTCGTATTCCATAACTTTTCCAAGAGTGGTTACTATCCTGTCTTCACCATCTCCCCGCAGAGCGTTTTTCACAAGTCCCACAGGCACGGAATCTGCCTTGTACTGGCGGATAATTTCTATAGCTCTTGAAAAGTTAGATTGTCTCTTACGGCTTTTCGGGTTGTAGAGAGCCATTACAAAATCAGCTTCTGCAGCAAGATTAAGTCGTTTTTCAATCACATCCCATGGAGTCAGAAGGTCACTGAGGCTGATTACTGCAAAGTCTGTCACAACAGGTGCGCCTAGCATACTTGCCCCAGCTAAAATTGCCGTGACTCCAGGAAGAATTTCTATATCAACTTCAAGCCCTTGATGTTCAGCAACTTCAAGCACAATGCCTGCCATACCGTATACGTTGGTATCGCCGCCGCTGATCATGGCAACAGTTGCAACTTTTGCAAGCTCCACCGCTTTTCTTGCCCTGTCTACCTCTTTACCCATATAGCTGCGGATTACTTCCTGGGTTCCGAGGAGGCTTGCTATCTGATCCAGGTAAGTACCGTTTCCGAGTACATAATCGGCATTAAGGATTACATCTCTGGCTCTGATCGTCATCTGTTCTACAGATCCTGGGCCGATCCCTACGATGTAAAGTTTTCCTTTCGTTGCCTTATCTTGCGATTGCGATTGTGACTCTGCCATAGATTTTCTTCCTGCAAATCAATTGTTTTTCTTCAGAAAGTGCCAGAGCTGCAGGTTCTGCAACTCCTTTTAATCCAAATCGGGAAGCCTGGGAGGCTGAAGGAGGACTATAGCTGTTCAGCACTTCATCCGGCAAAAAGTCCACCGGAATGCCGAGCGTCTCTCCCGCTTCCAGAAGCCCTTGTTCGTTTTCCTTAAGTTTCGCAGAAGCAAAAGATGTAATTTCTCCCAGGCTCAGGCCGCACTCATCGAGAGCCTGGTTTACGGCTTCAATGACCTCTTCTTTCGTAATGCCCCTGCGAGTTCCTATTCCTACAATCATTTATTATCGTCTCTGATTCTTAAAGAGTTCCTGGGCAGGTTAATTTACTTAAGTGCAGATTGGTTAATTTACAGCCCAATTACTGTTTACTTTTATTGTTGTCTTTGACTTCTGCATTCTTATGTTGTTTCCTTATCAGTACGGATACATCTTCATCTACAACAACAATTCGGGGCCCTTTAACATTAAGGACCTCTATTTCAGTCTCAAGAAGGGCACAGTTTACAGCTACAGTAGATTCTTTGTTGAAGATTTCGCAGCCTAACCTATCAGCAATACCCTCTACTGAAGGTTTGCCGTGAACCTCGGTCGCCGTTGTAAGCACAGGAACTGCTCCAAGTTCAGAAAGCTTGCGGGCAATTTCATTTGCGCCGTGGTGCCCCCCCAGCAGTGGGATTGCGAAATTCAGGTTTGAATCAACTACGACCACTGCAGGATCATACCATTTATTATCGAGAAGTGGTGCAATGTCTCTTACCACAATGCCTGTGGCAAAAACCGCAATTATTGCCCCATAGCTTTTAAAAGCTTTTTCGAATATACCCTTCTCGTAAAGAAGCAGGTCTGCGTTCAGGTGTTCTGCTATCCTTGCTGCAATCTCTCTATTTCGTTCAAACGTGATTACAACGGTTCCTGGGCTACTCCGTATAGGTAGGACCTCCTGTAATTTTTAGGGTCAACAACCCCACCGATAATTATCATTGCTGAACGTTTAATCCCTGCATCCTTCACCTTGTCTGCGATATCTTCCACAGTTCCGGTGATGATTTCTTCGTCTTCCCAGGACGCGTGAAACACTACTGCAACAGGCGTATCCGTCGGGCAGCGGACTTTTTCCATAATTTCCCTGATTTTTTGCGTGCCAAGGAAAATTGCCATAGTAGTATTGTAGGCAGAAAGCTCGGGGATAAGGTCTTTTTCCAGGGTTTTTCCGGCAGGACGGGTAATAATTAGAGTATCTGAAACGCCATTAAGAGTCAACTGTGTGCCGAGAGCGGCAGAGCTTGCAAAAATCGAGGAAACCCCTGCAACTCTTTCAACTTCGATATCGTGTTTCCTGAGCTCTTCCATCTGCTCTATGACAGAACCATAAAGAGATGGGTCTCCGCTGTGAAGGCGAACAACGAATTTCCCTGCATCTACAGCGTCCGCAATTATTTTAGTGGTTTCTTCGAGGGTTAACCCATAACTATCCACTGTTTCTCCCTGCGTGTAATTAAGAACCTCAGGGTTTACCAGAGAGCCAGCATACATCACAAGGTCGGCTTTTTCAAGCATTTCACGCCCAAGTACGGTAATGAGTTTCGGGTTTCCCGGGCCTGCTCCCACAAAATATACTTTCCTTTCCATCTGACCATTCCCTTTGCTTTCGTGTTTCATTTCAAAATTATGTAAGTTACGTGAATTTATGTAAGTTGCACGAATTCATGTAAGTTTGAATATTACATCATTCACTTTTACTTCTTTCCGTAAATGATGCTGAAGTAGTTCCCCTTCTCCGGAATTTCTTCTTTCTTCCGGATTATGAGCTCTTTGTCCGAAAAGAGTTTTTCTGCAAAGATAAACTCCGTATATCCTTCAGTTTCAAGCTGTTTAACTATGGATTTCGGTTTCGTAGCCTTCAGGTGAATCATATATCCTATATCAGAACCGTCGCTGACCTCAAAAGAGCTCTCAACCGCAACATCGGTCCTGGCAGCAAAGGACGTGATTGAACTTATGCCAGGTATGGTTGCAAGTTCGACATCCGAATAGTGCTTGCGCATTACTTTTTTGAGATGGGAAAACGTAGAGAAAAAGTTTGGGTCGCCTATAAGCCCGAAAGCTACAGTGCCTTTTCTTGCCTCTTCTGCTATCCTGTCAGCATTTTCTTTCCAGAGAGAATTAAGGACCTCAATATCCCTTATCATGGGAAACTCAAGGATTTCGGCATCTGCGTAAGGAGCCACAAGATCTTTTGCCAGGCGGCCTGGCACATATACCTTATCGCTGTTTTTCAAAACATTCACTGCTTTGAGGGTTAAAAGTTCAGGGTCTCCGGGACCAAGTCCTACTCCAATTAACATGCTCTCGCTCCATAAATTATAAAAATAAATGTAAAGAAGGCTTAAATTATAAGACAATTTTCAGTTTTGCTTTTTTCCAACAATGATGTATACCGGGTTTTCAGGTTTAAACATTGTTTCTCCGGCAATTGGTGCACTTCTCGAAACCGATATATGGACTACTTCATCAAAAATTCCAAGTTTTTTCATTGCCTCAATTGTTCTGACAACTGTTTCTATTCGGACTGCGTTTACCACAATACTTCTAGCTTTTTTCTTAACAAGGGTTTCAAGCACAGAACCAATATTTTTTGTCCCGCCGACAAAAGCACAGTCAATAGTATCAGTAAAACTTTCAGAACTCAGTAGATCCGAGGCTTCGCCAGCTAAAATCCGGGCATTTTTTATATTGAAATTTTTGAAATTCATTTCAGTGGCTCTCAGAGCCTCGTTTCGGGCATCTATTGCATAGATAGTGAGGTTTCGGGCAAGTTTTGTGGCTTCAATCGATATCGATCCCGTACCGCAGCCTACATCTGCAAACCTATCTCCGTCCCGCAGCCCGAGTTTGGAAAGGGACACAGCAATGATTTCAGGTTTTGTCGGACCGCCGCTAACGCTTATTATTTCGGACATGTTTACCTCGGGATAAAGTAAAGCAAATATACAAAACGTAATTAAATATATACTTATATAATTCTTAATTTTATTTACTAACCGACTTATTAATCAGAGCTGGAAAACTGGAAAATATGCATTGTTCAAAGCCAATTACATATATACACAAACATAATTAAATCAAGTTTATAGCTAAATCAGATTTATAATTAAGTCAGATTTTTCAGATCAGCTCGAATATAAATATAACTTGTTGTAGATATACCTTATTACCGGCAAGAAGGGCAGGATAGGAAAGTAAACTTTCATGAGGCTCTAAAAAAACAGATAACACTTATGCAAGAAAAGCTTTAGACGAACCTTATACATCAATGCTAATTAGCTTTTTTTTAGGGAAATCTCCGGGAACTTTTCAAAAGGAATAAGAAGCAGTGTCTCCTATCACCCCTGGTAAGTTAATAATAGTATAGGCACTATAGATTAAATAAATATATAAATATGAAAACACATTGAATATTTTAAAAGAAAAAAATTTTAATTATAACGACATATACTTAAGTATTGAATTTCACATAATCTAAGCTCAGAATAATATAAATCTCGACATAGAATGTAAGATGCGGTTTTGAAGAACAGTAGTAAGTGCTCCCCCAAAAGAGTGTTTTTTAAACAAGAATTTAGGGTTCTTAGGTTAAATGCAACTTATTTTCTGACCTGTATACCTGAAATGTATCTTTTTCACAGGAAGATTTTTGCAGTGAAATCCCGCTCTATCAATACAGGGCCCTGCCACCTGAAATAAAGGAGGAAAAGTGATGAAAGTTTACGAATCATATGAAGATCTGCCCAAACTAAAGCTGCCCTATGGAAATGACGTGTACATAAGTGACAGCACTATCCGTGATGGTTCCCAGATGCCGGGAATCGTCCTGAGCAGAGAACACAAGCTCCAAATCTATGAGTATCTGCACGAGATAGGAATCGAAAAACTTGAGGCCTTCGTATTCAATAAGAGGGATAGAGATGCTGTAGATCTAATGCTTGATATAGGGTATGAGTTTCCCGAAATCACCGGCTGGGCAAGAGCTTCAAGAGCCGATATAGACAAAATTCTCGAAGTTGATGGGCTAAAAGAAACAGGAATCCTGATGTCTGTGTCGGATACGCATATTTTTTCCAAGATGAAACTCTCAGGCAGGGAAGAAGCCGAAGAGAAATATCTGGATGCCCTTCAGTATGCAGTCGACCACGGACTTCGTACACGGGCTCACCTCGAAGATATGACAAGAGCAGACAATTATGGCTTTGTTTTCCCGCTAGTTGAAAAAATTATCGAAATCGACCCTGACTGTATCATCCGGGTCTGTGATACTGTCGGATACGGGATGCCCTTCGTTAGTGTCGATGAGCCTTATGGAATCCCGAAAATTGTGCAGCACCTCAAAGAAGAAATCGGGGTAAAAAATATAGAAACCCATATTCATGACGATTACGGGTTCGGGTCAGCAAGTTCCATTGCAGGTTACTGGCATGGAGCTAACTGGACAAGCGTAACTTTCCTGGGTATAGGAGAACGTGCAGGAAATAGCGAGATGGAAAAAATCCTGCTTTTCCTGAGAGATAGGGTAGAAGGTTTTGAAAAATATAACCTTGAACCAGTTACACGCTTTGCAAGATTCATGGAAAAAGAATTGGGACTGCGGGTTCCCAGGAACAAAGCCGTGGTAGGGAATAATATTTTCGCTCACGAATCCGGAATACATGCTGCAGGCGTCCTTAAAAATCCCTTTAACTATGAACCCTACCCTCCAGAACTGGTAGGAGGAAAGCGGCTCCTGCTTATAGGGGACTCTTCGGGTCTGGAAGTTATCCGTTATAAAATTCAGGAGACCTTAAATGATCTTCTTGATATTGAAACCATTGTAGAAAAAGACGACCCCAGACTTCTGAATATCCAGAACGAAATCCAGAATCTCTATGATAATGAAGAGAGGGTTTCCTGCATATCAGATGAAGAGCTTCTGGGTTATGTCGAAAAATATTTTCTTTACCAGCCCATCTGCAATCCGGGACGCACAGGTCGAGGAAAATTGAAAAATAAAGCAAAGATAACCGATTCTGAAGAAAAAAAAGTGAAGGAATGAAAAGGTATTTCCTTCATTATTTTCTTATTTGAGAATTTCTGCCGTATACTTTGCAATCTCATTAGCCATCTGACTGAGTTTTGCATTGCCTCCGAGATCGTAAGTTACATACTTACCTTCGGAAATTACGCGTTTTGTAGCTGTAAATATCGCTTCGGATTTTTCCTTTTCGCCAAGGTAATCAAGCATCCATGCGCCTGCAAGTACGGTTGCGATAGGATTAACCTTGTCCTGACCTGCATACTTTGGAGCTGACCCATGAGCAGGTTCAAACATTGCGAAAGAGTCCCCGATATTGGCAGAGTAGATCAGCCCAATACTGCCTACCAGGGCTGAGCATTCCTCACTTATTACGTCCATAAAGAGGTTTGTAGAAAGAAGAACCTTTTTATTGAATATCTGCGGGTTCTTTATCAGTTGCTGAGCAATGTTGTCTATGTGATAAGGCCAGATCTCGATACCTGGATAATTCTGCCCAACCTTTTCTACCTCTTCTAAGAAAGAGCCGCATGTCAGTTTCAGAATATTGCTCTTATGGATGGGCACAACAGCGTCATAGCCTCTTCTCTTTGCTTCCTCGAAAGCATAGCTGGCAATCTTGTTGGATGCTGTGCGTGTGATTTTACGGATTGCAATTGCAACATCATCTGTAAGCTGGATTTCCTCTCCTATATAAAGGCCTTCTGTGCCCTCGCGCACACAAATCATTTCCACATCTCCAAGAGGAGCACTTGAATTGGGGAAAGTCTTTATTGGTCTGACATTTGCATATAGATTATACTTACTCCTTATAGATACAGCCACACTTCTTGGAGAGCCTATCCCTCCGGGTGTGGTTGTCGGCCCTTTAAAACAGGCATCTGAACTGTCAAGGATGTCCCATGTCTCATCCGGAATAAGGGAGTTTCCTCCATGCTTTTCCCACCAGCCGGCTCCTGCTTCGCACATAACAAATTCAACGTCTGTGCCAGCGGCTTCTGTTACTTTAAGCATTGCATCTACAAGCTCGGGGCCTACCCCGTCACCTTTGATTACTGCTGCGGTTTTACTCATAATTATCACCAGATCTTAGGGTTCGTATTTAAAGAACCGTAGCGACTGAAAAGCTAAAAAAGGGGAACTTTTCAAAGTTCGGTAAGAATAATTGAATCTTTCAGCGTACTCAACGTAAGGCTATATATTTCAAGTTTTGGGTAATTAATAGTATGCTGAGCAATCTCTAACATGTCGAGCAATCTCTAACGCAAAGTTGGACACTGTAAATAGATACTTGCGCACATTTCTAAAAATCGAATCCAGATTTTCAGAAAATACTATTCCGGACTTATCCGGAACTTCATACCTTTGAGGGATGAAAATGCCTGCAAAAATACCTATTACCGATAATCACATGCATATCGACTTCAGATCCAGGGGGCTCGAAGCAGTAAAGGATTTCAAGAACTCTGGAGGAACTCATATAATTCTGGTCACCAAACCTAGCTGGTCGCTTGGAATAACAGTCAACAAACCTGAAGACTACATTCAGGTTTTTGACGAAACTATAAAAATAGCGTCAAAAATCAGGGAGATGGGAGTTGGAGTTTTTCCTGTAATGGGCGTCCATCCGGCAGAAATCTCAAGGCTTACCGAGTATATGGAACTGCAGAAAGCTACAGAGATCATGAAGAAAGGGCTTGAACTTGCCTCAGGATATGTTGAAAAGGGGCTTGCCGTAGGGATAAAGTCAGGGCGCCCTCATTACCCTGTGCCTGCAGAAGTATGGGCAGCTTCGAACGAGGTTATGGAGTATGCTTTTTCCCTGGGAAAAGAACAGGATTGTGCGGTCCAGCTTCATACCGAAAGCGTGGGAGAGCCTGAACTTCAGGACATAGCAGAGAGGGCGAGAAAAACAGGAATTAAAATGTACAAAGTTGTCAAACACTATTCTCCACCTCTGATAAAAACATGTGAGGAACTTGGGCTTTTTCCAGGAGTGATTTCGGTCAAAGGAGCAATAGAACACGCGATTGAAGAAGGTACACGGTTCATGATGGAAACCGATTATATTGACGACCCTGACAGACCAGGCGCAGTACTCGGCCCGAAAACAGTTCCAAGAAGAACCATTAAGCTGATAGAAAAGTATGGGGAAGAACCGTTCTGGGCTATTCATAAAGAAAATCCTGAAAAGGTATATGAGATCGAAATTGAGATTTAAAGGTTTTTTGGAAAATAGAAATCAAATAAGAAGAGGCAGGTAAAGAAAGAAGCATGGGGTTCAGAGAATAACAACTAAAAAACTGGATTTAAAGTAAAGAATAAGCTTAAAACAAAAAAGACCTGAAACCGTAATAAAGCACGTAAAAACAGAGGGAAGAAAAGTAAAAAACGCCTTCAAATTAAACACTCTGTCGTTTCCGGAAGGAGAAAACTGCCAGAAACCAGGTGTTGTTGCCGGAACAGAGCCGGCAATTAAAATACTTTGTCTTACTCTGCTTTGAGATTTACTTCTCTTTCTCTGCTTTGAGATTTACTTTCTTTTTATTTTCACTATATCTCCAAGGGTCATATCTTTCTTCAGGTGAGAAACTTCCTGTCCTGAACCCTCTACACGTTCCGTAAGTTTGATGTTAAGAGCGTGTTCGAGTTTCTTTCGGACGGAATCCTCTGGCACGATTTCACTGCGTTCTATCTTTTTGATTAAAGATACTTTTTCTTTGATATTTTCAGCCAGGTCTTCCTGAGACCAGCCTTTTGCTTCTCTGGCGTCCCGGATAATCTGATCATAGTTGTCCAGGAGTTCGTCTTTCAATATATCGAAAAAATCCTTTTTTGGCCTATTTACAGCTCGTGTTACCGTTCGAACCACCGGAGAGACTTTTCTTGACACGGGAGTTCGCTTATCAACGGGTTTACCGTAAGGAGCACATTTTTGGCAGACCTGGAGCTCGCTGTTATCAATTGTAATGCATATAGGCTTTCCGCGGATCTCTGCACCACATATTTCGCACTGCATATTGATCACTTCGAAAACGCTATATACGGTATGAACTTAAATATTATTCGGAGCTCCATGACGGAAAGTACTAAAAGTAAGGATGAAAGCATGCGCAGTCACCTTGGTAAGCCCGGATCTGTGTATGACGGAATCGATCCTGGAGAGCTGGGGGAAGTAACTGAAAGCGTCCAGGACCGAATGAGGCAACTTGAAAGCCGAAACAGTTATCTGGAAGAGCAGTGCAGCCAGATTGAATCCGAAAAACGTTATCTTGAAAACCAAAAGATAAAGTACGAACGAGAAATACGAAAGCTGCAGTCTGAACTCGATCGGATGAAGACCTCTCCGCTCATTATTGGTACGGTTATTGATGTAATTAAGAACGATAGGATTATTGTCCGAAGCAGTAACGGACCTCAGTTTCTGGTTAATGTCTCTCAGTATATCGATGAGAAAAAACTGCTGCCTGGGGCAAAGGTTGCCCTGAACCAGCATACTCTTGCCATTGCCGAGGTTATTCCATCTACAGAAGAACCTTTTGTTGCTGCAATGGAAGTCCTCGAAAGCGTAGAAGTGGACTATGACCAGATAGGCGGTCTTGATGAGCAAATACAGGAACTTCAGGAAGCTGTCGAACTTCCTCTCATTGAGCCGGAACGCTTTGCTCGGATAGGTATCGATCCTCCTAAGGGAGTTCTTCTTTATGGACTTCCGGGAACAGGCAAAACCCTGCTTGCGAAAGCTGTGGCTCACAGAACCAATGCAACCTTTATCAGAGTTGTAGGCTCTGAACTCGTGCAAAAATACATTGGGGACGGTTCCAAACTCGTAAGAGAAATCTTTGAAATGGCCCGGAAAAAGGCTCCAAGTATTATTTTCATTGATGAGCTTGACTCAATTGCTGCAAGGCGTTTGAATGAAACGACGGGAGCAGACCGCGAGGTTCAGAGGACGCTTATGCAACTGCTGGCAGAGATGGATGGCTTTGATAAAAGAAAAAATATCAGGATTGTTGCAGCAACAAACCGTCCTGATGTCCTTGACCCGGCAATTCTCAGGCCAGGTCGATTTGACAGGCTTGTCCATGTCCCAATGCCCGGAGTAGAGGCCAGAGGAAAGATTCTCGAAATCCACTGTGAGAAAATGACTCTTGCAGGAGATATTGACTTTAAGAGGCTTGCAAAAGCTACCGAAGGAATGAGTGGAGCGGATCTGAAGGCAATCGCCACCGAAGCAGGTATGTTTGCGGTCAGGAAAGACAAAGAACTGATTGAGATGACAGATTTCCTCGAAGCAGTGGATAAAGTCTCTATGGCTGCAGATACGCAGAAAATGATGCCTGCCAGTCTTCCTGAAACCATGTTCGTGTAAAAAAGTTTCCGGTAAACCGAATAGAAATCCCCCCACGGGCTCATTTCTATGGCTGGCTATTTTTACTTTAGCTTGAGAGATAGGGGTTTTACCGGAAAATTGAAAATTTTCCTGGAAAGGACTTTGATTAGAAAACCTGAAGGAAAACCGACAAACTATTTTTGTAATCCAGACATAAGAAGTACCTGTGAATTCAGATTTTCATATCAAGCCCGAAATTCGAATTTTAGGTATAGACGATTCTGCACTCCTCACTGAAAAAGTGATGATAGTCGGGGCTGTTTTTCGAGGAGGAGATTGGATTGACGGGGTTCTTCGCTCCGAAATCACAAAGGATGGGCTTGATGCTACTGAAGTTCTCTGTAATATGATAAAGAAGAGTAAACATTACGGCCAGATAAGAACGGTTATTCTCGATGGAATCACTTATGGAGGCTTTAATGTTGTTGATATACAGACGCTTTACAGGGAAACCGGAATTCCTGTAGTTGTGGTTATGCGGTCCTATCCGGATTTCGAGAAAATAAAATCCGCTCTCAAATACTTCCAGGATGGGGAGGAACGGTGGACTATAATAAAGCGGGCGGGAAAAATAGAAAGAATTTCCGGTGAAAAGAGTTCTATTTATATTCAGAGGGCAGGCATAGGCATGGAGACTGTTAAAAAGATTATCCGGCTTACCTCAATAAGAAGCAATATTCCTGAACCTTTGAGGGTTGCCCACCTGATTGCGACAGGTATTATCCTGGGAGAATCCAGAGGAAAAGCGTAATTATTTTTCATAAAAGAGAAAGGTAAAAATACAGGGAAGTGTGCAGAAAAATAAAATAATAAAAAATAAACATTTTGGTCAAAGAAATTAACGAAGATTCAGTATTATTAAAGAAAGTTCAGAATTATTAAAGAAGGTTCAGAATTATAGCAAATAAAACTGGACCATAATAGCTGTGGGGAACAGCCTGAGGCTAAATAAGAGAGTAGAAGAGTTTAATTAAATAATTAAACAAATACATTATAAGTTCAAAGACTTGAACAGGAAAACTATTAAATTGGAAACTGTATATGTGATGGTTAAAATACACATGTTCCCTCTAAAAATGCATTTATTCTTTAACATCATTCATTAAAACTACCCCATAGGATGGAGGAAAACAGTAGTATGAGATCCATTGTGGAAGAAGCCCTTGCTCGATCTGCCCAGGAAGGACGTGCCGGGCAGAGAGATTACTCAAATTTAGATTACTCTAACGTGGTAGACTCAGATGTTGATGCTGAACTCGAAGAGATTCTTCGAAGCCTTAAAACAACTATCAAAGTGGTAGGATGCGGAGGCGGCGGCTCGAACAGCATCCAGCGCATGATGGGCGAAGGAATACAGGGAGCTGACCTTGTTGCCTTGAACACCGATGCTCAGCACCTTCTTCATATACGCTCCGGCAAAAAGATTCTTATCGGGAAAAAGAAAACCCGTGGACTTGGGGCTGGGAGCCTCCCCCAGATCGGAGAAGATGCTGCAATCGAAAGTATCGACGAAATCAACAGCGTTGTCGAAGGATCTGACATGGTCTTTATTACCGCAGGGCTTGGAGGAGGAACCGGTACAGGGTCAGCACCTATAGTAGCTGAGGCTGCCAGAGATGCAGGAGCCCTTACGATTGCAGTCGTCACCCTGCCCTTCAGCGTGGAAGGCCATGTCCGCAGAACCAATGCCGAAGCCGGTCTTGAACGCCTTAGAGATGTCGCAGACACGGTAATAGTGGTTCCCAATGACAAGCTGATCGAAGTAGTTCCGAGGCTTCCGCTTCAGGCTGCCTTCAAAGTATCAGACGAAGTTCTTATGAGAGCCGTAAAGGGTATCACTGAACTGATCACAAAACCCGGGCTCGTAAACCTCGATTTTGCAGATATCCGAACTGTTATGCAGAACGGGGGTGTTGCAATGATAGGGCTTGGAGAGTCCGACGGAGAAAACAAAGCTGTCGAATCCGTACAGAAAGCTTTGCGGAGTCCGCTTCTTGACGTGGACATCTCAGGTGCAACCTCTGCTCTCGTTAATGTGGTTGGAGGTCCTGATATGACAATTTCGGAAGCTGAATCTGTGGTTCAGGAAGTTTATAGCCGGATAGACGCAAACGCCCGCCTGATCTGGGGTGCACAGGTTGACCCTGACCTCGAACAAACCGTACGTACCATGATCGTGGTTACAGGAGTAACATCCGCCCAGATTTATGGCCATGGAAACGACAAGGATATTACCTTTAAATATGGAATTGATTTTGTAGAGTGATCAGACCAGAGATAAAAGGGATTAAAATCTTCGGTTGGAAAAAAATACTGTTTTCCTCTCTTTAAAATATAAATAAGGGATAGGAATAAAAACCAATCGAAAACTATTTTTATGGTAAATGCCGTATGGTGCCGATACGATTCGGCATCAAAAAATAAATATTTCTACTGACGCGATTAAAACTTTGAAATAAATACAAATTCAGCACCGAAATCTTTTGACGTTTTAAAAGTCGTGCCAGTGATATCTTCATATAATAGGAATTAATAATATAAACCGCCCGTTCCTTCCTTAATATAAATCCAGAAATTCCAGATCTAGGAAATGCGAATTTCGGGAATGGAAAACCCATAGGAAGAACTCTAGGCAAAAAATTAAAGAAAGAGAACTAGAATAAAGAAAACCTGGATGTGAATTGATGGTAGAATCCACGTTTGAACCGAAGATAACTGCAGAAAGCGTTGGTCAGGCAATCCGGGCACACCTGAGAGTCCTGAAACTTACTAGAAAACCGTCCAGGGAAGAGTTCTTGACCATTGCCAAAGTCGCAGGTGTTGGCATTCTGGCTGTGGGAGCAATAGGATTTATAGTATACGTACTGTTGACAATGTTGCCCCAGTGGGTGGCCAAATGAGTGAGGAGTCCCAGATATTTGTAATCAAAACTACGGCAAACCAAGAAAGATCGGTTGCAACAGCCCTTGCCAGGATTTCGAAAAAGGAGAAGCTGGATATAAGGGCAATTCTGGCTCCTGATGAGCTAAAAGGATATGTCCTGGTCGAGGCTCCTAAACCCGGAATTGTAGAACTGGCAATCCAGACTATTCCCCATGCAAGGGCTCTTGTGAAAGGGAGCTCTTCAATTGCTGAAATTGAGCATTTCCTTAAACCCAAACCAACCATAATAGGGATCAAGGAAGGGGCTATAATTGAGGTTACTTCAGGACCCTTTAAAGGCGAGAAAGCCCGGGTTAAAAGAGTTGACGAAGGGCATGAGGAAATTACTGTGGAGCTGTTTGATGCTGTGGTTCCGATTCCCATCACTATTCGTGGCGATACTGTAAGAATACTTAAAAAAGAGAATGAGTGAAGTCACAGCAAGATGGAAAAATACCTAAAATTCCAGCTTATTAATTAAAATCACCAGTACTCAAAGTGGATCTAAATGGATCTACAAACATTATACGTATTAAAACCGGTGAGACTCAGATGACAAGTATTGTTGAAGCACTTGTCCCCGGAGGAAAAGCAAATCCTGGACCACCTTTAGGTCCGGCGCTTGGTCCTCTCGGGGTCAACATAAAAGAAGTGGTCGAAAAGATCAACGAAAAAACCAGGGACTACAATGGTATGCAGGTTCCTGTAAAAGTAATTGTTGACGACAAGAAAAATGTCGAGATCGAAGTAGGCACTCCACCCACTGCATCCCTGATTATGAAAGAGTTAGGGATTCAAAAAGGGTCAGGAAATGCAGGAAGCGAAGTTGTTGGAGACATCAGCATTTCGCAGGTTGCAAAGATTGCCCGGATGAAGAAGGAAGACGTACTTTCCTATGATCTCAAGTCAACAATGAAAGAGGTAATGGGTACCTGTGTCCCTATGGGCGTGAATGTAGAGGGAGTTAAGGCTAAAGACAGCCAGAAGGCACTCGATCAGGGCAAGTTCGATGATTTGCTTGCCGGTGAAGAGTGGTAAAACCTTCCTATTCCTTCTTATTTAATCCGGAATTTCGTCATCACCAATAGTTTTAAATTGGATAGCACTAATAGCTCAAGAATCCTGCATATCATTGCAATATATAAAAAAGATAGTTATTAGTGGTTTATTGTTAAGAATAACCGAATATCCGGATTAATGGAAAAGCCCTAAGACCAACCGTAGTAAGCCGAAAAGGCTGCTTGGACATGTAAGTTCAAACACTACGGGGAGGAACAAGATGGCAGAAAAAAATATACTGGAAGCTGTCAAGAAAGTACTTGAAGAATCGCCAAAACGCAATTTCTCTGAAAGCGTAGACCTGGCGATTAACTTAAAGAATCTTGACATGAACCAACCGAAGAACAGAGTCGATGAAGAAGTAATTCTTCCTCACGGGCTCGGAAAAGAACTGAAGATCGGCGTTTTTGCAAAAGGTGATGTGGGCCTCAGAGCAAAGGCTGCCGGTGCTGCGTATGTTATTTCTGATGTTGAGCTCGATGAACTGGCGGCTGATAAAAATCAAGCCAGGACTCTTGCGAACGAATGTGACCTTTTTATCGCAGAAACCCAGTTTATGCCAACAATTGGTAAGAACCTGGGTATTGTTCTTGGACCCAGAGGGAAAATGCCTATTCCGCTTTTACCTAACAAAGATATAGGCGAACTGATCCAGAGCAAGCAAAATGCAATTAGATTAAGGTCAAAAGACAAGCTCACATTCCATGTGCCTGTCGGCCGAAGGAACATGAGTCCCGATGATCTTGCCGAAAACATTGAGACTATAGTATCCAGGCTGGAGCGTGTCCTGGATAAAGGCAGGCACAACCTGAGAACGGTCTATGTCACGACAACTATGGGAAAATCCGAAAGGGTGGTGTAAATGGCAGAGGAGAAGCATCACACGGAGCACGTCCCAGAGTGGAAAAAGAATGAGATCGAGAATATAGTAGAGCTCATTCAGTCCCATAAGGTCTTCGGGATGGTTGGGATCGAAGGCATTCTTGCAACCAAGATCCAGAAAATTCGCCGGGACCTTAAAGACGTTGCAGTGCTCAAGGTCTCAAGGAACACCCTTACTGAGCGGGCTTTAAACCAGCTCGGGGAAAGCATTCCCGAGATGAATAAATACCTTGACAAGCAGACTGCTCTGGTATTTACTAACGAAAGTCCCTTCAAGCTTTACAAAGTTCTAGAACAGACAAAAACTCCTTCTCCGATTAAAGGAGGCGCAATAGCTCCTGCGGATATTATTGTTCAGAAGGGGCCTACCAGTTTCCCACCTGGCCCGATTCTGGGAGAACTCCAGAGTGCAGGAATTCCAGCTTCAATAGATGCAGGAAAAGTTGCAGTAAAGGAAACTAAGGTTGTCTGTAAAGCAGGTGAGGCAGTCCCACAGAAGCTCGCAACCATGCTTGCAAAGCTGGAGATATACCCTCTCATTGTAGGGCTGGACTTAAGAGCCGCCTATGATGATGGGACAATTTACGAGCCGGAACTCCTTGCAATTGATGAAAGCCAGTACTTCTCTGATATTACCAGAGCAGCTCAGAGCGCTTTCAACCTCGCTGTCAACACTGCATACCCGACAAGCGCAACAATCGGCACCCTGCTGGCAAAAGCCTTTGCAGAGTCAAAGAACCTTGGTGTCAACGCTGTCGTGTTTGATTCCGGAGTCATGGACGCCTTACTGGCAAAAGCTCATGTCCAGATGACATCTGTTGCATCTGAAGCCGCAGACAAAGATGCAAATGCTGTGGATGACCAACTGAGGGAAGTTCTCGGAGCGGCCGCAAGCGCAGCAGCCGCAGCAGTCAGGGAACCCGAGAAGATCGAAGAAGTAAAGGAAGAAGAGGAAGAAGAGGAAGAAGAAGACCACTCCGAAGAAGATGGAATGGCTGGTCTCGGTTCCCTTTTCGGATAAATTTATTTACGATAATTAAAACTTAGGTGATTAACGATGGAATATATATATGCAGCTCTCTTATTGCACAACGCTGGTAAAGCAATTACCGAAGACGCAATCACTGCCGTTCTCCAGGCAGCAGGTATCGAAGTTAATGAATCCAGGGTAAAGGCCCTTGTCGCAGCCCTTGAAGGCGTAGACATCGAAGAAGCAATTGCAAAGGCAGCATTCGCAGCTCCAGCAGCCGGCGCAGCCGCCCCTGCAGGCGCAGCCGCCCCTGCCGCAGAAGCAGCTCCTGCTGAGGAAGAGGAAGAAGAGGAAGAAGACCACTCTGAAGAAGACGGAATGGCCGGCCTCGGTGCCCTCTTCGGATAAACTCAACTAAAACTTCAATACCTACAGCTCGCCCTTCGGCGAGCACTTTTTTTACTTTTAGTTTACTTGTTAGTTTGAAAGCGGTTACATTGCGAATTTGTTTTTACTGCACGACTTCTTTAAATACTCTTTTAAAATTCTTTTCAGAAAATTAGTTTCTAAACCTTTTTAGAGTAAATTAAATTACATCGCTCAACTTTTAAGGAAAGGGACATTGTAATTAAAAACAAAAAACAGGCAGCCGGATAAATCTATTTATATTGCAAATGTTCTTTACTAATACAGATAATGATCCTTCTGTTTTATTAGGCAAATGATACCTATGTCCCGATTTGACCCTATTCTGGCTTCGAGAGCGCTCTGGCAGATCCGAGTAAGAAAACGTCCTTTTGTCCTCTCCCACGGTGTAAATGCCTGCTGCAATATGCGCTGCAAGTTCTGTGAGTACTGGAAGAAAACCGGAGAAGAGCCGCCTAGAGAAGAGATTTTTAAATTGTTGGACGATGCTAAAGAATTCGGGATCGGTGTCTACAACGCCTGGACCGTAGAACCTCTCCTCAGAAAAGATCTGCCCCAGATTATGGCATACGCCAAAGAAATCGGGATGATCACTTCCACGGTTACAAATGGAAAATTGCTCTATGAAAGAGCGGAAGAGCTGGTAGATGTAGATTACCTTTCGGTTTCAGTGGATGGGGTAGATAGTTATAAAGAAATCCGCAGAATGGATTTCCAAACTCTGCTGAAGGGCTTAAAAAAAGCTATTGAGGTTAGAAAACTTCAGAAAAAGAAGAATCCCATCCTGATGAACTGCGTGCTTACAGGAAAAAACCTGGATGATATCGAGACTCTCATTTTGCTTGCAAAAAAGCTGGGAGTGAAAGTTTCCTTCGAGCCTGTCCATGAGTTTCCCGGAATCAGTGAAGAGGTCTGGAACGATATCGGAATTCGCGATAAGGAAAAATTCCACTGTACAGTTGACCACATAATAGAGCTTAAGAAGCAGGGCTACCCGATAATTAATTCCAAAACCTACCTCAAAATGGTCAGGGACGGAAAAATGGACTACAAATGCAGGGCCAGCGGGGTTATTATAAATGTGACGCATGACGGCACTCTGGAAACCTGCCGTGTGCATAACGAGCCTCTTGGAAACGTGATCTGGGACGGTTTTGAGAGCGTCTGGAAAAACTCGGAAGAACACAGAAAGGAAATTGTTGAAAACTGCAGTGGCTGCCTCTTTTTTGGATATACGGAAAACAGTTTGATGCAGAGCTTTAACCCTGAAGTTCTGATGCATTACGAGTGGATGTAACTCCCGAGTCGCCGTCTCGGGAGGACGGTGCCCTTTTCACTCACTTCGTTCGCTCAAGAGGGCTGAACTAGGGGTAAGAGAAACTATTTTTTTAAATGTTGAGGCTCAGCACCTCAGGCTCGGCGGCTTCGCACGCTTCGAGCCTTCGGGCTTCACCCAATGGAATTCAAATGTGCTTCAAATAGTAACTTAAGTAGTAAAGTGGTAAAGTAAAAAGTAATTACAGTTTCCTCAGAAGACGGAAGCCAACGTCTTCGTCGCCTAAGTATTGTTTGTTCCCATTACGGGTGGTCGACCAGCAACTTCCAGCTGGGGCATGCCATCCTCCACCCCGGAAAACGCGGACAGAACCTTTTCCATCTTCCCAAGCACTACCGTCAGAAGGAGCCCCTTTGTAGTTATTATGCCACCTATCCTGAACCCACTCATAAACGTTGCCATACATATCATACAAACCCCATGGATTAGGTTTTTTCTGGCCAACTGGATGAGTTTTGCCACGTGAATTTTTTTTATACCATGCATAATCCTCGAGTTTCGATTCGTCATTACCAAAGTAATAACTTGTAGTTGTCCCAGCACGACAAGCATATTCCCATTCTGCTTCAGAAGGCAGACGATACTTATTAGTGTTTTCCATTTCATTGAGTTTTTTGATAAACTTCTGAACTTCATTCCATGGAACCCCATTAACAGGACGATTTTCACCTTTGAAAGCCCTGGCAGCATTGTAACCCATAACAGCAATCCATTGCTTCTGAGTAACAGGATATTTACCAAGGTAGAAAGGATTTTTGATTGTTACTTTATGGAGAGGAGTTTCCGAACTATATTTACCCACTTCTTCCTCGGAAGACCCCATCATGAATTCGCCTTCAGAAATCAAAATGAATTCCATTTCACCTATAGTAAAAGATGAAAGATTGGACACACTATCATCTGTATATGTAAGTACAGGTGAAATCTGCAACAGCTCACTAAATTCAAGGTTTGAAAGAGTATATTCGGCTACATTTTGAGAAATATTTTCTCCTTCTACGCAGCCATATCTCAATAAGTTAATTAATCTTTCATCCCATACCCACTTTTCTAGGTCTTTTATATTTTCTTGCTTCAAAGCATATTCCTGCAACTGGGTAAAAAGTGTTCTATTTGAATTTAGAGCGTAAATGATTGAGTTCCACTTGATGCTTATCGCCACAAATTTGGCAAGTTTTTTGCAGTTCCATATATTTTCAGGAACTTTTCCTTCCTTATAGGAGAAAAGACCAGTTCTTTTTCCTATAGTTAGCTGAAAATGAAATTGATTAATAAACTGCTTTATTCGACGAGGGTTATTATCCAAAGCAGGAGCAACCATTTCCAAAATCATTTTTGAGGTTTCAGAGTCTTCCCCACAATCCTTATTGTTCTGGATTTCCTGCTTATCGGGCTCGTTTTCAACATTATTAGATTCATCTGATTCGGTTTCTTGTCTTTTGGATTCATTCTGCAAGGACTTAACTTTTTCTTCAGGAAATTCATAAGGGATAAAATCTTCAGAAATACTTGATTTATCCATAGGTTCAGATGGACTTAAAGAAGTTTCAATTTCATCGGCTGACGTTAAAAATTTCAAAAAATCAGAGCTTTTTGGAGTGGGAACTTTAAACGGAAGCTGGATGAATTTTTCAATAAACTCATAACCGTACTGTAATTCATTATCATCAAGATATTTTAGAATACTTTCATTCTTTGCAGCAAGCCCCGCAGAGATAACTTTTCTGTCCATGGCTAAGGAAAAATAAACTTTTGAGTTATCAGAGATCATCAGGTTAATTGCTTGCATGAGTTCCGCTGCTTTTGAGATTTCACAACGGTCAAGGTCATCTATGAAAACAAAGACTTTTGAGTCTCCAACATAAGACTTGATTATTTCATTGAAGTCGGAATGAAAATGTTCTCTGAAAGAGAGGTGTTCCTTATAATTCGTATTTGAATCAAGTTTTTTCAAGCCAAAAGGATCCCTAAATATATCCATAAACCATTTTTCGGTAGAAAAATACTTCATAAGGCCTACTAGAGGAGCTGAGATGAGAACAAAATTAGAGAAATTCTTGATTAATTCGTCATTAATAAAGTCTGGTAACGGCATCCCTAAGGAATGCAAAACATAAGTAATAAGCAAAGACAAAAATGAAAAAATAAGTATGAAAGAAAGAATGTTCCAGAAAAAATGAACAAAAATTAGAAAATTACTTTTCAGTAGAAGTTTATATCTCAGATAAAACAATTTAATCCTTGAAGACTGTAGACGCTTCCATGAAAGCTGTTTCGATAACTCATCAATGAAATTAAGTGCAAAAGAGGCCCATAATTCATCTTCTTTGTCATATTTCCAGGAATTAAACCACACAGTAAAATACTTTTTATCTTCTTCTCCTTCATTTTTCTTGTCGATCTCCTCTTTCAATTGCAGCATGAAAGAAGATTTACCACATCCCCACTGCCCCTCAATAGAAAGAGTAATAGGGGGCTTTGTTCCCTCGGCGGTAAGAAATTCTGCGATAGCTTCGACGTAAGGACGGAATCCAAGTACATCTTCCTTCGTCGAAACATCATTTAAGCACTCGAACGAAGATTCTGATTTATCGCCTGACAAAAGGATTTAGCTCCATACTTAGTTTAATTTCATAATATGAAACAAATATCGTGGGAGATGAGCTTTCAAATACCACATTATGGAGAATAACAGAGTTTTTTAATTGTTTATTGGAAAGAAATATAAATATTTGTTGAAATTTCCACAAAATATAAAGGAAAAGTATGAGACGTCTCTGGAAGCGGGAAGAGTGTAAGGAACGCTACCAAAAATAATTATATAAAAATTGCTAAATATTATAGTAATAATCAGTAACTTGGGTTTATTTTCAGTAGCTTGTGAAACGCAGTGGGGAAAGATGAAAAGCTGCCGGTACTCGGCTTTGAAAGAATGATATGATATAACCGGACCAGTGGAGGAAAAATTATGAAAATGAAAGGGAGTGGAACACGGTTTGATCCTGTGTGCGATATGAATGTTACGGAGAGGGACGTTACATACAAAAGTGACTACAAGGGAAGAACTTATTATTTTTGTTCGTTTGAATGCATGAAGAGATTCCAGGATAACCCGGAAAAGTACATCAGCATTCATGGCAGGGAAGCTAAGGTATAATGGATTTTCTTTAATGGATTTTCTTTTACCTTGAGTTCTGCTTATCCAGCAACCTTAAAGCTTCAGCCGTAGCCCACCTTACTTCAGGGTCAGGGTCGTTTAAGTTTTTGACAAGAGGGGCTGTTGCTTTTTGATCTCCGATTTTTGCGAGGGCATCTGCGGCGTACCGCCTGACCCAGGGGTTGCTGTCGTCTAGAGTTTTTAGAAGTGCATCAACTGCTCTTCGGCTGCCTATATTCCCAAGGGCATAGACTGCAGTGATTCTGAGTTCGGAATCTTCTTCGGTCAGCATTCCCAGAAGAGAGTCTGTTGCTTTTTCAGCTCTGAGAGTTCCCAGAGAATATGCAGCAGCATTTCTTACTTCAGGATTCGTATCATCAAGGCATTCGAGAAGTGGGTCTACTGACTCTGGATTTTCCAGTTTACCAAGGGATTCGGCTGCACACTTTCGAAGTTCGGGGTCCTTATCTCTTAGTTTGCGGATAAGAGCTCCTGCGGCTTTTTTACTGTCAAGTCCCGCAGTTTTTTTGCTGCCAGAGTTTCCCAGAGACAGTATTATCTGCTTCTGTAATTCCGGAGAGCTCTTATTCAGTTTTGCGATAAGGGCTTCTTCAGCCTTGTCACCACCGAGAATCCCCAGGGAACGGGCTGCAACTAGCCTGACTTCGGGAACTTTGTCGTCCAGGTTTTTAATTAAAGGTTCAATTGCCCGTTTGTCTTTCAGATTTCCAAGGGATTCTATAGCACACACTCGGAATACAGGTTCTTTGTCTACAGCCAGCCGTTTAATTAGCGGTTCTGCTGCATTTTCGGTTCCTATCCTGCCGAGGTTTCTGGCTGCAGTTATTCTTACTCGGGAATTCTTGTCTTCAAGGAGCTCAAGAAGTGCCTTCTCTACTTCAGGGCCTCTTGCCTGTCCCAGAGCTTCGGCTGCGATTGCCCGGACCTCCGGGTTTTCGTCGTCCAGGGCTTTGATGCAGAACTGTGTATCTTTTTCGTTTTGTTTTAGTGGATTAACGGGGTTTCCTTCCTGTCCTCTAAGAAGATCCGAGATATATGCTAGTTTTTCAGATGAGGTTTTTAAGCCAGAAACGTTGCTTAGCAAGTTTATGGAAGTGTAAACGACGGCTATAAGGGATAGAACCATTGAAATAAGGGAGGAGACTAACAAAACTTTCATTTTAGCTTCGGAAAAAGAGCCAAAGCTAAAAACAATCAGTATCAGTCCGTTAAAATAGATTGTCCCTGCTGCCGTATAGGATACAATCTTTAGGGGTGGTTTTATCCGGTTGGCAATCGAGTTAGTACTATCACTGTTGCTTTGCAGGGAGAGTATGAATATAGCAATAAACACGGCATACAATGCTGCTACTGATTGCATTACTGTTGAGGGAAGCCAGAAAGTTCCCCCAGAGCTTGCCGCGGAATTATCCGCATTTCCATTTCCTGAAAGGGTAAAAAAGCTCAAAATAACCAGAGCAAATAAAAAGAAAACTTCAAGTTTGTAAGTTTTCAAAGTAGTCAGTTTCATTCTAAACAGACTGCCTGTGCCGGATAGTTATATAAAAATTCCGCTGAATCGAGTGTCTGGTTGACTTTTGAGAAAGAAAAGCAGTTAAGCTTTATTAGAGCTGACCCCAAAATTCAAAATTGCTTATCTGAATATCATATTCCGGATTATCAATAGAGTTTCTGATCCTGAAAACTAATTCTGAAACTCTTACTTATATGTGGATAAAATTGGGTTTGGGATGAGCTTTGATCTAAAATGATCTGGAACTACAGCCTGCTTTATGCAGCCATTCTTTATGCAGCCACTCTTTATCCAGTCGTTCTCTATGCAGCCACTCTTTATCCAGTCGTTCTCTATGCAGCCATTCTCTGTGTAGTCATTCTCTGTGTAGTCATTCTCTATGTATCCATTCTCTATGTAGCCATTCTTTATACGATCTTTATTGCGACCTGATCTCCGCTTTTAAGTCCGAACTGAAGCGAAGCATTTCCTTTGTTTACGGCAATTTCCAGGAAGCCATGACTGCCTATAAGGGCAAGGGGCTTTTTCGGCCCTACAAAACCATAGGTCTGAACAAAAGAGACTTTTCTGCTGTTTATTTCTATCTGTGAGCCAAAGTTAGAGAATTTTAAAACTACTTCTTCAGGAATATTGGTGATAACATTTCCAAAGTTGTCTGCAAAAATAACCTCGCCTACAAGGAAGGACCCGTCAATTCCAAAATTTTCGAAATCAAGGCTAACAAAATCCGAAATTTCAGGGCCGACAGCCTCGATAGGTGTGCCTTTTGAAAGGTAGGCTCCTGCAGGCGCAAAAATATCTCTGCCGTGGAAAGTTGCAGAAATTCCTGATTTAAGCATAATTTCAGGATTTGTGATCTCATATACTTTAATTTCACCAAGGCAGCGAGCTGCAGGTATCAGTAGCCCGTTATCAGGGCCGACAAAAAACTGTTCTTCTCCTTCAGGACCGGCTTTTATGGCAAGCGCACGGCGGGAAGTCCCAACTCCGGGATCGACAACACCAATATGTACCGTTCCATGTGGGAAATATCGAACGAGGGAATAGAGCGCAAAAGCCCCTTCCCGGATTCCGGCCTGCTGTATGGAATGGGTTATATCGATAATCTGTACTGCTGGGTTTATTCTCAAAATCACGGCTTTCATGGCTGCGGGATAGAGGTCTCCGAAATCGGTAGTCAGGGAAATTAAAGGCATAAATATCACTCAGTTTTTTTTCGTTATAATATGCAAGTCTGATAAAATATATAAATGTGTGAGAAAGTAAAGACTAATATTAAAATTATTTTTAATATTTGGAATGTAGGGAGAAAAATGAAACATATAAAAATAAAATTTATACTATTTTTCATAAGCCTGGTTATTCTTGTATCTGGGTGCGAGGACAAACTGAGTGCAGAAGAGATTGTAGAACAAGTGCAAGAAAAAGAAGCAAACCTTGAAGATTACTCTGGCACAATGTACACAACAGTATACCTTAATGGGGAAAAAAATCTGGAAGAGGAAACCCGGATAATATATAAGAAACCTAACCTGATGAAGACGATTGTTGTGGAGGACGGAAAAGATGTCGAATCGGTCTCGGACGGAGAGTTCGCATGGAGTTATGATGCCAAAACAAATACGGTTACGAAGGTAAAATTGCCCGAAGAACCTCTCTTAACGGAAAAAGATTTTGTCAATATCATAGGTAATTTAGTGAACGAAAGTGAGGTTTCCATGCTTGGAGTTGAAGCTGTGGACGGAAGAAGCGCGTATGTCCTTGAAGCCAGGCCAAAAACCGAAGAAAACGAGTCCGAACTAATTTCTCGAACGAAAATTTGGGTTGACAAAGAGACATGGATGGTACTTAAGTCCAGCATTTACAACAATGAAGGAAACCTGATAATAGAAGTGGAAATGCGTGACTTGAAAATAAACACCGGAATTCCGGATTCAGAATTCAAATTTGAGATTCCCGAAGGGGCAAAAGTAGAAACCCTGGATCTGGATGAGGAACTCAAAACCCCAGACAACCTGAGCCTTAAAGAAGCCAGAGAACAGGCGAGCTTTAAGATTCTTGTCCCGGAATATATACCGGATGGCTACATGCTTAACTCGACAATGATATCTGAGAAAGATGAAACAGGTGCTGAAGGTCAAAGTTCCGAAACTGTAATTCTTAGCTACCAGAAAGGATCTGAAAATTTTAATGTAATAGAAGCTGTCTATGAAAATAAATCTGAAGAAAACACTTTCATGGAGGGCGCTGAAAAAATCAGCATCAATGGGACGGAAGGAAAATACCTCAATGAATTTGGAAACACGAAGATGTTGCAGTGGGAACTTGGTGGAGTTGAAATAAATTTGATCGGGTCTCTTGAAAAAGCAGAGATGCTGAAAATCGCGGAGTCTTTTAAAGAGCTTTCTGCCGAAATTGATGTTCTTGATGCGGAATCTTTAATGGAGCCTTTTACCGAATTTTACATTCTGGGGCCTGATGGAACAGCTGAGAATTATCCTACCGACTATGTACTTGGGGATAATGGGACAATAATAGTTGCGGTTATAAACCATGAGCAGAAGCCCGTAAACTATACAATGGAAGTCAGGCTTGAGAACACGTCTCTACCTTTGCCGGATGACCAGAAAAATATCTACATTCGGGACAATGAGACCTGGGAAAAAGCAGTAACCATAACTCCCCCCTTCGAGGGAACAAACATGAACCTTCAGTTTTTGCTCTATAATAACGATAAAAAGGAAATGTTAGAGAATATCAGTGTGCCTTATAGAGATCTTCATCTATGGATAAATGTAACGACGCAGAATCTTTCGAAGAATACTTCAACTCCGATAACGGCGATATAAGCAACTGAGCCGCTATTCGGCACTCAACCCTGTACATCTCAGAACTGAAATAATAAGATCGTGCAATCCTGATAAAAGTACAAAATATTATATGGTTCAACGAGATCTGAGAGCACAGGGTCCGGTTGCACATTTTCCACACGCAAACTGATTCAGTTCGGGAAAAGCCCTGGCGTTTTCCTGAAGCTGCCTGTAACATTTTTCTTTATCAAGCCCTCCTACACTGAGGGCTCCAGCCGGGCATCTGTCCACGCAGACAAGACATTTCTCTCCTTTTTTGTAGCGGCAGAACTCCTCGTTCGGGCGCAGAGTTGGAGGAATTTCGGCAGAAATCAGCAAAGTTCCAAAACGACCTGCACACCCAGCTTTCGTAATCAGCATCTGGTTGACTCCAAAAGTGCCCAGTCCCGCAGCATAAGCAGCACTTTTATGAGACCAGGCAACGTCGAAGCCATTACTCTTATAATCGAAAATAGTTCCGGGCACAACTGACTGTATATTCTCTTCTGCCAGTTCAGCCTTTAGTTTTTCGTTGATTTTCTCTATAAGATAGTCGGTTTCACTTTTGGACTGAATCCATTCTTTTACAGGATCAGGGGACTGCCAGTTAAGTTTCACAAGTTCTTTTTCAAACGGCAGGAAGAAGGAAACAACAGTTTTTGCTTCGGGGAAAATCTCTTTAGGGAGCAGGTGGTGAGGACCAATGATTTTCTTCATGTCATCAAAAATTGGGTCACTTGCTGAAGCATAGCCTACGAGAGGTTCACGATATCTAGTCTCAGTGCCTGGACTTGCTACGGCTTCTTTGATAATGCTTTCAATCTTTTTTTTAAGCTCCATAATAATTTCTCCTGCTAATTACAGAGAATTTAGATCGAATCTTTGTGTTATTCTTATTTCAAATTGTTTTCTTCAAGTTTCAATAAAAATTCCTTTATAGCCAGTCCACTCGCATAACCTGTAAGTTTTCCATCCGAGCCTATGACCCTGTGGCAGGGGATAATTATCGCAATTGGATTCCAATTATTTGCAAGCCCCACAGCTCTATAAGCCTTTTGTTTCCCGATTAATACGGCTATTTCTTTATAAGTCTGGGTCTCTCCATAAGGGATTTCGCATAAAGCTTTCCAGACGGATTTTTGAAAATCCGTTCCCTCGGGAGCCAGTTTAAGGTCAAAGGATTCGAGTCCCCCTGAAAAATAAGCTTCAAGCTGCCTGGCAGCTTCACTGAAAAATTCTTTATTTTCTATCCAGTCAGCAGGGATTTTTATCCTCTTCTTACCTTTCAAGAAATTAAGATGTTTCAGCCCTTTTTCGTCCCCTGCCAGAAGAATGGGACCGATTGGGGATTCGATTATTTCGTAGTACATTTTGTTCGTTTCCAGAAGTGTGGTTGCAGATAATTGTATTGCTTCTGGTAGAAATCTATTTAATTCCCAACTATAACAGGCAGATTATTGATCAATGATTCATAGATTGGAAACCAGAAGTCACTTATTGATTCACAGGCAAAGACATTAAATTTATCTGATATTACCCAATTTTTAAGATTTGATATTCTTTTGTCATATATTTAAGGCCGGTTTCTAATGATAAATCGATAGCTTTCAGGCAAGAAAATTCCTTAACCAATGACCAATGAACATAATTCAAAGTTTTGGACATTTTTGAAGATCAGGACTGGATCAAACACAACAAAGTTGAGGATGAAGTCAAAACCTCATACATGGAATACCTTACCCACACCAAGTAGAAAGCCTTGAAGTGTCCTATTCTCCTTTGAAAGTTCTGTATTCTGTGAAGACTACCTCCACTATGAATACAGGACCAGTTTTACTGATGAAGACCGCCAGCAAGACAATATCAACGGCTTTAAACTGGAACGCAGCAAGCAGCTGGTCTGTGTAGCCTCTGAACTCATTAACTTCCGCCTCTACGGTTATAAGTCCCGAAGAGGAGTGCAACGATAAATCCCTTGAAGATCTTGAGAAATCCTTGACTCTATGCATTATCATCTTCTGGATTATGTCGAATATATATCCGTCCGGGAATTCCAGAAAAACGGTAAAATTCATTTTAAAATTCATTTTCATTTAACCTCTTTTTGTCTCAATTGGTTAATGCACAAATCCGCCATTCAATACGTGGAGAAGCGGGGTGTGAAATTCTCAATATTCATACTGTTCGGCGCCGATTTTTGTCCTGGTATTGATCCTGCAGGGACCCAAAGAAGCAACAGAGGTTGCACCTTATGATCATCTCCGGAAATACTTAAAAAAGCATGAGTCCCGAAGAAGAGTTTATGTTCTGGGCTATGGACTGTCGGAACTGGACTTGTTCATCATCCTTCTATCCAAAAAAGAAATAAAGAACGAGCCTTGTCCTAAAACCTATTTGATTCTAAATCATTATGAGTCTTCAGGATCATTTTAGTGATTAGGTATTCAGCTGATTGTTCCACATACGAAATTCAAAAATCAAATTTGAGTTTCAGGATATGCTCAATAAGAAAACACAAGCAAAACATTTTTTAAAAGGTATTGTCAGCAAAATAATCGGGTATAGTGTTTCTCATAGATCAGATTCTAAAGCTTTTTTCTCTGGAGCTCTAGATCACGTTCATGAGGTCTTGAAGCCTAAGCTGGAAAAGCCGAAGGCAAAAGAAAAGCCTTCCAAATAGGAAAATATCAAACTTGAATGTGATTTTCAACAGCAACTGTTCACATATTTGGTATATGTTATTTCAACATTTAGGAACTAAATGTAAGTTATCCACTCGAAACAGCGAAGAGTCATAATATTAAATTATTGTGTTAATTTCCAATTAAATTATAATATTATTTATCTATTGATTCAATAATTTTGTAGTAAAGTTTATGTTGAAAGAAGTACCATTCTTATACAACAGTGTATAAAAAAACAAACAGTCTGAAATGAACTTGAAAAATCGGTTTGAACTCCTGAACGCACAGAGGCAAAGATATAGTTGACTTTGATAGTGTTCAAAGTTTGTATAATCTTGCTTCTGGAGTAAATCGAATGAGGTAAATAAGAAATGAGCAGAAAAAGAACGAATTTAAAATTATATATATTTGCATATTGCTACTTTTGTTTGCTGCGCCAGCTTCTGCGGATCCTGATGCTATGTTAGATAGAAGCCGAACCCAATTTGGAGATCTTTCAACGTCTTCAATTAATTACATCAATGCAAGATGTAATGAAGTCAGAAACGATCTTATTTTAATTCCTGATATAACTATAATTGCAGATTATACCTACGGAGCTGCGAGTGATCAAGGTTTTTTATAAACGGTATCAATTCACTTGATGATGCAACTGATGAGAATGTTGTTTTAATCCATACTCATGGTGGAGCTCTTCTTTTATCTTATTTAATATTCAAAGATGAAAGCTGTCTATATAGTTTGGACGTGAACAGTTGGATGGACGAACGAGACGGAGGATTCATTTTTGCAGGTGCATGTAAATCTGCAAAATACACAGATCTAGGAAACGCGTTTATTAACAACGGTTTTGATACCTACTTTGGATATAAAGACGATGTCAACACCTTACGTAATGCCCGCTTCTATTCTGCATTCTTTGATGCGGCTACTTTCACCGATGTCACTGTTTCTGAAGCAGCCAACTATGCAGCAGGAGAAGTAGAAGATGAGTTTGGAAATGCAGCAGATGTTGACAATAACAGATTTATAGGAAATTCAAACTTGTGTTTAAGACCTTAAGGGAGAGAAGATCATGAAACTTAGTCAAATTTGTATCTTGAGTTTGGTACTGGCAGGTGCAATATTTGTGGCTTTTGCTTCTGAAGAGGGAGGAATAATATTTACGAAAGAAGATGCAAAGCAAACAAAATACCTTGATCCGTCAACTGCAGACGTAAATATTAGTTTTGAGGATGCAAAAAACAAGCTAATATCAGAAAATCCGGAAGTAATCAATGAATCTGTCCATGGAGAACTGATTGATGACGAAAATTTCGGGATAATCTGGCGAGTAAGCTCAAAAACAACTAATGGAAAAAGCATCTTTGCAGGAATAGATGCCTCTAATGGAGAGCAACTTTTTGTATACGATGGATCAAAGAATGTACAGGGCAAAGACAGTATAAGCAAAGACGATGCTCTGAAAATAGCAGAAGAATGTATCGAATCCAGGGTTTCAGCGGATAAAATTAATGATATTGAGTTTGAACATGTAAACTACGTAGAACCTGCTGCTGACGATCTCCCTGGAACTTACAAAATTAGCTACGCAAGAATTATCAGAGGAATACCTTCTCTTTCTGATGGAATACAGGTAGGAATCAACGCAGAAACAGGCGAAGTTTCAAGCTATCGCAAAAGATGGTCTATGTCTGAAGAAGAGATAGCACTCATTGATACGGAACCAGGCGTTACGGATGAAAAAGCAGTTGAGATTCTCAAAGAATACATGAGTAACGAACCGTCTATAGGAGAAGAAAAAGCAAATACTGTAAAAGTTATTTCGTCGAACCTTGTCTGGAAAGAGGACGATGAAGATAAAATTCATCTGGCATGGTGGATCCGATTCATGGATTCAAGTTTTGCAAAGGACGCTACCTATCCTGCTTCAGTATGGATTGATGCACATTCAGGAGAAATGTTGCTGTTTGATTATTACAGAGACTAAGTTCAAAAGAGTTCTAACTTTCCATTCCTCTTTAGAGAAAGGCTTTCTATAATCTGATCAACACTCTTACCTGAAGCTATTCCTGACAGAATTTCTCTACCGTTTTTTCCCAAAATGTCTGTCAGCACATTCTTCAGATTTAATCTTTTTAAAAAGGTAAAATTTCATGAGCTTCATTTTTTATATCTGTTCTTTCCCTAACAAGAGTTAATCTGAGCCGAACATATGGCCTGAATTCTCTGTGCCTCTTTGGGAAAACTCTTGATGGCTGAATCATATTAGACAGTAGAATTGCCTGAAAGGCAATTTTGCATCTGTGATCAAGTCACATTTGGGTCTTTGATGGTAATTCAATGGTTAGTTTTTCACGGCTTCGAAGAACCAAAGAACAGACAATATTCCTGTCCTAAGGTAATGATGGAGCATATAAACAAAAAAGGATTTTGGATTGCTGGTGCCGTCACCATTTATTGTAGTAATGATGGAACACATAAACAAAAAAGGTAAGTTAAAAGGACTTCCATTTATCTGGGCATGTTACGACTCAGTTTCATAATTTAGTGATTTCTCATTTTTTCCGTCCTTAAAACTTCACTTTTCTCTGCTAACTGCTCAAACAAACTGTAATAATCCTTGAGAAACGATTTCTTTGGCAAGAATGCCAAAGAATTATTTTACTCCTTAAATTTTTCACTGAATTTTTTGACTAAAATCGATACGCTTCGCTACTTAATCCTTAACTCAKCTCTCAAAAATATCTTTTACTAAAGCTTAAATGGAGTAAATAATCTGAACAATTCCAGAAATGACTTTTGTGGTTTCTTGAGCAAATTTAATCTTCTCATTTGAGTAAGTTTAATCTGATTCTCAATTCCTTTATCAGTYCTGAACTGCTTCTTGTTATCCGTTTTTAGACTTTTTGAATARTARCTTTCAATAGGATTATTTGTCGCYGGCGCTCCTGGAAGATAATGGAACAAAGTAAGATTTAGCCAGTGTTTATTGATCATCCACAACCGTTTTTGAACCAATTCATCAT
>NZ_WJBJ01000037.1:0-43558 GCF_020804205.1 Methanosarcina sp. DH1 | reverse complement strand
ACCTAATCTAGTTAATAAAGAAGAAAAACATCAGGAATGGAGTAAAAACGCAAAAAAGAAATTTTACAAGTATAGAAATGAATTAAAGCTTGAAAGAAGACGRAAAAAGGAAAATCTTCCAYTTAATAGTCTTGAAAAAGCAAAATATAACTTCAATAAATTAATGGAAAATATAAGAACATATGATGAATTGGTTCAAAAACGATTGTGGATGATCAATAAACACTGGCTAAATCTTACTTTGTTCCATTATCTTCCAGGAGCGCCRGCGACAAATAATCCTATTGAAAGYTAYTATTCAAAAAGTCTAAAAACGGATAACAAGAAGCAGTTCAGGACWGATAAAGGAATTGAGAATCAGATTAAACTTACTCAAATGAGAAGATTAAATTTGCTCAAGAAACCACAAAAGTCATTTCTGGAATTGTTCAGATTATTTACTCCATTTAAGCTTTAGTAAAAGATATTTTTGAGAGCTGAGTTAAGGATTAAGTAGCGAAGCGTATCGATTTTAGTCAAAAAATTCAGTGAAAAATTTAAGGAGTAAAATAATTCTTTGGCATTCTTGCCAAAGAAATCGTTTCTCAAGGATTATTACAGTTTGTTTGAGCAGTTAGCAGAGAAAAGTGAAGTTTTAAGGACGGAAAAAATGAGAAATCACTAAATTATGAAACTGAGTCAGATAAGCAGAACATTTATAATAATACTTATTTAGCACTAAATTCCTGTACACATATTAACATTAAAAGACAGATTCGTAACAGAAAAGCAATTATTATGGAATTCGGTAGATAAAATGGATTACGTACACGGATATTCCAATAGAGAAAATTTTCGACTCCATGATCAGGCAAATACACTCACTGCGCTATTACATCACGATACCATATATCCTCCTGGAAGCAAAGTGCTTGAGGCCGGTTGCGGTGTGGGTGCACAAACAGTCATACTTAGCAGAAACAGCCCCGAAGCCAGCATCACATCAATTGATATTTCAACCGAATCGGTTGAAAAAGCAAGACTACTGGCTAAAAAAGAGGGGTTGAAAAATGTTGATTTTCAGGTGGCAAATATCTTCGCTCTGCCCTATGAAGACGAGACTTTCGACCATATTTTCGTATGCTTTGTGCTTGAACACCTTAAAAATCCTCTTGATGCCTTATTGTCAGTTAAGAGGGTACTTAAAAAAGAGGGTACGATAACTGTCATAGAGGGTGATCACGGTTCAAGCTATTTCTACCCCAGGAGTGATGAAGCTATGCAAGCAATAAAGTGTCTGATTGATATTCAGGAACTTTTGGGGGGCAATTCTCTTATAGGCAGAGAAATTTATCCGCTATTAAATCGTGCTGGTTTTAAAAACGTGATTGTCTCCCCCAGAATGGTATATGTTGATTCGAGTAAACCCGATCTGGTAGAGGGATTTACGAAAAATACTTTCACTGCGATGGTCGAGGGTGTCAGGAAGCAGGCGCTGGAACTAAAGATGATCGATGAAAAAACGTGGAATAAAGGTATTAGTGACCTCTACCGGACGGCCGGGAAAGAAGGCACGTTTTGTTACACCTTTTTTAAAGGCACAGCTATTAAATAATCTCGCCATAGGTCTGTGCTTTCTTGACTCTTTTTGCCAGTATGAAGTCGATCAACTAAGAGATTGTGCAAGGTTTTTAACCAGGCAAACTTATAATTGTTTATTTAAAATTTCCTAATGTATTCACAATGTATTGGTGAATTCTGTCTTTGTTGGTAAACTCTGTCTTAACTCCACACGCCGAGGCTAAACCATGAGAAATATTGTAAAACATGCAATTTTTTTAGTTGGAGCTCTTTTTTTGCTGACATTAAACGCTTTAGCACTGCCCAATCCTTCAAATGACACTTTCAGACCCGAAAACAATAGTGAAGAACCCATCGGTGTTGACATATGTATAGATTTCATACCATACAACCATGATGAGTTGAGAAGTCATTCCGACATGATTGTAATAGGCACCGTTAAAGAAATACTTCCGTCCAAATGGAATACCATAGATGGGAAACAACCTGATAAACCAATTTCTGAACTCTACTTTGAAAATATTATTTACACTGACATCATTATAAGTGTTGATGAGTACCTGAAAAACCCGCTATCATCCAGAGATGTTGTTGTGAGAGTTACTGGTGGGACAGTTGGAAATGTCAAAATGACTACAGATGCCGATCCAAGCTTCAAAACGGGTGAGAAAGTTTTGATTTACCTAAACAAGGACAATAATTCAAATACAAAGGATTTTGGCCCTGAACACTTTATAGTTACAAATTTTTATCGGGGTAAATATACATTAACTGACGATGGAAAAGCTATAACACTATATGAAAATACTACTCTTAATGAGTTGCTTCATACAATTAATAAAACCAAAAATAAGGCAAATGATGCTGGAATATCAAATACCGGAATATTAAATACCGGAATATTAAATGATACGGAAACGGCGAGCAAGCAGGAACAAAATTCCAGTTCTACTCAGGAACCAAAAAGTGCTCCTCTTATGAGCTCTTTCTGGGCGTTTGTAGCAGTGATCGGAGTAATCATATATCAAAGAAAGAAAAAACAATAACTGCGTATGTTCTTTCTTCGATTTATTGATTTTTGATTCAGAGGTCGTGTCCCCGAATTATAGATCAATTCCGAAAAAGCGAGTACATCCCACGCATTTAATGAATATATTGAGAGACTCTTGCGCTTTCGGTTTTCAATGATTCAAACCCACGACCGATTCAGATTTGGGAAGGAAATAGAAAAGTGAGTGTTCATATTAATGGCATTCTTTTATTCAGGTTCAGGAATGAAAGACTTGAAGTAATGCTAGCTCACTCAAGTGGGCTAATTTGATCAAAAAAACTATGGAGTGGGGTCAAACCCAAAGTGTTGTCCGGTGTAAGAAAATCGGAAAGTAATACAGAATACCCGGCAGAAAGTTTATCCTGAAAAGATAAATTCTTTATAGCTTGAAAGTAAACTAATTTACAATGTTTGTGCCCGTCCAAAAACCCCGCTCCTTTTCAGTTCTATTTTTTCTTTTAACGCTTATTGTCTTTTTCATTCTTCCAGTTCCTGCCTCCGGACTGACCGAAGTGGAGGTAAATCCTGTTAACACACCCCAGGGCGCAGTCGTGCTGATTGTAGACGGGCTGAGTGCACCTTTTATCTATCCTGAACTTACACCTCATGCGCTTGACGGGGCATCCCTTGAAAAAGCCGAACTTGAAAATCTACCCGAAATAAGTAAAGAAAGTATTAGAGTTCTGGAATTCCGAGCACCTCAGACCTTTACCGAAGGAGGGCATTCAGTACTTGTCACGGGAAACCCGGGTGCAGACAGTGAACTTGTAAGCTTCAAAGATGCCACTATTTTCGATATTCTACGCAGGGAAGGCTATCTCTGTATTGCAGTTATGGAAAGAGGGGATTCCTGGTCAATCCGTGCCGAGCAGGATGTCATTCTCAGGGATGAAAATAACTCAATAAATAAAATAAACATTGTTCTCGAGCAACCCGAACCATCCTCTGACAGTTTGGAGGTACCTGAAGGGCTTTTACAGGTTATGGGAGAAGCTGCTGACAAGGCTCCCGGATATGTTACATCAAAAGAGACACGGGAAAAGTATAGCGGATATAACCGATGGGGAGTCGAGACTGCGTGTAATATTGTTAAGTATATGGCTAGAAATACGCCGGAACAAAAATACCTGCTCACTATCAACGTAGGCGCTGTAGATTCAAGTGGGCACCACCGGGATAATTATGGGTATGTAGATTGCATTGAATGTCTTGATACTGATATTTACCCTCTTTATGAGCTCTGCAAGAAAAATGACCTTGCCTTTGTACTGACAGCAGACCATGGAATGGGTTTTTCCAAAGACGATTCCAAGGGAGGGCATCAGTCAGAAAAATTTACGGAGACTGATGAAGCACAACTCATTCCCCTTATAGTGCATGCCCAGGATGTTGAAAGTGGAATTATCAGGGGAAAGCATGGTCAGGAAGACTTTGCTCCAACGCTGCTCGGAATTCTGGATATCCCAGACAGGCCAAGGTTTGCAGAAGGAAAGCAGATTCTTCTGACAGGCCACGTAAACCTGAAAGTGGAACTCCCGGAAAAGGGCTCTGTAGAACTAAGGAAGAATGGGGATGAAGAAGACGGAAACGTGCAGGACGGAAATATTGTAGCTTCCCTGCAACATGATGACGAGTTTCTCTTCCTGGGGCTTGATCCAGAAAGCACCTATACGGTCAGTGCTGTTCTTGATTCCGGAAACAGCCTTGAAAGGCAGGAAAAAGAGCTCACTCTTGAAACCGACTCGGTACTGGAATTCACTGAAAAAGGGCAGAAAATCGAAGAAAGTAGTGAAGAAAATTCAGAATCAATATCAGGTTCAGGAAGAAATTCTACTGCTAGTTTCTTGAAAAAGGAATCTGGAAAATCTAATTCGAGCTTAACGCACCTGATAGGATACCTTGTGATAGGATTGGTCAATCTTGTAGGAATTGTGATTATTGCAAAGATCCTGAAAAAAAGCTGAAGAGATATTTACCACGCCTTTTTCCTGCTTTTTCGCTCAAGCCTTTTTTCAAAAGGTTGAAAAAAAGCTGAATAGACATTTACCACGCCTTTTTCCTACTTTTTTGCTCAAGCCTTTTTTCAAAAGACTTGGTAAACATTTCCAAGGGCTTCTTTAAAAGTGACATCGACAGCTTCCACATGAGCAAACATGGGCCCTTTCCTGAGTTCAGCAATATAAAGTTCCACAGATTCAGGTCTGCCTTCGGCAATGACAAACACCCTGCCGTCCCTTAAATTTTTGGGGTTAGATTCTACGCCAAGACGCTCGGCAGCATTTCTCGCAAATCTTCGAAAACCCACGCCCTGCACCCTTCCGGATACAAGGATTTCTGCCCGTACAGTTTCTCCAGAGGTCACAAGTGGCTATTTTGAATAACCCTGATTTATAGTTATGGTTATTTCTGATGGGGAAGTTCGAAGGGAGGTGATTTTTGAGATGTAATAAGAGGCGAAATATAAGGGAAATAAAGACAGTTTTCGTAACGCAAATTTGTAATTCAGCATAGTGTCTAGGCCGATTTTTCCCATTTTGGCCTGATTACTTTTCCCCACCTTTTGATACAAACTTTACTCAATTTTTCATAAACTTGCTAGAAATTAGTGACAAATATATTTCCTGTTTTAATTCCCTGCATCTTCATTTCTTTCAGCCTGTAACTTTCTCCTTTGATGTTAATCGTCGTACTATGCTGAAGAATCCTATCAAGTACAGCAACCGCTATCACATGGTCCTTAAATATCTCCCCACTCTCCCTATGACTTATTCGATGTTAAGGTCGTTTGCTACTTTTCATAACGTCTTGAGATCAACTGAAATAGGCAGTGATCTCCTTCTTCGTCAAATGAGAGATATTTAGGTATTCAATTCTTACTTGCCATAGAAAAGTTAAGTTCAGCATTGGAAACGGCTTTTCAAACGACAGTATATTTATATTAAGTTATTCTTTTAATTGGCAAGTTGCTCTTGGGTTTGAATTGCCTTTCGCTAGAGAGGTATTTCTGTATCGTATAATGCAAATGTCATAATAAACAAAGGCAAATCTCCATCGAAATTTAACATAAGTATGAGACTTCTACGAAAACCTAAAGTTGTTCCGTTATTTAGAGTCTATTCGAAAAGTGGTTATCGACTGCAACTTTTACAGTAATAAGATGAACAATAAGGATGAACAATAACAGGACGAAAAACCAAAGCAGCTACTCTGATTATAGATTTATTGTGACTTTTCAACATATATCATAGATTTTCGGCAGACTTTTAAAAACAGAAGGAAGTACATTGATGAAAATCGGAAAGAGAGATAAAAGAAGAAAACAACATCACCTTATTACTGAAATATTTAAAATTGTGCCATATCTTTTTCTAAAATTAATAAAGCTACTGTTTAGTTTCCCAATTTACTTACTGAAAGCAATGAGGTTATTGTTTAGTTTCTCAATTCATTTACTAAAAGCAATGTGGCGACTATTCTGTCTCTCAATGCATTTACTGAAATCTTTATGGCTGCTCTTCAGTTTCTTAATTCACTTACCGCATAGGTTTGTAAAACAATTCCTTAGAAAACCATCAAAACCAGTACTACCCACATTAGCCGAAATTGATGAAATGAACGGATACAAATTTGAAGAGTTTATGAAATGCGTTTATGAACAGTTAGGGTATTCAGTCTATCACACTCCATTTTCAGGTGATCAGGGTGCAGATCTGATTCTGACGTCAAAAGAAAAAACGAGAATCGCTGTTCAGGTCAAACGATACTCGAGTAAGGTATCAAACAGTGCAGTACAGGAAGTTGTAGCTGCAAAAGGCTTTTACAAATGTACCGAAGGCATAGTAGTTACGAATAGTTATTTCACTGATTCTGCCAGAAAATTAGCTGAAGCAAATCTTATTGATTTAGTTGATAGAAATGAACTTGAAAAACTGATTAATACTATCCTGAATTAAGCTTTGAAAACGGATCAAGCTTGAATGTGAACTGCTTGCTTTTGTGTGACCTTTTGTGTGACTTCGTTAAGTTAACTATCTGCTCATTCTTCCGGTTTAACTAACCTCTAATTAAACCTTAGTTTGACAGATTCTGTTACTTAATACAGTATTTTATTACAAAAAACGCCTCGCGTTGATACATCATTTTGTGGAACAGTAAAATATGTTAAAACTCTTTAAACACAAAGAATAAATTTGAATTGTATGGACAAAGCCGAAGTCTGAAGTCAATTTATACATTATATAATATATGTTTCTGTCAATTTTGGGATATTAAACAATATATATATTTTTCCATGTCTTCAATTCTACTCAGTAAAGAATAAGTAAATTTAGCAAGGATATATGGAAAACACCCAAAAACAAGAGAACTTTTCAATGGATATATTGTCAGAATCCCATCACAATTTATTATTTTTTACATAGTAACGTTGAGTAATATCATCTCAAATGGTATGATATTTATATTAAATTGCTCATTTAATTAGTAAGTCGCCCTCAGATTTGAGTTCCTTTTCGCTAGAAAGGTATGTGCGTTGTTAGACTACGCAGATATTATACTAAACCGATGCGTGCCATACTAAACAGAGGTCTGTCGTACTAAAAACGAACATGAGATTCTTTGAATAACATGCACAAAAAATGAAAATGCTTGCAGATGGCAGTATTTTCATGCTAAATAGAGGTAAATCTCATAGAAATTTAAACAAAATCCGAGAATTTCATGAAAACCTAAAATTGCCCTGTGACTTAGAGCCTGTACGAAAAGTGATTCTCCACTGTTGCTTTGAAAATATGCAAGATGTAAAACCGAAGCTGATAAAAGAATATTTATATCGATTGTAATTTTTACAACATTCGATTACTGACTTTTCGGATAGCTCTATTACCTAATAAATCAAAATCAATATCTGTTACCCCTGGCAATGGTACCAATATTCAATACTAATTAGGCATATGATTACATAGTAGGCATATGGTTACATAGCCAAAAATTTCGTGGAGTTGAACTAAGTGAACCCACTACGGCTAAGAAAGAAAGTAGATGTGCTCAAAAAAGCAATAAACCCATTTACCGTTATATTTTGGATATTTGCATCTGTGACTGTAGCCTTTACGTTGCTGGTTTTGAGACGAAAGAAGTCACCTTGATGAAAAATAATTTCATTTTTTTTCTTTTTATCCTGAATTGGCAAAAATCCTGATATCAATTGTTCCGGAATGAAGACTCCAACTTTGAATTTGTTTCTTTTACTTAATCATTCCACAATACCAAAATGGAATTGGAATTTATTCAACGTTTAACCTTTTGTGTCGAATGCTGTTGTATTATGAATTAGACTTTCAAATGGTTTTGAGTCTACGAAATCATTTCAGGATACAACAGGATACAACAAAATCTAAAATATGTCAGTTTATTATATAATATCAGTTAAATAAATAATATGACACCATTCGTTATAAAATGATGTTCTATTTTCTATAGTGACGTTCTTTTTCCCTTTATCTAATTGTGGACTCTTGCAAAAAATTCATGAAGAATAAACTCCTAAACTATACATTACTATGAGACAGTTAGCGGGAATATGGTTATTTATAGTACTGGGTCTGCTTTTCGGCCTGTTTGTAGATTTGGGAGCTGCAGATCCTGTTACCTCGGGCGGGGACGTAAATCTTTCAGAACTCAGAGCTTTTGACCTGCTCTGCAGATGTGAAACAGGATGTATAGTTAACACGGTTTCTCTTTCTTCTGATGGAAATTATCTTGCAGTTGGGGATTTTAATCATAATGTTTCTCTTTTTAATTTCGAGGGGAAGAAACTCTGGAATTATACTACTGGAGATATTGTTTACACTGTATCAATCTCTCCAGATGGGACTGGTGTAGCTGCAGGAAGCAATGATAAGAAGGTATACTTTTTTAACAGGGAAGGGAAAGTGCTATGGAGTTACAAAACAGGGGGCAGCGTGAATTGTGTTTTGATCTCTTCCGATGGTTCATATGTAGCAGCAGGCAGTGACGACGGCAAGATTTACTTCTTTAATAAAGAAGGCAAGCTGTTATGGAATTTCGATTCCGGGGCTTCCGTCCGCAGTATAGCCCTCTCCAGAGAAGGCCCTTACGTTACAGCCGGAGGTTCCAATTATTGCATTTATCTCTTTGACAACGAAGGGAATAAAATCTGGGAACGAAGGACAGGTAGTGTAATCAATTGTGTATGCATTACTCCACAGGCCCATTATGTGGCTGCCGGAGGGTCCAATTATAATGTATATTTCCTTAACCAGAAAGGAGATTTTTCCTGGATACACAACCCTGCTTACTGGATCAGCAGTGTTTCCCTGACAAACAACGGTTCATATCTGGCAGCAGGAAGTTTTGACGATAAAGTATACCTTTTTAACAGCACAGGCACAAAACTCTGGGATTATAAGGTAAAAGATGATGTCTACAGTGTTGCAATTTCGCCGGATTCATCATTCATTGCAGCCGGAAGCTGGGACGATACGCTTTATGTGCTCGATCTCGATGGGAAGGAATTCTGGAACTACAGTTGCGGAGGAAATATTAATGATGTGTCCATTTCTCGCGATAGCTCGGCCCTTGCTGCAGCGAGTGATAATGGAGCAGCATATCTTTTTGAGCGGAATTCCACGGTTTTTGCACGGCTCTTTAAAGATTCGCGTTTCCTTTCAGGAGACGGACTCGGACTGCCTTTAAAAGAAGGTACGGCAGTAACGGGAGGCATTGAAAATGTAGTTGAGATTGCTTCAGCCTCTTCAGGTAAAATGCCAGGTGATACAAAAAGTGAAAATGATCATGCTACAGAAAGTTCAGCTTCTACAGAAAGTTCATCAAGGCTTCAGGGATTACTTAATTTCTTTAAATATCCAATATTCCTTCTACTGGCAGTTTTAATAGTGGCGATCTACCTGAAAAACCGAGCCTTTAAAAAACGGGCAAGAGAAGAAAATACGGAAGACTTTGAGAACCTTGATGATGAAAAACACAGGCCTGAAAATTAATAAGAAAATTCGGAAATCTGAAATTTCAGCTCTGGAGGCTTAAACTTCCAGTTCTGCAGATTTCAGTTATGGAATTTGAATTCATTTGGGCTCGGTTAGGGAACAAAAACTAAGAATAGTTTTGAGACAGCCCGTTAACATCTTTTCATTTTCATCTATTTTCTCAATCTATCTCAATCTCCACATGGCTCCCATCGCAAAACGGTTTATTTCTGGATTTCCCGCACCTGCAGAGAGTGACCCTGTTTCTGATCTCGTACTGTTTGCCGTCGGCAGATTTTATCGGGATGCCGCCACGTACCCATAGAGGACCGTGCTCGCCCTGGTGAAGCCCTTCCACAACAACAATCGATTTTTCAAGCTCAGGCTCAATCGTTTTTCCTGTGGCATTGTCAATAATTACCAACCTGCCTGAAGGGCAGTTACTTGCTTCTTCTATAGCAATGTCTCGAGCTTCCGAGTTTTCGGGTTGCTGGACAAGGTTCCATATTTTCCCTGCCTGTGTGCAAAATCCTGCATGGACACATAGATGCTTATTGTCAATAAGAGTCAGCAAAGGACCAGTGATAACATTAGTACCTTCGCTAAAGGGCGCAAAGTCTCCTGACTCGGTTCCGTCAAAGTTGATCTTTGAATGTGTCCCATCACAGAAAGGCTTATTCCCTGAATGGCCACATCGGCACAGAGCATACCGGTTCCTTATAGGGTATTTCTTGACTTCACGCCATATTAGACGTTCAGTGTCTTCATCTTTGCAAATTTCCCAGGTCATAAGAGGAACTCTACCGGTCACCATATATGGACCGTTCTTAAACACAGTGATCTTCATGGAGTCATTGAGTAGATTTGATTTTTTTTCTATTTCTTCGACCATCTTGCAGCCTCCTCTGTGTCTCAGTTTCTCACAACTTTCTATGGCGGAATCACCAATCATTTTCAATATTTTCAAAAAAAGATTGTGAAGATTTTTCATCTTCGTGGCAAGAAAAAAATCATAAACTTATGGATTGGTTAAATTATGGATTGGATAAATTATGGATTGGATAAATTATGGATTGGATAAATTATGGATTGGATAAATTATGGACTGGCTGAATTATGGATTGGCTAATTCATGGATTAAACTTATAGATTAAGCTTTAAGCGGGATCAAAGCAGTTTCTGTCCTGGCTCGTCCCCAGCCCCGGGTTTGCACTCATAAACATCAGTAATTTTCATAACTGCAAGGGCTTTTGCAGGGAACCTGTCTCCTTTGCTCTTGACCATTTTATACATTTTCTCGTAATCTTCCCCTTCAGTCTTAATCTCAATATCTCCTTTTATCTGGTAGCAGCCTTTGATTTCCGGGCCCCATACATAGATCGCTCCCCTGTGGTTTTCATCAAGATTGTTGCGAGTTTTATTAAAATAGTTGTCTGCGATCCAGATTGTTTCTCCATCTTCCTGTAGGTCACACATGCCTATTGGTATGACATTTGGTTCTCCACCTTTAGATGCAGTTGCAAATGGAAAAATTTTCATCTTTGCAAAGTCTTCCTTCATTTCATCAGTTAATTTCACCATTTATTTCACCCCTTATTGAATTGGTTTTTATTAATATGGTTACAATCCTTATATAACTTTGAAGGTCTCAAATATATAAAAAATCCCGGTGATTTTTGTTCCTTTTTTGTGGCTATAAGAAAGCGTACTGGAAGGCATAGAAATATCTGCCGGACTCGACAATCTGAGGTCACCTAATCTCAGCTATTGTCATATTTGATAAACAATCCCCACACCCCTTTAACCTCAATCTTTTTTATCGTTTTTAATCTTGAGGATTATTGTATCCTCTTCAAATTGAGTGGAAGTCCCTCAATTTTCGCTCAATGAACTTTTTTCACTGATGAGTTGAGCCAGAGGGGCCATAGATGGTATCTCGAATTTGTTGGCGACTCTATCACATATGTACTGATATGCATTTACACCCAGTTTCTTTGCTGTCTGAACAATCATCATAAATGTGTCATTTGCCTTTGTTCCTTCCTCTGTTATGGTTTGAAGGCTCACATCCTTTTTTCTGACCTTTGCTCTCGCCGCCAGTTTCGCCGCATTGTTATGCAGTGGACTCTCTGGAAAACTCCAGCACCTTTAACAGCTATTTCTTGTTCTCCTTCGTTTTGGTGATTCTTTCATCCAGCTGTTCATATCTTGTTTAGGAATATTCAAAAAATAACTTCATGTTTTTACATTGGAAATTGCTTTATAACTTCACTTCCACAAATAATCATCAAATACAATTTTCATTTTTTCCTTAAGGTCTCACTTTTTAGTCGCAATCTTGTGCCGGGCAAAGAAGGTACTGAGGTGATGTCAGTCTGTCCCTGGATAATGTCAGCCAGTAGCAGCAGTGTCACCCTGTGAATACGAATTCAACGAACAAAAATAAAGAGGATGAGTAAAGTGAAAATAAAGAAAATATTCAAGTCAATGCTCCTGTTTTAAAACCATATACAAGAAACCTCATAGGATTAAGAACTTTATACAGGAACTAGGAACAGAGGAAGAAACGCTTGTACTTTCAGATGGAGAATTCCGGTGGACCTATATCCCCGGCACAAATACAATAATGAAAACAAAGCTTCCAAAAACTTCTGAAATAACTAAAAGTGATTATCTGACCATAATAGGAATTACCCTTAATGATACGAATGTCTCTTTACTGGGAGTTGAGAAACTTGACAATAGAGAAACGTATCTACTGAAAACAAGTCCTAAAGAAACCGGAGAAAGTGCTGCACAATACTATACGAAAGTCTGGGTAGATAAAGAAACATGGATGCCTCTTAAGTACGAGATGTACGACAGTAGTGGAAACCTGACAGCAAAAGTCGAAATATGGGATCTTAAGGTTAATTCCGGAATTCCAGATTCTGAATTTGTGTTCAATATTCCTGATGGCGCTGAAATAAAAACAACAGGTTAATACTTTCACTCGACTTCCTCAAACCTTTTTTATATTTTTTTCTATCTAAGAGTAATGCCTATTTCCATTTCGAAAATAAATCCCCCTGAAAGGCGAATTACCTTCCACGCAGATATGGACAGTTTCTTTGCGTCTGTTGAGGTAAGAGAGAGGCCAGAACTAAAAGGTCTGCCTGTAGTTGTGGGATCTGACCCAAAAGGAGGTTCAGGAAGGGGAGTTGTAAGCACCTGCTCGTACGAGGCGCGGAAATACGGAATTCACTCCGCAATGCCCATTTCACAGGCTTACAGGCTCTGTCCGAATGCGTTTTTTTTGCCTGTAAACATGAAACTCTACGCAGGCGTTTCGGAAAAAATAATGGAGCTTTTGAAGGGATTTGCAGACAGGTTCCAGCAGGTCAGCGTGGATGAAGCCTATCTTGTACCAGGGCCCGAAATCACGAGTTTTGAAGAGGCTGCCCTTTACGCCCTCAGGATCAAGGATGAAGTACAGAAACAGGAAGGAATTACCTGTTCAGTCGGAGTCGGGCCGAATAAGTTAATCGCAAAAATCGCGTCTGGCTTCCAGAAGCCTGATGGGCTTACCGTTGTCAGGCCCGAAGAGGTGAGGAAATTTCTTTTTCCGCTGCCGGTTTCAAAAATTCCAGGAATAGGGGAAAAAACGGCTGATACACTGAAATCGATGGGCTTAAACAGGGTAGAAGAACTTGCAACCTGTGATGTACAGCTTCTTTCTGAAAAGTTCGGAAAAATGGGACTTCGCATGAAGCAACTGGCAAACGGACTTGATTTTAGGGAGGTTCGGGAAAAGGAAAGTGTAAAATCAATCAGCAGGCACGGAACTTTTGCTGAAGACACCAGCGACCCTGTAAAAATCGCCTGTTCTCTTGACCTGCTTGCTGAAAGTGTGCATAAATCCCTTCTCAAAAACAGGTTCCTTTTCAAAACCGTAACCCTTACCGTGCGTTTTGAGGATTTCTCTACCTATACACGCTCAAAAACCATCCCTATCTGGACTTCGGACATCTTTGTGATCAAAAGGACATCCATGCAGCTTCTTTCCGAATTTATAGGGAATCAAAAGCTCAGGCTAGTAGGCATAGGAGTCACCAAACTCCGCGAAAGAGACGAAAAGCAAACCCTGATAACAGACTTTTAACATAAGCTTTTTCAAAAAACGTCTTTCCCGCAAGCCTTTTGAAAAAAGGCTTGAGCGAAAACCACAGCAACGACAGGTCGGCGTGATCAACCGGCGCAACGGTTGATCGAAAACTTCTGGCAACATTTGAATTTGAGTACCTTATCCCCGAACCCTATCGGCGTGATAAACCGGCGCAACGGTTTGTGATAAACCGGCGCAACGGTTGCGGGTCAACGGTTGCGGGCAAACGGTTTATTTGGAACAGTCGTAATTATATTTTAATAATAGAAAGCCAATTAAGTTTGATGAAAAAAGCTGTAAAGATGACTTTGGCCCTTCTCATAATTGTTGTTTTGACTGTTCTTATTGCTTATGCTACACTTCCTTATTTAAATTATATTTTTGGGGCCCTGATCCTTTTCGTTATATTTCGTCCTTTATATCATTTTTTCGTAAGAAAACTAAGGCTTCGGAAACAATTAGCAGCCGTACTTGTAATAATAATTTCTATCTTTGTTGTACTGGTTCCTCTTTACTTTCTTTTGAATACAGTCATCGACGAAATTGAACAGCTTTTAGTTAATCAGGCATCTATTCTCACGTCTATTGAAGCTGGAGGCCACTTTTTAGCTGATTCTCTCGCAAGGTTGAATATTCCTGTAGATATATTCCAGAAAAAAATTGAAGAAAAAGCAATGGAACTTGCTTCGCGGGCCGTTAATTACACAAGCCTGTTCATTGTGGGGTCAATCCAGAGTATAAGCCAGCAGTCCATTGGGCTATTGATAATGTACTTCATGCTCTATTACCTCTTTACTGGAGAAGACTCGGATTTTATGCGCCAGGTCTCTGTTGCAGTTCCTTTCAATGAAGAAAATACAGCCACTCTTCTGGATGAATTCCGAAGAATTGTTCGGACAACTCTTATCGCCAGCGGGGCAGTTGCTCTTGTCCAGGGTGGAATTCTGACTATAGTATTTGTTATCTTTAATATCCAGGGATCTTTTCTCTGGGGCTTCATTGCAGCAATTCTATCCTTCTTGCCTGTTGTCGGAGCGCCCTTTGTCTGGGTTCCTGCAACTATTGTCCAGTTTTTCCAGAAAGACTATACTGCAGCGATCGCTATACTTGCAGCCGGGATTTTTATAAGTGTTATTGACAACTTCCTCCGGCCCATTATCCAGAAAAGAGTTGGAGAAATCCATCCATTTCTGTCCCTGCTTGGGGTTGTTATAGGAGTATCCCTTTTCGGACTGTTAGGGATCGTTATAGGTCCCCTTTTGCTCTCCTACTTTGTTCTGACCGTACAGATGTTTTCCAGAGAATACCTTTCTGGAAAGGAGTGAAAATGTGCAGATCGAAATACTCGGGTGTGAGTCTTTTGGAGCAAGATCCCTTGCCTGCGTTGTAAAGACGGACGATAAGACGACCCTGCTCGACCCCGGAGTTGCGCTTGCACGCTTACGTTCAGGCCTGCTTCCCCACCCAATAGAAGTTGCTGCTGCTTTCAGGATAAGAGAAAAAGTTCTTTCTGCATTTGGGCAGGCGACAGATGTTGTTATCAGCCATTTTCACGGTGACCATATGCCAATGAGGGCTGAAGATCCGTATCAGCTCCCGATGGAAGCCCTCCCTTCGCTTGATGGGATAAACTTCTGGTGCAAAGGCCCGGAAAAAATCTCAGGCCTGTCTTCAAAGCGGAGGCGTGAACTTTCGGATTTTCTGGGTTTTCCTCTCCCGGCTTCGGAAGGCGTGAAGTCTGGCAATATGGAATTTTCTTCTCCTGTCCCTCATGGTGCCAGAGAAAAAGGCTTCGGGACTGTAATGATGACCCGGATCTGCGAGGGAGATGATGTTTTTGTCCATAGTTCTGACATCCAGCTTCTGGACAGGGAAGCCGTCCTTAAGGTGCTTGCCTGGGAACCCACAATTGTTTTTGCCTCAGGCCCTCCTCTTTATCTTTCACACCGCGTCCCCGAGGCAGGAAAACAGGCCTTGGAAAATGCTCTCCTTCTAGCCAGGCATGTTGATACCCTGATTCTGGACCATCATCTGCTCAGGTCTTTTGAAGGGTACAACTGGTTAAAAGAACTGGATGGAATGGTTGAAATCCGCGTCCTCTGTGCTGCAGAGTTTATGGGAAAGACCCCGGATCTTTTTGAGGCTCAGAGGAAAAACCTTTATGAAAAAATGCCCGTACCTTCGGGCTGGCACGAAGAATATTCAAAAGGTAAAGCAGGTTTTGAGGAATATCTCTGAAAGGCGGCTGGAAGAAATAGAAACACCCCTTTTTCCCTGGAGCATATAGGCTCACAGGTTGGTTTTTAAAATTCCTATTTTATTTGGTCAGGGGACGCCGGTATAATTATTGATATTCTACATTGGATGCGATTGTCTATATTTACGCTTGTGTGTAATTGTCTATATTCTTAATTTGTTCAGAGTGCTGTTCATAGTAGTCATAGAGTTCTTTTCCCCAGGCCAGAGCTCCCGGCTCAAAGCATATCACATATTTTCGGTCAAAGACCGTGCTTTTCGGGAAAAGAGCCAATGCCATAAAATTATTCGCGGCTACGACCGCAGATATCCTTTCGCAGTCCGTGCAGACAAAAAGTTTAGTATTTTCCTTTTTCAGGTATTGTTCGGTCTGTTCTCTGTAATCTTCGATCCATCTTTTCAGGATGGACTCGGGGAGTAACAGCGATATAGGGATTCCTTTTTCGGCAATTTCCAGGTAAAAAGAAGGGAAAAGCGGGTGGAAATATGAAATTGCAACCTTTAGCTCTTTTGCCATCCGGACATTTCTGACGTATTCCGGGATCATCTCAAACATATAGTCTACCTGAGGTTCGATTATAGTGCAGTGCCCAAGCTCGCAAATTCTTTGCAGGAGAAAAGGTGGAATCTCATTCACTTCCCTTTCTGCCCAGTAATTCGCATTCTCTTCTAGAACGGCAAGCGTGTCCACAAGAGGCTTCATCTTCTCAACCACAACTCTACCTATTTCGCTAAGTTTATAGAGGTTTTTTTCCTGGACTATCAGGTGCTGCTCTTTAAGCTTTTTTACCTGGGGCTGGACTGCGGTTGCACTGGCACTGAGAGCTTTTTTTATTGTTTCAATATCTTTTGGTCCTTCAAGCAGAAGAAGCAGTACATTCTTTCTTTTTTCAGAGAGGAGGATCAGATCGAGTAGATTGTTTTCCATATTATGCACCTTGACCGACTGCCTGCAGGCTTGTAAATGTATAGATGTTTTGTAAATTAGGAGAAGATTCGTAATAAGGAATCTTCACACTAAAAACTGGATTATACTAATGTTAGCTTGAAAATGCTGCCATCTGCAAGCATTTTCATTGTTTGTGCATGTTATTCAAAGAGTATCATGTTCGTTTAGCATGAAAATACTGCCATCTGCAAGCATTTTCATTGTTTGTGCATATTATTCAAAGAGTATCATGTTCGTTTTCTATAAAGTTCGTTTTCTATAAAATTTGAAAATTTATAGTTAATATATTTTTCTCTTTAATTTATGAACTTAGTGCATTTTTATCCATTTTTTTCAAGTAAGTGCTTTTTTCCTGAGAAAAACTCAACTCAGAAACTCAATTTCAAAATGCATCTTTGTTCAACGAATTATGTTTATTGAGGTGAAACTCCCAAATTGAGCCACCCAAATTTCACTCTGGAACTTAGGGATCAGGTTAATGGATTCCAGAAACCATTGATAATAATCCCATAAAATTTGGAAACCAAATAATTAGCATGAAAATGCTGCCATCTGCAAGCATTTTCATTGGTTTTGCATATTATTCAAAGAATATCATGTTTGTTTTTTAAGGAATTATTTTGCTGCGAGGAATAGATATTTGCCATTAAGAGATACTGTTAATATGAATTAATATGAATTACTTTTTAAACTTTCAGAACAGTTTCGCTGAGCCGTCATTATAGGCTTTATAGTATTTACTATAGTACACATTGTCCAGCCAATATGATTTGCTTCCGGTTCCAAAAAATTTAGCAACTTTGGTTTCTGCGTTTTCATATCCATCTACTTGATGTCCAGGAATAATGAGAACACTGTCATCGTGGTGGGCATTTGAAACGACGTTCCCATTTGGTAGTTTCCAGAGCCGTAAATGATAGCCACCGAGAAGTCTGTATTTATTGTCTGCCATTCCGTCTCCAGCAACCCAATTTCCATTAGGATATGATATATAATGAGTGTATTCTACGGGGTTGTCAATCCATTTTTTCTTAAGGATCGTATTTTTAACTGTCTTCAGACTTTTCTGTTTCCATATTTAATTTATGGGGTCTGCCACTACGTAATAAGTATTCTGTCCCGAGGTAATCTTTGAGAAAGTCCATTGGGGGTAGGAAATAGAGGCTAAAGAAGAACTGTTCCACCACTCAAAAGGATCATTGCTAGTTGTAATCACTACAGATTTTTGGGTTACAAATTCTTTCTTATCTCCTGGTTTCAGTTTCAAACTATCGCTTTTTGTACTAAGAGCGATCTCTTTTCCGTCAGAGACTGGAAAAGTCTGAGATCTTGTTAGTTCATTTTCCTTAAATTTAGACTTAAGTCCTATTCCCGAATAAGTTTCAGTGATTTTGAGTGTACCATCTGTTTTGTAATCATAAACCGTTGTCACTTCAACTTCCATAGTATGAGACTGTTGCCATTCACTCCATTGTAAATCATCAACAGATTTCTGTTCACTCTCTTCGTTCTCTGTGACTGGTTCTTCCGAAGTGGCATTTGCCACCGGGCCAAGCACTATCCCAAAAAACAGGGTCACTAAAAGCATAACTATAAGCTTTAATCTTTTGTTCTTGTTCATTTGCTCTACTCCGGGTAATTTCATAGAGTGATATAAATAAAGAGCTAGTCTTTTATAGAAACTTGGACACGTATATAACTTTACTAATTTCTCATTTCGTATATATTTATATATCACCAATTGCAGCATTTCGAGAACTTGCAGTTCTTTTCATTGCCTGAGTCCTGTCTCGGGAAGACGGTGTCCTTTTCGCTACGCTGTACTTCGCTCAAAAAGACTGTTTTCGGGAAAGTTTCAAAATTGTATTGTCACGCCGCAGTGTGGCCTTTCAGAAAAAATTAAAAAACATATAAGTGTTTTTGTTTTTTAAAAAACGCACATGAAATTCTTCGAAAAATGAAGTAACTATTCAACATAGAAAAAACACTCTCAATAGGCATCTTCTTAAATTTAAAATGGGCAAAATTTTATTGTCCAATTTTTCATAACTATTGTTAATGATCGCGCTTTTCGGTTTTATACAGTTGGTAATTCTATGCTTATGAAACATTAAAATCAATAGCAATAAACCTGTTTTTTGTACGCTGAATAGATGCCAATAAATTACCATTTTTCTCGTATTTTTCCTATATGGGAGAAGAGAATCAAACCATTAAAGTAATCAATAAAGGTTAAAACAACAAGAGTCATTGTTTTTAAAAACCGGATTCAAGATGTTTCTATAATATATTTTTTTACAGAAATATTATTTGACTTGATGAAGTTAGTTGTTATTTGTTTCATGAAACTATATTTATAACGGAAAAATTAGACTTCACGGTTGATATGGAAAGGAAATGTGACAAAGTCAAGATAGAAAGCCCGTTTAAATAAGCTGAAGTTGATCTCGATAAAAAACTACCCCTGAAAATAATCTGATTCCAAAAAAATAATCTGATTCCAAAAAAATAATCTGATTCCAAAAAAATAATCTGATTCCAAAAAAATAATTTGATTCCGATTACTTATTTTTCCAATAATGATAAACGTAATCGGAATAGGCGTGAAATCTTTAAAAAGCAACTTTCAACTTATTTCTGGACTTTCGCGAAGTATTTATCGATTTCTTCCCAGTCGATTATATTCCAGAATCCTTCAATGAACTTACCTCTATTGTTTTTGTAATCGACATAGTAAGCATGCTCCCACACATCGAGCGCCATGAGGATAGGGTAATCCGGAGCTACATTCACATTGTGCTTTTCGATCTGCATTATCATAAGTCTATTTGTATCATTACAGAAGGTTAAGGCTGCCCATCCGGAACCCTCAACGCTTGATGCAACCTGGGTAAACTCCTTTTTAAACCTGTCAAAACTTCCAAAGTTATCTTTGATCACCTCGGCCAGTTCACCCACGGCCTCTTTGCTCGCATTACTCTCAGGGGTCATCTCCCACCAGAAGTAGTTGTGAAGGATATGTCCACCCAGGTTGAAAGACAGGGCTTTTGCAGTTGCCTTATAATCAAAGTCAGTTCCTTCTTTCCTTGCCTTGTCCATCATTTCTATAGCTGCATTTGCGTTAGTAACATAAGCCTGGTGGTGCTTGTCATGATGTAACTTGAGTTGTTCTTCGGAAATATAAGGTGCCAGGTCGTCATATCCATATTTCAAATCCGGTAATTTGTATAATCCTTTATCCATGTTGTTTTACCCTCTTACTGATCGCCGGTTTTGCAAAATTTGTTTGAAACTTAATCCGAAATTTAATTTGTTTGAAGCTCATGTATCGAACTCAAGCTTTAAGACTCGGTTCAATAAAACTCCATTACAAATTCTGCTAACCAGTTCTCCCCTTAACGATATTAACAGAAATCTGTCACTTAAACGATTCTGCTTAAGGCGATTCTAAGGTGAATCTAAAGTGACTCAAAGGTCACTATGCCTTTTTATCTCGTCAATTACATACTAAATTGCCGCATGACAATTCCAGATGTAAAATATAGTTATACGCCACATCTATTTAAAGGTAAAAGATGAAAACTAATTAAATATTTTTGTAATTATTCATCTGGGATTAATATTAAAATTTTGAATATTAAAATAACGATAATTATTTTCTTATGTTTCCAGTACTTAGCAAATTTATATATACCAGAACATTTCGCTACAAAATACAGAATTAAAAATTAATAAATGAAATTTTTGTTAAACATTTATAGTTTCCAGTACTGGAGTACTATAAATTTTGTAAGAGAGGTAAAACTCAATTGAATTAATACAAAGCTGCAAGAATATATCTGTATTGAATTATATAATTAACAGCAGCTCAAAAACGTATTTTAAAATTAGGCTCAAAAACGTATTTTAAAATTAATAAGTACATCCATTAGCTTCCTGTTGGAATTTTTTGGGATAATTGGTACCTAATTATGGGTTTCATTAATTGTTCTGAATCTATAGTTTAAATTAAATTTATTGATAATCGTTTTTTGGGATCAAGAATAAATAGGGGATGATGGGAGTGACAGTAGAAGAAAACCTGCAACTGATGGTGACTCTGGATGATGCATGGAATTCACAGGACTGGGATACCTTCAAGAAACGTCATGCTGAAGAAGTTGCTGTGTACTGGCCGGGTCAACCGGAACCGACAAGAGGAAAAAAGGCACATCATGAAGAAGCCGTGCAATTTTTTCAGACATTTCCGGACAACCATGTCGAGAACAGGCCGTATAAAGTGCTTTTTGGCCAGGGCGACTGGACATGTTCAGTAGCCATATTCACAGGTACCATGAAAGGACCTATGAAAGGGTCCAATGGAAAAGAAATCCAGCCTACAAATAAGAAATTCAAAGTGGAATTCTGTACAGTTGCTCACTGGAAAGATGGTGAGATCATCGAAGAGAAGCTTTTCTATGACCTTGTGGGATTGATGAAGCAGATTGGCCTGATGTGAGGAAAAAATAATCATTTTTTCAAATCTACCCTGGAGTTTCTGGTATTTTCTGTTTTTGATATTTCTTCATTTTTTATTTCTCCTATTCTGGCAGATTTTTGCAAGTCCATTCAATTAAACATATATATTTTAACAGTTTTCTTCTTTAATTAAGGGAGAAAGCAAATGGTAAATACACTTTCCCACCTGGGGATCGGTCTTCTGATTGCCCTGGCCTTTGGCTTCAAAGGAAAAAAACGAAATGCTCTCGGGTTTCTGGCAATCCTTCCTGACCTGGATTTTATCCCATACATCCTGTTTGCTCTCATCAGCGGCAGTGTAAGCCACGAGACACGAAACCAGCTCTTCTACCTGCTTGGCCACAGGGAATTCCTGCACTCTATCCTCTTCATCCTGCTTGTCACACTTTTCATCTGGTTTAAAACAAAAGACCGCCTGTTCACAGCTACCGGCTTTGCAGCCATATTTTCCCACATCTACCTTGATTATGCGACAAGCTGGAAAATGCGTCCCTTCTATCCTTTCAGTACCGAGACGTCAACTCTCGGAGCTATTTATTTCTTCGATCCTCTGGCAAATATTCTTCCCCTGCTGCCTGTTTTCGTTTTAGTTGTAGCATACATGAAAAGCCGCGGAAAATGGAAAGGAAAATTCAATGATTTCTGTGCCTTTGTCACGAAAAAACGGAGCAAACTCTATCCCGGGCTTTTAATTGTGCTTGTGGTATGGCTTGCAGTCCTGCCGGTGGCAAAATTATTTTTTGTGAATTATATTTCCGGCGCTGAAGGCGCAAAAATCAGCTATCAGGACACCTATCCTTCGTCTGTAAGGAAGTTTATTTCCGCGTATTCGTATAACTCCACTCATTACAGGATTATGGAAATTAGCTACTGGTCCGGGATAGAAAGAAGCGATTACATCGAAAAAGTCAACTTGATCGGCGCTGTTTCGGATGCCTCCGTGTATATTGAAAGAACCGAAAAACTCTACAGCACAGCCGTTCCTCAGGAAATCGATTATCCTGTTTACAGCGTTTCAGAAGAAAATGGCTCGGTAACTGTTACGCTAAGCGATGCAAGGGATCAGTATGTTAAATACTGGGCTTATTTCAAAACGGTTTACAGGTTCGTTTTTGAGAAGGAGGGCGAGGAATATATTGCTTATGCAAGTGAACCAGGGGAAAGGGAGGAAAGATTGGATAAGAATTGGTTTGAGTAAAAAACCTATATAAATATAACAATTTTTGAATATTTTTAGGCTTTTCGTTGTTTTTTGTGGATAATAACTCCTAGTTAATCGCTCTGCATTTTAATATATAGTTAAATATTTTATTAATTATATAGAATTGCTTATGCCTCGTATAAGTCATTGTCCTAAATGAGCAAATTAAGATAGTGTCGAGTCAATCATTAAGGAGTCAATGGCTCTGAATAATTACATTTGATTTTATACGACATTTTGCGGTTGACTCGACAATAGTGACTATTTCCTATGATGAAAAACCAGGTATTCAGGCAATTGGAAATGTTTGAAGCTTCGTGGCTGAATATCATCGAAAGTTTTTTCAGTAAAATGGTGAGAGGCGTGTTGAGAGAAATTAAAATAGACTCAATTAAAGAATTAAAAGAACAACTTAGTCAATATATACCCCAGTTTAACGAGATCCCTCTTTTAGAAAACAAAACCGTTTAAAAGTCCCCGAGAATCTGCAGTACGATTCTTCTTACTTTTTCAATCCTGTCAAAGTTAATGTACACAATCTGTTGCCAGGTTCCAAGAGTAAGGTTTTTTTCAACAAAAGGCACTGTAAGGCTCGGACCGATAAGCATAGCTCTTAAATGCGAGCCTCCATTATAATCTCCCCAAGTTTCGTGATGGTGATAGTCCCTGTCAAGAGGAATTAGCTGATCAAGCGTTTCAGAGACGTCTTTTGAGAGATTAGGCTCAAATTCCATCGTGGTTATTGCTCCGGTTGACCCAATACAAAAGATCGTAACCGTTCCATTTCTTATTTTTGATTTTCTTATTTCTTCTGAGATTATTTTGGTAATATCAACAATTCCGCAGTCCTCTTTTCCGGTTACAGAGATATCCCTTGTTTCCACTGGCATGAAAAGATGATTGGTGAGTTGTATTGATAAATTTTTCTAAGTATCTGAGAAATCTCCTGTTAGTCTTGCTATTTTGCACTGATTCTAAAGAGTAGAATCGATGCAAAGATCAGGATAAAGTATGGAGATATCCATTTTTTGATTCTATAACGCCAATTGCATTAACTTTCACTCTTGAAGCTAATTTGGCGACCCTGTTTTGTTTCACTGCTCGCGCTGGTTTCAGTGTTCGTGCTGGTTTCACTATTCGCGCTGTTTTCACTATTCGCGCTGGTATTAGCTTTGCTGGTTTCATTATTCTTGCTGGTTTCGAGAGCTTGGCTGGTTTCGAGAGCCTGACTGTTTTCGAGAGTCTGGCTTGTTCCATGTCCCTCTTGGCCTCCAAGGTCTAGTTGACCATCGGGGTAACCTTCATCATAACCGTGTATGTAACCTTCGTTATAGCTACTATTCTCACCTAAGCCACCTTTTACATCATAATATTTGCCATTGAAAGCAGTCTGATAGCTGTCTCGGTAGCCATCTTCGTAGCCATGCTGGTAGTCGGGAGACCTCATGCCCGACATTCTTACTCCTAGTATCAAAGTTAGTATGACAAAGACTGCCAGCAAAACTACACTCACTTTAATCCAGTTTCTATTATTCGATTCGTTTATCAATCAACTTTCCCTCGGCAGATTATTAATAATAGATATTCACACTTATTTATCTAAATAATATAAAGTAAATAATATTATGTAGTATTATTATATCAATTCCGGGCAAAATCTTTTAGGTTATATACAGAAGATTTACATGTGTTTAAAGGTCTTATAAAGAGCTAGTTTGTTTTGTGTTACTTCTTAATGTGTATATTTCTTTTGATTTTATTCTCTTAACCAGCTCTTATATCTGTTTAAATCTTATTTTTTAATATAAGTTATGACATAAAATCATACTGGTAATTTTGATCTGGAATTCCAGGACATCAGAACATTCACCAAAAGCTTCAAATTCTGGAATTAACTCATGAAATAGCTTAATTAATTCTAATTAAATTATCCTGTATATGAATTTTTATTTTTTTGTTTAATGGTTATGACGAAAGTACTTGTAGTAAGTGCCTTTAAGAATAATATCTACCCTACATTTTATGTCTTTAATTCTAAAAATATAAGGCATGCGAATGTAAGGAGTAAATAAAAAACCTTTGTTTTTGGGCGAAAAGATATTATGCCAGTACAGCAGGACTTTATGTTGATATTGCAGGATTCGATGTCACTCCTGAGGGATTTTATTCCACTCCGGCAGGATTTTATTCCACTCCGGCAGGATTTTATTCCACTCCGGCAGGATTCGATATCAACAGCAGGACTCAAGGCGGGAGAGTATGAAATATAGTACTGTTATTTTTGATTTTGATTACACATTAGCCGATGCAACGAGTGGTATTGTGTCAAGTTTCAACTATGCCTTCAGCAAGCTGGACATTCCCTGCTTTGACCGTGAAAGTATAAAAAGAACTGTCGGACTACCACTCGATAAAGCATTTATTCAGCTAACAAAGAACGAAAACGAAGTTTTGATAAATCAGTTTCTAAGCTTGTTTCGGGAAAAGGCTAACGAGGTAATGTCCAGAGATACAGTGCTGTATGCCGACACAGTAAATACTTTAGAACGATTAAAACGGAGTGGACTCAATACAGGTATTGTAACCACAAAATATCATTTTAGAATCGTTGAGACCTTAAACATGCATGGGGTCCTGGATTTAATAGATATTATTGTTGGAGGAGAAGATGTTAAAGTCCCCAAACCGTCCCCAGAAGGATTACTCCTTGCAATTAACAGCCTTAGTGAACAACTTGATAATGTGCTATATATTGGAGATAGTCTGATTGATGCTAAAACGGCCCTGGCAGCAAATGTTGATTTTGCGGCTGTGACAACAGGAACGACAATGGAAACTGAATTTTTACAATATCCATATGTAAAGATAGTGAAAAGCTTGTCCGAACTTTTTAATGAGTAAAGACTATTTCTTTTATTTTTGGATTTCAGCATATACTTAAAATAACGTAGTCCCAACATTCAGCTGCGGATACACTGCAGCCAGGAGAAGAAAAATGCAGAGTTTTGTATCAGGCGTACAAAAACTGGCTGAGAGTGTAGGTGCTCCAATTGAGGCCACAGAAGTGGCCCTGTAACCGTAATTGAAGCGCTAAGAACCATGAACCCGAAATTGTTTAATCCCTTTTGCCAGGCGAGGAGAAAATGAAGGACGTGATGTCTGGCATAGATGCGGTAGGTTATCAGGTCATGGAGAGGGCTGATCCCTCAAAAAACCGGGTGATAAGTAACCTTGTAAGGTTAGTAGACCCTACAGGCCTTCCTGGAATTACAGAAGTCTTTACTGGGGACGATCCGGACAGCGTCAATGAACATGCTAAAAAACTGGCATATTCTGCCTTTTGGGCAGTTGTGGGAAAAAAGCTTAACAATTGGAACAGGCCCTACCCCAGTGAATAAAATCATTTTGATGCTCAGGGATATAATAATTGCAGGTGCGGCAAAGCCAGGCTTTATTGTAGGTTTCAGTATCTCTATTGAGGACGCGACTGCCGCCTACAGGGAGTTTTCTCAGCGTGCAGAAGGCTATACGAAAGTGGTAATTGAATTTGAATATTAAAAAATTTAGCTTTAACTATTACAAATATAAGTTTGAAGTTAATAATTATGAACAGTGAGGTTTTTAAAACTCATTTTTCATTTTTCCGGGCTAATGAAAGTAAAATGTCTCTCAATATGGTTTTGAATGATCTTATGGGATCAAAGTTTCTAATAAATATGAAGTTCATGAGAAAGGCTCTGAGACAGTTTTTATCCATTCTCATAAATAATAAATACAATGGATTTTATTTGTATAATTGTATGAGCCAATCTGATAATGAATTTTAAATAACGCTTGTCTTTATGCTGATGAATCAATCTGAAACAAAGTGTTTGAAACGAACCGAGCAAAATAAATATATTATTGAAGTTACAACTTATTGATTATATTATGTCAGTTGAAAACCAAAATGAGATTGTTTGCCCAAATCCTGAATGTAAGTATTATCTCAGGATAGAAGGGAAAGCTATTATAAAACGAGGAAAGTATAAAACCGGCCATCAGCGGTACTACTGTAAGCACTGTGGAAAATTTTTTATGGATACAAAAGGTACCGCTGTTTATCGCAAGCATCTATCTGCAGATGAGATAAGACTGATATATCGTCTATTCCTTGAAAAAAACGGGATAAGAAGTATTGAACGAATAACAGGGCATCATAGGGATACAATAAGCCACTTGATAAAAGACACAGTAAAGAACCAGAAAACGGAAGAATACTTTGTCAAGCAGATCGGGCTTACAGCCAGTGAATGTGAAAAATTATGGGGACTTCTTGAAAAAAAAAGAGAAACTTCTCGAAATAAACTCTGAAAAAGCAGTCATATGTTTATTTTCCTGAGTATAGGCAGGCCGATGCGCAGTGTCCGAAAGTATATAGCCTTGCAAAAAGAAATATCCGACATTTATGGAAGCATTTAGGGCTTACCAAGTTTCTATACTGCATAATGTGAATACCTTAGAAGCTATCAACCGAGAATCATTTGTCCACTTGCCATAATGTCCGCAGACACATTACAGCCTGATTCTGTACCTTTTGGTTTAAGCATCAACCTGTTTTCGCTTATTCCACTTCACGATTCTTACGATGGTTCACTTTACGTTCTTCATAGTATTCTTATCCTGACCAATTATCAAAGCCAGGTTCTTGAGTTCTTGATATTGTCATGTGAACTTCACAAAAACGTTACCATTTGTGAATGTCACACTAAGATTACCTCAAATGGAAAAGGTAGCTTATAACGCAATTCATAGTATAGCTTCTTGTCGCACCTGCAGAATGTGGGATTCTAGTTATCAACAACATTTATCAACATTTGTCAACAGTTTATATTTATTTCATAAATACTCCGTTGCTTGCAGTGGAGTGCGTTAGTGCAAATTTGATTTCTAAATGCAAGCAGGCTGACGGTTCTTACTCCCGAAAGTAATTCTATGTTGACAAAAGATATATATGATAAATATAATTTCTGTATTTCATTTTTCAAAAGAAATTACAGCAGGCAGTAGAAGATAGATAGCATGGTCAGAAATGGGGAGTACAAAAGGGAAGCAGGCGAGCAAAATAAAGATCTTTTAACCATCGCTTTCAAAACCACAATTCCTGTGCTTCTTGGGTACATACCTCTTGGAATGGCTTTTGGGTTTCTGCTTGACGGTGCAGGATATCACTGGATCTATGCTTTTATTATGAGCCTTTTTGTCTATGCAGGTTCTGGCCAGTTTCTGGCAGTAGCTTTACTTTCTGCCGGCGCAGGACTAACTGAGTTTGCCATAGCCACATTGCTTCTGAATTTCAGGCATGCTTTCTACGGTTTGTCCCTGCTTGAGAAGTTTTCCGGTATCGGAAAGGTTAAACCTTACCTTATCTTTGCACTAACCGACGAGACATATGCTCTCCTGACCACAACAGATGTCCCGCAGGGCAGCTCAAAATCAAAGTTTTACTTTTATATTGCAGCCCTTGACCACCTCTACTGGATCACAGGTTCAGTTATGGGAGCTGCACTTGGTTCTGTACTGGATCTTAATCTTGAAGGCATGAGTTTCGTGCTGACCGCGCTATTTGTAGTGTTGACCATAGAGCAATATTTCAGTTCAGAGGCGCGTTTTCCCTTCATAGCCGCAGTTGGTGCAGGGGCCCTGTCTCTTATTCTGTTCAGCTCTGACAACATGTTGCTTGCTTCAATCATTCTTGGGACTCTGATTCTGATTGGCAGGGAAAAGTCAATGCAGAGAGCACAAAGAAAGCAGAAAACACAGGAAACATAGGAAACGGGAGAAAACACAGGAAACACAGGAAACACAGGAAACGGAGAAAACACAGAAAAAGGAGAAAACACAGAAAATGCAGGGAATTTCACAAATAAAGAAAGAAATTCTGTTGATTAATACATCCATACAGTCTGTTGAAGATAAAATAAAGGAGGAAAACTGATGCTGAGCGCTCTTCAAATGTTCATTACCATTGCAGTCATAGCGCTTGCAACCTTTGCAACCAGAGCTCTTCCATTTCTGTTTTTTGGCTCAAGGGAACCCCCTGAAATGCTTGCGGTTATTGAAAAAAACCTGCCTCCTATGATTCTCCTGCTGCTTGTTATCTACTGCTTAAAAGACGTTCAATGGCTTACAGCTCCTTACGGGATTCCGGAATTTGTCACCATAGGTGTCGTTGCCGGGCTGCATTTCTGGAAAAGAAATGCCATGCTCAGCATCTTTATAGGGACCGCGCTTTATATGGTACTCGTGCAGTTCAACGTTTTTTCATTTCTCTGAATTCGTCTCCTGTCTTTCATTGATCCAGTTCTCTTGCCTGTATCTGGTAAAAATCTCCGGTTTTCTCTGGTACAGGTATATTTCCAAATTATTCACATTTCAAGGTTCGATTAAAGCTGCAATCTTTTAAAGGCCGAAATCTATTAAAAAAGCCAACTGAAAAAAGACAAAAATATTTATATAGGTCAATAATAATGCTTTTGCATAAGTGACCTTATATGAATGATAACAAAATCGATGTGTCTTTACTAAAAAGTAAAGGATTTCTGCCTCAGAGGCAGGAAAACATGTTTTCAATGCGTCTGAAGGTCGTGAGTGGGAATCTGGATGTCGAAAAACTGCGGGCAATTGCAGATGCAGCCGAGAAGTATGGCTCTGGCTATGTTCACATAACCTCAAGGCAGCAGATTGAGGTTCCTTTTGTTAAACTTGAAGATGCGGAAGCAGCAAACAACGAACTTGAAAAGCAGGGTATTTTTGGAGGCTCTGCCGGAAAACGGGTAAGAGCCGTGGTTGCCTGCCAGGGAGATAGGGTCTGTAGAAACGGGTTAATTAACTGCGAAAGCATAGCTTGCAAGATCGATGAAAAATACTTTGGGGAGGCTGTCCCTAAAAAACTCAAGATTGCAGTAACAGGCTGCCCTTCAGCATGTGTAAGACCTCAGGAAAATGATTTTGGAGTCATGGGTACGGTAAGGCCTAAAACCGTCGAGGAAAATTGCGTCGGCTGCAAACGCTGTGAAAAGGCTTGTAAGGTGGGAGCAATAAAAGTCCAGGAAGATAAAGCTTCTATAGATACTGAAAAATGCATCCTCTGCGGGGCATGTATTGCAGCCTGCCGGAAAGATGCCCTGAGAGCAGAAAAAACCGGATGCACGATCTTCGTTGGAGGCAAGGCCGGACGCCAACCCATGCAGGGGATAAAGCTTCTTGAGCTTGCAGACGAAGAGCAGCTTTTCTCAGTCCTTGAAAAAACCTTTGAGTATTACAGGAGAGAAGGTCTTGATGGGGAGAGATTAGGAGAACTCATTGAAAGGCTCGGTATCGACAAGTATAAGGAAGAAGTCCTTTCCTGAGCTTTGTAGAAATTCGTAGTTTCAGCTTAAATGCGCTTACAATTTCTTTGTTTATTTTATACCATCACTTTTAATTTTATTTCTTTTATTGATCTTCATCTCTTCTTTTTCTTCTGGTTTCTTGTATCCTCTTCAAATTTTATGGGCAAGAGTAAATTTCATGTATTTGCTGAAAATTTAATAATTAAACCAGGTTTAAAAAACAACATCAAGTGATACATTCAACTTTTCAACTGGATTATAAAATTGTGCACATTTTTTGAGTTGGAAAATTCGACATTGAATTTGAAGATGATACAATTTGTTTTGTTTAGTGGTGTATTAATGATAAGCATATGATAAACATCAGATTTTTAATGATAGGCAGTAATTCTTGTCGAATCAAAAGAAGCTTTGAGCCTTTCCAGAAGGGGGAAAGGACTTTAATCTTTGAGGAAATATTTTATCCGATATATAGCTGGATTATTTCATATTCCCAAAGAGAAAAACAATCATGTTATGCCTTCGTAACTCTTCCCCAAATCTTACTAAATATTTTTCTTTTTGTGTGCAGCCCTCTTTGAGTTACAGGTCAATACCTGTAAGTACACTCAGTCAGACTTTGCTTCCATTTAACGGAAGCTATATTTATAAGTTTAATATCAGTATGTTTGATATTTCATATTTAATATTTGTAAGCTTAATATCAGTATATTTAATATTTGCAGGTTTAATATTTTATTTAACATGGGTTTGATTATAATTTAAACTCAGACTTAATAATCATTTAAAACGCGCTTAACTTTAACCGCATATAACTATAATCGCACTTTACTTTAGTTGAAATTCTCTGCAACAGCACTTTACTTAAGGATTAATCGATTGAAATCGTGCATACGCGCAATTAACAATCAGAGATTTCTACATATAAATCATACTCAGGAGCAGTAATCAATGAAACGAAAGTGGGAACGGGATTTGGGACTTCAGGGACGGATGATTTTCACGATGTTTCTTCTGGCAGCAGTTTACTTTTTTTTCCTGTTGTTTCTTTCGTACAACGGGACTCCGCCAGTGTTTATGATGCTTTTTGTAGGTTCTTTCATGGCTATCCAGTACTTTTACTCGGATAAACTGGTGCTGTGGTCAACAGGCGCGCAAATTGTTTCTGAAAGCGAGGCCCCACAATTACATGGAATAATTACGCGTCTCTGCGCAATAGCTGACCTTCCTAAACCTAAGGTGGCAATTGTCAGGACTCAGGTTCCAAATGCTTTTGCAACAGGCCGGAACCAGAACAACGCTGTTGTTGCAGTTACAACAGGAATTCTGGACAAACTATCTCCAGCCGAACTCGAGGCCGTGCTTGCTCACGAACTTACCCATGTCAAGAACAGGGATATGGCTATCATGACAATTGCCAGTTTTATCTCAACGCTGGCTTTTTACTTTGTCCGTTACAGCCTCTACTTTGGAGATATGGGAGGAGACAGGAGAAAAGAAGGCGGAGGCATTTTGCTTGTCTGGCTAGTTTCACTTGCAGTCTGGGCTGTTAGTTTCCTACTTATTCGAGCCCTTTCCCGCTACAGGGAATATGCCGCAGACAGGGGCGCAGCCATTATTACCGGACAGCCGTCGGACCTTGCATCGGCCCTGATGAAGATCAGTGGAGTCATGTCCAGAGTCCCGAGTGAAGACCTCAGGTCAGTAGAGGGGATGAATGCCTTTTTTATCATCCCTGCAATCTCAGGTTCTTCCATAATGGACATTTTTTCCACTCACCCGTCTGTGGAAAAAAGAATAGCCAAACTTGAAAAGATGCAGCAGGATCTGGGCTAACCTTGTGTACTGGCAAAATCCCGGTTACAGGACTAATCCCGGTTACAGGACTAATCCCGGTTACAGGACTAATCCCATTTACAGGACTAATCCCATTTACAGGACGAATCCAGGTCATAAAAATTAGTTAATAGAAACAAATTCATAGAACAAATTAAGAACATGACTTAAAAAGGAGAAACTAAATGGGTCTTCGCGATTTAGTGAATTCCGTTCTAGGGAAGAGTGCGCTTCCGAAAGCAAAAAGTGAGAAACTATTTGCAATGTCTACAGCCAGTATTACTCTGGAAAGCAATCTTGGCCTGAAGCCTTCAGGATCGGCAGGGATCTGCTTTAAACCAATAGGGGCTTCAGCGTACGAATCTGCGCGAAAGGAAATTCAGGAGCTTCTGGAGTATAGTTCAAAGGAAACAGAAACCGAGTTCAGGCTGGAAAAAGACGAGTTCAATTTCCTGTGGGCTATTTTTAAAGACCCGGAGTTAGAAGATCTTGTTGCAAACATTCACCTTGTAAGTGAAACTCTTGAAGAACACGGCTTTGGCGGGCAGCTTCTATGTGCCATTTACAGGTTTGACAGCGAACCCGAAGCCGGAAAATCCAGCCGCGGAGAAACTGTTTACTGGATCTACAATTTTAAGCAGGGAACTTATTATCCCTTTATCCCGCTTTCCGGCAAGCAAAGAGACAGCCCCTTTGAATTCAGGTTAAGGGCAGAAATGGAAAGGGAAATGCCTATCGAAGAAAATGTAGAAAAGTGGTACCCTCTCTGGGGAATTCCATTCTAAAAGACTGCGGTGCCGATAAGTTCAACCCGTTTTTTGATCAAGTTCAGTTTTTGATCAAGCTCAGCTTTAATCCTTGAGCTTTGAGCTCTTCCATAAGCTCTTTTGAATAATCAGGTACTGCACCAGCTTTTGATGCAACATATGTTCCAAGGAGGCAGGCGATTGATGCGGCTTTTGAAACTCCGTACCCTGAGATGCAGGTGTAAAGAAAACCTGCGGAAAAGGCGTCTCCGGCTCCGACGGTATCTACAACCTCGATAGGAGTGGTTTCTACCTCCTCATAAATGCCTTTGTGATAAACCGCAGCTCCTTTAGGCCCCCTTGAGATGCAGACCACGGAAATTTCAGGATATTTTTCGGTAACCAGGCGGCAGAAAGCTTTGTAAGAAGTAAGAGGCTTACAGGTGTTGGCAGTGCCAGAAAGCAGGCAGGAAATAGTGGCGACTTCTTCCTCATTCAGCTTTAAAATAGTTGTGTGTTCCAGCGAAGACAGTATCCATTCTTTTTCGTAATTCCCTGTCCTCAGGTTTACATCGTAGAAGAAATATTTTGTTTTTATTTCCGAAAACAGCCTTTGAAGAGTTTTTCGGTTTTCTTCCGACCTCTGGGCAAGGGTTCCAAAGCAGAAGACATCCCATTCTTCCCCGGAAAGATCCCTGAACTCTTTTTCTCCAAGTGTAATTGCATCCCAGGCAACGCCTTTGTTAATCGTGAAAACCGGAATTCCTTCAGCCTGGAGTTCAACAGTAACCGTCCCTGTCGGCCTTTTTTTATCAATTACGATGTAAGAGGTATCAATCCCCATTGCTTCAGCTCTGGCAAGCAGGCTGTTTCCAAGCTCATCCCTTCCGACTGCAGTAATTACAGCCGATTTTGCTCCTAATTTTGCAAGGTGGGCTGCGAGGTTCAGCGGAGCTCCTCCAAGGTGGGCTGAACCCTTTATAATATCAAAAAGAGCTTCTCCGAATGTAAGGGCTTTAATTGGCTTTAGATGATCCTTTTTCACTCTTTCACTCCTTTATACCACTTATATTAGTTCGTCCCAAAACTTGATTCTCTGAAATGTGGTTAAAGAAACTTGCCAAAAAGAAGAACCAATATCTTTGACCACTCTTTTCAGAGGAACATAAAGTTTCTTTTCTCGGAAATGCTTTAAGTCCCTTTTATAGTGCTGTAACTGCGTTTTAAAAGTTTTACAAGATCTTTGATTGTTAAAAACATGCTGATTTCTAGTCTCTTGAGTGATTCGTAGCAATATGCGTTGTCTGTATGCTGAGAAACCAAATTTTTCGTGGACATCCGTGTCTTCAGGAGTATCTAATGTTAGGATAACCTCTACATGCTTTGAACCAAGAAGTGATTTTCCAGGACCTTCTTCATCAGAGATGGAAAGATAAAGAATTTGACCATTACAAATTCCAGAATTATTATTCTGAAAGAAACTTTTACTAATAATAATTATTGTATCTGCAATTATATGAGCGAAGTTGAAACCATTTATTAAACGAAGACAAAATATTTGCTCCTTAGTCATCCCACTCTTTGTAACATATATGTCGTTTATATGAGCCACCAATGATACATTTAGATCATGGGGGCATATGAACCAATAGGAGAAACTTTCAAATAACTACACTTACATAATATTTTTTTAAAGTTGAGCTGGGTTTACAGTATAATTTCTGTTTTCAGGGGGGTGTACTTTTGATTGATGCTGACATTTCACATACAATCGCCAGGCTAGCCAAGCTAGCAATATTACTTGTTGTTTTGTATGGAGCTGTTCACAGGCTCAGGTTCAATTATACTGCTCCGGCAATAATAATTATTGCTCTCTGTGGGGTAGGGGCTGTTATTGTGGATTTTGATGGAGACAAATTAAATACACCCAGTGAGATTCAGCATGATACCAGTATATTCGCATCTGATTCGGATTCTGACGGAATTTCGGATGGATATGAGGTCAACACACTCCATACTGATCCTGCAAACGGCGATACTGATTCCGATAAAATCTCGGACTTTGACGAGGTAAACAAGTATAAAACCAATCCGTTAAGCGAGAATTCTGACGGAGACTTATACGGAGATTATCAGGAGATCTTTGAGTTCGGTACAGACCCCAATTCCAGGACGGTGTCAAAGATAATAGTCAAAACTTCTCCTGTGAATGGTGATATATTCATAGATGGAGAATTTCAGGGTAATGGGCAGATATCAATAGAGTTGAAGCCTGATGCATACAAAGTGCAATACGGTAATGTAAATAATTATCATTCTCCTCAGTCTCAGTTAGTGACCTTAAAATTTGGACAACAAATGAATATTGTTGGGGATTATGAGTCTTACTCTCCTTCAAAACTGGCGATTTCAAGTGCAGTATCCGATATGTCTGGTGTGAGTCCGGCAGTATACAGTTATTATATAAATAACAAAAAGAAGCTTTTCCAGGTGACTATTGCTAACAACGGGGAATCATCTGCAGAAAATGTTATTCTGTCTACTCGCATTGAAGGTGGAGATTGGATCTCATCATCAATCAATGAGATCTCTCCGAATAAAGTATCGAAAATCGGGGTAACCCCGAGCATACCCGAAGAGTTATTTGAAAAAGCCGGCAAAGAATCAACGAAAAATCTGTATTTGAAACTCGAATACAGTTCATCAGGAACAAAACAGCCTTTTGTGGAAAGCACTATTCCCCTCAAGGTATATGGTAAAAATGCGCTTCCATTAGCAGATACTGCCAGGTTGGCATCTTCAGATGCAGGTATCTCATCAAAATCGTTTTATTCGTATTACATCGATCCACATGACTCAAATGTGAGGAGTATTGCAGCAAATGCAACAAAGGGCACTGATGACGATCTAGAAAAAGCCAAACTAATTTTTGATGCGCTTGGCCAACACGGAGTATATTATGTTTCCGATCCCCATGACCCATTGGGGACTGGTATAGATTATATCCAGACTCCATCCGAAACTTTATCTCTGAAAGGTGGAGATTGCGACGATCTGGCTGTACTTTATGCGTCTGCACTTGAGTCTGTAGGTGTGAATACGGCACTGATCCATATCCCTGGTCATGTGTTTGTTGCATTTAAAGTGGATGGGATATGGAATTTAATTGAAACAACGATGATTAAAGCCCCTGAGAGTACTGACGACGATGAAATCTCATATTTTGATCAGGCGACATCCTCTGGATATGATACGTATACAGAAAATGCAAATTCAGCACTAATCGTGATGACTGAAGAAGCCTGGGAACAGGGAATTACGTCGTAAACGGTCTATAGAATTATGTTATCTTACGAAAGTCGTGAAAAGGTTGTGGGGAGGCATGAGGAGGAAAGGGATTACAACTGACATTAAAGTCTTCATTTCCCTCTTGTGCTTTTGATAATTCCGGTAACATTTTTGCTGTTGTTTTTCACCAGACCGACTGAGAATAACAACAGTTAAAAAAATTTTATAAATATCTAAACCACAAGCTTTGTTTATGACTTCAATCCCACATGCTTTGTCTATGAGCTCGTCCCAAAACCAATATTATTTCCACATCAGTAAGAGGTTCAGGATTATTTTTCAGAATCATAAGCTCTATTGATAATCCAGAATACAATATTCAGAGAATCAATTTTGAGTTTTGGGATAGGCTCTATGACTTCAATAATCAAATAATATCACCCAATTTATTTGGCAGTGAAATTGCCTGAAAGCCAGTTTAGCATACGTGATCAAAGTCACACATGAGCCTTCGATGGCAATTCACTGATTAGTTTATGGACGGTTTTGAAAATCCAAAATTAGGACAACCTTACTGCCCAAGGTAATGAGAGCTTAATAGTCAAAAAAGAGGGGAGAATACTTTCGTTTAGTTGTGCCTGTTATTCGAAGAATTTAATGTGTGTTTATGACCCAAATGTACGAACTTGGAGTAGTTTTGAGACAGCCTGAAAATGGGAATTTTGATCCTAACTTGAACGCGAAAACACCTAAAATTCCTCATCTGCTGCACATACAGGTAAAGAATTCAGGAGTTATGCGTTCAATTCACAGATTTAGGAGGCTTTTCTATTTTTGTCTGTTCGCTTAGACATATGATACATACGATGAACTTCTATTTAATACTTTTCTTTATGTTTGTCATATTTGATGTTATTATATTAAAAACTTGTATTACTACTATAGATCAACGTCCAGGAAAAATATCTTAACTTTTAAGGTACCTGAGAAATATGGAAATATGAATTGAATTTATGTGCTTAAAAAGCGGAAGTTAGATATGAAATGTGAGTTTAAAAAATTCTAGATAGATTTGGTAAATTCCAACAAAAGATCACCTATGTTACTTTAGGCTTCTGTGGACTCAAATCCAAAATTTACTGATTTTTACATTTACATTCATCAATGAATTTTGGTATTGAGTCATTCTGAGTGATAAAACTTATATTTTCTCTGAGTTATAATTATATTTTATATGAGCAATAAAAATTGTATTTTTAATTCCATGCTTCAATCAAAAACGTCAGAATAGCTACAATCAGGTAAATACAAAACATTCGATATTTAAGGAGAAAACAGTGATGGACTTTATATCCAATTTATTTGGAAAAGATAAAAACCAAAATCTTTTCGAGGCTTCTAAGTTAGGGCAGGTAGAAAATGTAGAGAAACTTTTGAAAAGCGATAAAGTTGACATTAACTCGCAGGACACATATGGTAAAACTGCTTTAAATTATGCGGTGAATAAAGGATACAGAGACGTTGTACAATCGCTTATTAAAGGCGGTGCCGATCTTAATATTCAGGATGAAAACGGGGATACCGCCTTAACTTCTGCGGCAAAGATCGAACGTGGGGATATTGTTGAGCAGCTCATTAAAAGCGGTGCAGACCTTAATATCCAGGACGGAAACTATGAGACTGCTTTGAAGTTTGCGGTAAAAGTAGGATACAAGAGCATTGTTGATATTCTTCTTGAAGGTGGAGCCGATCCTGATATTCAGGGCAGGAACGGTGAAACGGCTTTGATTTCTGCTGCATCCAGGGGACAAAAGGATATTGTTGAGTTGCTCCTAAAAGGTGGGGCAGACGTTAATCTTCAAGACGAAAATCTTAACACTGCTTTGAATGCTGCAGCAAAGATTGGACATAAAAGTATTGTTGCGTTACTTGTTAGCGCCGATGCTGATCTTAATCTTCAGGATAAAAACGGAAATACAGCTTTGACTTATGCAGCAGATAGAGGGTACAGGGACATTGTAGACTTGTTTATTGAAAGTGGTGCCAGTATCGATGTTCAAGAAGAAAATGGGTTTACCGCTTTGATGCTCTCAGCACAGGCGGGGCATAGGGACATTGTAGAGTTGCTGATCAAAAGTGGTGCTGACCTTAATATTCAGGACGAAAATGGCAATACTGCTCTGGATATTGCGGCAGAAATGGAGTTTACCGAGATTGTTGATTTGCTCCTTCAAAGTGACGCGAATTTAAAGTCGTGATTTGTTCAGAAGGATTAACTTAATAACATTTTCAGGAGAAATACAAAAAACGCACATGAAATTCTTCTAATCACAGGCACAAAGAAATGAAAGTACTTGGAAGAACTTTCATGCCAAATAACCTGCAATAGAATAAAATGCTTATCAAAAATCATTGGGTCGTCCAGTGTTATATGGGTGATATTGTCATGGTTAAGTATTCATTATGACAAATACTTGCGTTTTTGTGCAAGGAACGCAAGTCAGCTCCAGTTGACTGAGGATCGGAGCAAAAGGGCCTAAAAACGATTTTACTAGCATTTTGGGAATAATATCAACCAGAGCATAAAGGATGACCAAAATCAGTGTAATTTTGATTACAGTAACGAAAACAGAGAAAGCCCTCGTATAATTGATATACCATCGTGACAATCCTTACTGCTATGAATGACAGTGAACCCGAAAATTCAGCTTCGCCTTCTCACTTAACTGACCGTGCAGCCCGCGAAAAGGCCCTTGCCGGAAATCTCACTCCTACTTACGAATCAGTTTCGTTTTCAAGTCCGGTCCTTGACCAGTTCAGGGGAATTATGCCTGATTTCAATAAACGCCTCTCACCTAACAGGGATCTTAGACTCTCTTCTTCTGATCACCTCCGCTTGAGTCCGGAAACTCTTCCGAGGCTTGTTTCCAGCTCCTTTACCGGAATAAAATCTACTGGTCTTTTGGAGTCCATGCCCGAAAGCCCGAGGCTGCCTGCAGGAAAAGGGCTTGAGATTTTCCCTGACTTGCCTGGAAGAATGCTGACAGAATCAAGGACAAGCTCTCTGACGCTTAGTGCAGACCTTCCTATGGCTCCTCTTGCAAGCAGGCTTTTAATGCTCAGACAGACAGATGGGCTGAATGAAATCAAAAGAATAGAGAATAAAAACAAGGACTGAAAAGATAGGGGAAAATATATTTTCTCTTTTTTATTTGAACAATCCTTAGTTATTTGTTGGGTAGGTCAGGAGGATTACTCCTCTTTTCTCCCCAGGAACTTTACTTGAAAGTTTCCCTTCATGCGGCTTGAGTGTTTTCAAACCCTTTCTGTATCAGGCATCAGTAATTTGCATAACTGATTTTGTGATTCTGGATATAGTCCACTAACATTGTTGTCTGTAAGCTTCTCACCTATTTGGTGTCTTTGAGTATCTTACATTCGTGAGTTTCTCATCGATCAATTTGTCAACTTCAAGCTCTTGGAAAACCCCAGCAATGAGACCAAGGTGACCTAAGAAGCTTGGACTTTTTATTGAGGATTCAACTCTTCTACTATTGTTTTTATCTGCCGTGGAAGATTAAGAAAATATATATGAAAATCAATTATGTTAACTTATATGTTTACCTGCCGAAGCTAGTGCATTGATTCCAAAGTATGTCAGGAATGAATTTTTTGAAAACCAATGAAAGCACAGAAAACACGGAAATCAGTAGTAAAGGCGTGTTTCTTCCTTGCTTTCCGTGTTTTCCGTGGTTGTAATATCCAGATCGAATCACTATGCGACAGGCTGCGTTTTCCATGGCTGCGTTTTCCGTGTTACAAAATTTCATGTGACTTTAAAATAATATTTGTGCCATAAACTGTAGTTATTTTCTTATTATATATATTCGATAATCGGTATACTAGTGTCATGGCAACTTAGTTATGATACTTCAATACATAGACAATGCTTCATCTTTAGTCCCGTTCTTAATTATAATGATCCATAACTAAATTGCTTAGACATTAGGTTATATGTTTGTCATCTTAATACAATTTTTATTGTTAGGGTTGTTCTTTTATTAGACATATACAAATAGAGTCGCAGGATAACGTAAAATTACTCATCTTATAAAGGAAAGTTTAATGGTTGTGAAATCCGATCTAAAATTCATTTCTCCTCTTCCCCATGCACCAGAGATGCAAAATAAGCTTCTTCAATGTAGTTGCATAATTCAAGAATTCGTGTTTGATGAGTTTCTTCCAGTTTGCGGAATGGATCATCATATACAGCATCCAGCATTTTGCCAGTGTTTTCCAGATATCCAAGGGATTTTTCATCTTTTACTTTATTCTTCAGGACTTCCACAGTTACCTTGACAGCAAAAGCGTCATCGTTTATGCACTGGTTCCTGAGCTCATTAAGGGTTCGTGAAAGATCAAGGGCAGCAAGTCCTCCGTCTCTTCCTCTTCCAGTATTCTGAGCTTCTATCCTCATCAATTCGATTTTTGCCTCGGCCATTTTAGCTTCATTTTCTATCTGCTGGTACCCGGCTTTCTCTTCGATTTTCATTTTTTTGAGTTTGTGGAGAAGTTCAAGGCCCTGATTTGCTTCTTCCATATCGGATTTGAATTCCGTAGTATCTGCATCTCCTGTGCTTTCAATATTTCTTCCACCTATAATGATGGAATCCTTTATGGTAATTGATCTTGAAGGTCTCATGCCTTTTTGTTATATTTGTACCTATTTAACTTATGTTATTACATTTTGGAAAAATAATTTAAAAATTTAGATATGTTGAAATAATAAAAATGTTTAGAAGTCTATGCTTATTAGTGAATATCAAAATAGTTTCTGGATTTATCTCAAATAAGGACATTTACTCGCTTTTGGGAAATGTGCTGGGTAAAAAGACAAAAAAGTCATGAAAATCTACCCCACCTGGGTATGCTACTGAGTGGAGCGGACTGGGTGCTCACTAACTATAATTAGGAAGTTACATTCTGATAAAAAGTTTAAGTTCAAATATATTTCTTGAATTTTTTCCACAAAAGCAAAAATTTGATAAATACTTCACTTGTATTATTCTCTCTGACCCGGAGCTGAATATTTATGTCTTTCCATCCCATCACAATAACCCGTACTATATATGATCCTGCCCTCAAAAATTTCGTTTTTGATTCTCCTGAAGAGAAGGTGATGCCTAATGTCAGGCAGTGGATTGAGAAGGAAAATCCTGTTATTTACTGGTACATTCTTCGTGTAGACAACCCTTCCGAACTCCTGTTTGATCAGTGGGCTGTTGAACTTTACACTCATCAAGTTCTTTCCATTACAGATGCTTACATTGATGGCATTGACCGCCGTTTTGAAATGAGAAAACGTGAACGTGACCCCTGGAGCGATAAATATGTCCTTTCAATTCCCAGACAGCTGGGAATTCCCATTGTTGGAAAAGGGATTCGCCGTATTTTCTTCAAAGTTGACATAAACTGCTGTGAAAGTCTGATGCACGAATATGGCATTTCTGGCAAGTTCATTGCAGAAGGTATTGAGGCTATCAATATCCGGGAAAAAATGTTTCGTTATTCTTGCAAAGTCGGAGAGTTTCGTCAGATCTTCGATAATAACCCTTATGAGGCTTCCATCTATGCCGAAAAACGCCTCTCGGCCCGTTATTCTTCAAATTCCATCCAGGTCTTTACCAACAGTTTCCGGATGATACACGAGCTTTACAAATGCTGTCATTCCGGTGATATTGTAAAGGACGACCTTTTTTACAAGCTCAATTCACTGTATTCCAATTTCGAAAAGATTCCCGAAATTGCCGATAAACGTATCAATCCTCTTCTAAATGATGGCATCAAAGTGCTTACTCTTCTTGATGAAGGCAACATGAGCGAATTCAAGTCGCGATACCTCCGGCTCTGTGACTCTCTTGTGGAGCAGTTGCATATCGAAGTTGTGGGTACTGATTTGAAAGCTAATGAGGCGAGTTCCCCTGCCCAGGACCTTTCGCCCAAACGGAATACGGGAAGTATGAAAGAGGATTCAAAATCAGACGATGGGCAGCTGAGATGTCCTGTCTGCAAGAATCTGATTGATTCCTCCAACCGTTCTTTGTTATGTAGGAAATGTGGAGCACATTTTTGCCAGATCTGTGAGAGCTGGTTCCGGGAAGAAAGAGAACGTGGGAAGAAGCCACTCTGTGAAAAGTGTTTTACATCTGAGCAGGAGAAGCTGAGAGAACAGAGCGAAGAAGAGGAAAATAAGGAAAAGGAAAACTCAGGAATAGATGAATCTGAAAAAATAGAAAACTTCACAGAGGAAGCGATTCAACACTTCGAGAAAGGGCTGGCATTTTATAAATTAGGCAGATATGAAGAGGCAATAATAGCTTATGAAAAAGCTCTGGAGATCGACCATAAACATATCGATTCTTGGAATAACAAAGGTATTGCTCTTTATTGCTTGGGCAGATATGAGGAAGCACTACAAGCTTATGATCAATCCCTGAAGATAGACTCGAAATCTATCTGTGCATGGAATAATAAGGGTATTACCCTTTATGATTTGGGTAGGTATGAAGAGGCAATAATAGCTTACGATCACTCCCTAGAGATAGACTCGAAATCTACCTATGCATGGAGTAACAAAGGTAATGCTCTTAATAAGTTGGGTAGATATGAAGAGGCAATAAAAGCTTGTGACACAGCCATATCGATAGACTCAAAATGTGACGATGCATGGAACGGAAAAGGGATTGCCCTTAAAAAATTGGGTAGATATGAAGAGGCAATAATAGCTTATGATAAAGCCATTGAGACAGGCCCGAAATATATCCATGCATGGAATAACAAAGGTATTACTCTTTATTGCTTGGGCAGATATGAAGAGGCAATAATAACTTATAAAAAAGCTCTGGAGATCAACCCCAAATATGTACCTGCATGGAATAGAAAAGGGAATGCCCTTAATGATTTGGGCAGATATGAAGAGGCACTACAAGCTTATGAAAAAGCCCTAGAAATCGACCCGAAATATGTCTATGCATGGCATAATAAAGGTATTGCCCTTGAAAATTTGGGCAGGCATGAAGAGGCGTCTGCTTGTTATAAAAGGGCTGAAGAATTGAAGAATAAATGAAGAAGAAAGATTTAAGATTTTTTAAAAGAAGAAATTATGGCTTATAGAGTGAAACCTTGATTTAGGGAGTAACGGCAAGAGTAATAGGAATAGATGTTTTTATCCGGTATCAACCATTTATATAATTATTTAAATTAACTTGCTGTTTTTGGATTCCTAAAATTCATTTATCTTTCTTCCCATGTACCAGAAATGCAAAATAAGCTTTATTGGTCATCGATCAAGGAATTTTCTTTCCTGAAAGCTGTCGATTTTGCATTAGAAGCCGACCTTAAATTTTTGTCTGTTTACAGTATCTCCGAATCACTGCTCTAATTTTTCCAGAAACTCCTAATTTAGCCAAATTATTTATCCTTTTTGTATATACATATTATATACTATGAAGCAAGTTGAGTTGGAACTCCAAAACCATCTTGAAATTGATAACATTGAAGGATTCCTAATTCGTAAAGTAACCAAATTCGGGAACGGTGCAAAGGTCGACTGTCCCAAGGAGTATCTTGGAC
>NZ_WJBJ01000026.1:0-106909 GCF_020804205.1 Methanosarcina sp. DH1 | reverse complement strand
ACATTTTACAGGATTGATTGAATTATAAAGGTTAATGATGCTTTTGTTTTAAAAGAAATGGAAAAAATGGGACTTTTCATTCTTGCAAGTAATGATATCAGTCTTTCTCCTGAAGAGATGCTGAAGTATTACAAAGAACAGGATAAAGTAGAAAAAGGATTCCGATTTTTGAAAAGTGATACCTTTAGCATATCGAAGGTGTATCTCAAGAATAAATCAAGGATTGAAGCGTTGACAATGATAATGGTTCTCTGCTTAATGATTTATGCAATTGCAGAATGGAAATTAAGGACAAAGTTAGAAGAAGAAAATGAAACGGTTCCAGATCAAAAAGGGAAACCAACAAAAAAACCAACAATGAGATGGATATTTTTCAAGTTTCAAGGAATTACAGAACTTATAACGCAGAAAAAAGGGAAAACAAAGTCAGAAATACTGAATATGGAAGAAATTCACTGGAAAATATTGAGTCTCATGGGGGAGGAATATGAAAAGATATATATCTAGTTGCGTTAACCTGCCGAAGCTAGGATAAATACAATATCAGCTAATAAAATAGAAAAGTCAGATTATTAAATAAAATATAAAAATCAGAAGATTTACTATAATAGAAAAGTCGGAATATTTAATAAAATAAATAAGTCAGACGATTTGATGATATAAAAATTCAGAGATTTAATAAAATAAAAAAGAAATGAAGAATTCAGGCAAATTTTGTAAGAACTGCCTTTATTACTTCAAAGACCTCATCAATATCTTTTGTACCGTCTAAAGTTACCAGAAATCCCTGCTTTGTGTAATACTCAATAAGGGGTTCGGTCTGTTTTTTATAGACATTGAGACGGTTCTTGACGGCCTCTTCTTTGTCGTCATCGCGCTGAAAAACCTTACTCCCGCAAATATCACAGACATCATCTTTTTTCGGCGGGTTAAAAGTCCTGTGATAGCTAGCACCACAATTGCACATAAGGCGGCCGCTTATTCTTTCTACCAGTTCTTCATCAGGAACTTCGAGGTTGAGAACAACATCTATGGGCTTATTGATCTCATCAAGGATGACTGCAAGAGCGTCAGCCTGAGGTATTGTTCTTGGATATCCGTCAAGGATAAAACCTTTTTCACAGTCCTGTTCTTTCAGACGGTTCTTAATTATCCCTATAAGTACCTCATCAGGAACAAGTTCTCCTTTGTCCATATATCCCTTGGCTGCAAGCCCAAGCTCTGTTCCTTCCCTGACATTTGCCCGCAGGATATCCCCTGTGGAGATCTGCGGGATTCCATAGTTGTCAACCATTTTTTTGGCCTGGGTGCCTTTTCCGGCACCGGGGGGCCCAAAGAGTATTATATTCATTTGAAGATCCCTGTGTTTATCCTTTAGTTTGTTTACATTACATCTCTCTTATTCGAGTCCTTATTACAGCTCAAAAAGAACCTCTTACTGTTCCCCAAAGAAGGAGCGGATCATTGGGTGCATTTCCATCATCTGCTCGGAAGCTATGTCCTCATAGAGACGATATACGATACTGACAGCCAGCAAAAGTCCGGTACCACTTGTACTTCCAAGAGTACCGAGCAAGCTTGCAATCAACGTAAGAATCCCTATGAAAGCTCCACCTATTACAGTAACTTTTGGGATATAGCGCTGGGTAACTTTTTCAATACTGCTAATATTCCTCCTGAAACCCGGAATCTGCATACCTGAATTGAAAATCTTCTGGGCAGTGGGTTTAGCTCCCATACCAGTTGTTTCTATCCAGAAAAGTGCAAAGATGATTCCACCTACGATAAGCATAGTAGCATCTGTAAATACATGAAGTACAATCTGCCAGTTTGCAGGTGTAACCGCCCCATAACTTGAAAAGGACTCTTTCACAAGAGATGGAATCCAATCGTAAGGACTGTGTATTGGAGCAAGATAATACATAATCCCGTTTAGAGGCGTAGACCCATGGAACTCTCCAAGGAAAGTGATTCCACGACTGGCAAGAATAATTCCAATCATCTGGATATTAGCCTGAAGAGCTCTGACAAGAATCATCGGTAAGACTGATGCATATATCAACTTAACAGGAAAACGGCCCCTAGCTCCTCTAACCGCACTATGGGCGAGAGGGATTTCGATTCTTGTACTTTCCACGTATACCACAAGTAAGAAGATAACAACTGTGCTTAGCAGTGCAAGAATTCCTCCTCTGACCAGCATGAACACTACACCCTCACCTGAGAAGAGGTAATCTGCTCCGACGTTCTGGGCGATATAAATCCATTTTGGAATCAGCCCGACCGGGAGCCCGGAAGAATCATACTGCCAGTTAAAGATTCCTGTAACAATCTGCTGGGAGATTCCCGCAACAATGAAAAGTCCAACTCCTGACCCGATGCCCCACTTGGAAACCACTTCATCCATGAAAAGGATCAGCGCGCCTCCAATAAAGATCTGGATAAGAAGCAGGAAGGTGATTACTCCCAGGCCTACACCTAGAGCAGAAGCAAGTCCTGTATCCGGCTGGATATAGCCACCAAGTAGCTGCGGCAGAGCTTCCAGTATGATCATGACAAACACAAGGAACTTCTGAGCTCCCTGGAAGAATGACTGATCTTTGGGATCTGACAGGTCCAATTTAATGATATCTGCTCCAACAAGAAGTTGCAGGACAATCGAAGCCGTTACAATAGGCCCGATACCTAGGAGAATTAAAGATCCAGACGCGCCTGCAAAGAAGGCACGATAAGATTCAAAAAGGTCAACCGAGTCCTGGGACATCCCAAAAAGCGGTACATTTGCCAGAGCAAAGTACAGCAAAAGGACTCCCAGAGTCCACCAGAGCTTATCCTTAAAATGGACGTGTTTTTCCGGACTTGCTACTGCAGGTAACTTGTTAAAAAACGGTTCTAACGTATCCCTGAGAGTCATCGATTACACCATTCAAAATATAGTTTATTATAATATTTAAAATGTTAGATCACGTTTTACCGTAAGACATTGGTAAGTATAGTACATCTAATATGAAAAAGTTACCAAAAGAATTAAAATAAGTAATGCCAGGTGACATTACTTATTCGGCATCGATGCAACTTCCGCCAGCGGCTTCAATTTTTTCGCGGGCAGATGCGGAGAATCCTTCAGAAGTGACCACAAGGTTCTTCGTAACACGTCCGCTTCCGAGTACTTTTTCGATTTCGAGGTTTTCAAGGTTAATGTGGTACGCACCATCTTTGATTTCTGCAAGCCCTTCCTCAACAAGGTAAGGGGCAAGTTCGTCAAGTTCTCCCACATTTACTATGGAAACATCCCTGGAAATCTCAGCAGGGAGCTTGAAACCATGCTTTCCGTAGCTGTATCCCCTGAGCATAGCTCTTACAAAGTGGTGCTTACAGCCTCCGGCTTTTCCACGGCCTCCGCGGTTTCCGGCTCCACGCCTGTTTTTATGAGTCCCGCCTCCGCAGGTCCTGGATCCTCTGAACTTCTTTGTATCCATTCCAACCACCTTATCTCATTTTGTGCAGGAGTGCATTGATACCATCGCCGTGGTCTCCGAGTTCGCCGCCCTGCTTTACGGTTCTTTTAATCCCTGCATGTCCTTTTCTTGGAGGGTGAAGCCTGAAAACGGGCTTCAGTTTTGGAACGTCCTTAAGGGTAGCTTCTCCTTCAACAACAGCTTCGGCAAAAGCCTGAATTGAATCATAGGCTGTGTTTTCCCGGATGTATTCCTCAGTCAGGCGAGTATTGCCTTCGAGTCTTCCACGGTTTTCGAGGATCTCTGCAAAAGTCTTTGCATCAATTTCCCCAAAGGCAACGTAGTCCTTCACCTTCTGGACCATACCTTTGAAATGAGGATTCTCGGGCACAAACACACAATGGTTAACCTTGTGCAGACGAAGCATCTTCATTGTATCTTCAATCGTGTACCGGACATTAACCTGACCTCTCAACCTAACAATGGCATACATATCAGGCATCCTCCTTACAGTAGACTGGCAGCCTCATAACATTCACCTGGTTAAGGGCGTCAAAGGTTGCCTTTGCGAAGTTAAGAGTAGACCGGGTAGTACCGAAGGTCTTGGTCCATACGTCTTTAATTCCGGCTTTTTCCAGCACTTTGGTTGCAGTATTTCCTGCAGCAATTCCAAGGCCTCTTGGTGCCGGAATAAGAGTTACGCTTACACTGCCTGCCTTTCCGGTTACTTCATAAGGAACGGTGTGAGGCAGACCGCAGGCGCATTCCCATGACCCGCAGCCTCTGCGGATATAGGTGATATCGAGCTTTGCAGCATCAATTGCTTTACGGATAGCAGGCCCTACCTGCACATCCTTTGCCTGCCCGAGCCCTACATAGCCATTTCTGTTCCCTACGATTACGGTTGCTCTGAATTTCACACGGCGTCCGGAGTCAGTCATCCTCTGGACCATGTTAATATCGAGCACCTCGTCTTCCAGGTCAGGAAGCAGCATATCAATTATCTGAGGCTCCCTGATAGGCAGGCCTGATTTGATTGCTTCTTCCATGGAAGCAACCTGTCCTTCCATGACTAATTTTCCAAGCCTGGTTTTTGGAACCCAATCTTCATCGAATGCCATTTAATCACCTTAACTAAATTCAGCAAAGATTTTCTCTTTGGTTGCTTCAAACTGCTCTGGCAGGTCTGAGCTCTCTTCTCTATATTCAGCAATGTGCTCTCCCCGGATTCTCTCTTCCGAAGGGAAAACTTCAGGGCTGCAGGGGACTTCAAAACCCGAGTCTACTATGCCTTTAAGCGCAGCATAGACTCTGGAACCTGCAGAGGAAGCCTGAAGTCCTATATCCAGAATTCCTTCTTCATATCCCTTATTCAAGCTTTTAAGCCCGAAAAGGAGCCCTGTAAGGTATGCAGCCGTTGTGTTTCCAGTAGACCCTGTATAACCGTACTTAGCAAGCTCACTCGAAGCGGCTGAGGAATAAGTTATATCCCCCTCTGGGGTTGGAGCTATTAACTGGATTTGAACATTTCTTGCACTCTTCCTGACAACCACACGGTCCTGCCTTGAGAGCAGTAACTTGAGTCGCAGGTGGTAATTAGTGCGTCCTTCTCTTCTTCGTCTAAAAGGAACCTTATATCTTGGTCCTGTTGCCATATTTAGCTCCTCCAGGTTATTTCTTTAACAGTTTTTCAGACCCAAGGTGGGAGTTCAGGTGGGAAACGCTTCTGTATTCGCCGCCTTTTGCTTTTCTGTAAAGTCTGCAGTACACGGATTTATCAAGTGTTCCATCTGCACGCAGTTCCTTGAGCCTTCTTCTAAGAGCCCTGATCTTTTTGATCCACTGCTCCTTCTTAGGAGTACGGGCCCCTTTCTTACCTTTTCTTGAACCTTGACCTTTGCAGTGCCCATACTTGCGCTTGGCAGCAAGAGCTCTGGCTCGGCCTCTGCTGACTCCTTTGATCGGCTTGGCTTTAATAGTGCCTTTCTCAATGAGCCCGCGAATATCTTCCCTGGTAATTGCCGACGCGATCTCTTCGGAGGCTTCCGGATTAAGCCATACCCTGTCAAGTCCGCATTCGAGAATCTTGGAGGCTAACCTTCTTTGATTGGCCAGATCTGACATTTTTATTCACTCCTTCCAGGGTTCAGTACTTTAATACCGAGTTCTCCAGCTTTTGTGATAATAACAGCTTTCTTTCTTGAGCCTACTGTCGATGCTATCCTGATAGCTTCATAAGAAGGATCAACGAGCTCAAGCTCAGCAACGCTGGAAACAAGCACATCAGAATAACCGGAAGGGTGCAATCCTTTTACTGCAGCAGGACTTCCGTACCCTACCTGGGCATGGGCACCTTTTGAGACATACTTTCGACGCTGTTTACCCTGAGAACCTCTCGGACGCCTCCAGTTGCTGTCAAGCCTCTTAAATTTATGACAGGCTGCTCTCTTAAACTGGGGCTTCTTTCCCTTCTGGACTTTTCTCACATTGAATAATCGCCTGGATTCAGAGTCCATATCAAGGGTGGAAACTGAAGTACTTTCTGATTTTAATTCTTCTGCCATCATAACCACCTCAGGGCTTCTGCACAATGTAGATTCCGTCCTGGAAAATCCTTGGGTCGAATCTCTTGATCTTGGTTTTCTGTTCAATATTTGCGGCAGTCTGCCCAACATCTTCCTTGTTGATTCCGGAAACAGTCACCTCATTTCCAGAAACCTTAACCTTTGTTTCACCAAGAATCTTTGCGACTCTTGGCTTTTTTTCTCCAAGGAAGTTTCCTATTATGAGGGTCTTACCATCAACTTTTACCTGCATAGGGAAGTGAGCGTACAGGATAGTCATCTTGCACTCAAAACCCTCATTTACGCCTTTTATAAGGTTTTTGATGTGGGAAGTAAAAGTGCCTACCATGGCTTTCTGTTCTTTCCTGGAAGATTCTGCATCTACCTCTACTTCGCCGTCCCTGACGTAGATCTTGATTCCAGGATACCATAGTTTTCTTTCTACAGTCCCCAGAGGGCCACTGGCTGTAAACACATCCTGAGAGATAGAAACGGAAATTCCTTCAGGAACCTCTATTTTTCTTGCAATTTCCTTAACCATTTCCTGTTCCCTCCATCAGTACACATAAGCAAGAAGTTGCCCACCAATCTTCTTCTCACGGGCTTCGTACTGGGACATAACTCCGCTTGAAGTAGTTATTATAAGGGCGCCAAAGTTCTTTGCCGGCAGAAACTGCTTTTCCCAGCGTTCAAAGCTGTCAGTTCCTACGGAATACCGCGGCTTGATTGCACCGCATTTGTTGACTCTTCCCACAAGGGTTACACTGTAGATTCCGGCTTTTCCATCATCGATAAACTCGAATTCTCCAATGTAGCCGAGATCTTGCATAACCTTCAACACGTTGCCAATGTTTTTTGAGGCAGGCCTGATAATACAGGAACTTTTCCCAATAGCTTCGGCATTTTTGATTGTGGAAAGGGCATTTGCAAGAGGATCAAGTAATACCATTTTAATCACCTTATGAATACTTCTCAAAACCCATATCGTGGGCAATCTCCCTGAAACAGTGCCTGCAGAGGTAAATGTCATATTTGCGGACAAGTCCCTGCTTTCTTCCACACCGCTTGCACACGTTTACTCCTTTTCCGGACTTATTTATAGTCTCCGCCATTTACATGACCTCCACGCCATAGCTATCGTTCAGGAAAGCAATAGCATCCTCAACTGTGACCTTGTGGTTAGCCGGGATCTTCCTTGTTGCAATCCTTCTCTTGCAGATTCTTTCTCCAGGGCGCTTGATAACAACTGTTACGTCCATTCCGAAAACCCCGATATTCGGGTCATATCTCATGCCCGGAAAATCAGTGTGTTCTTCAATTCCGAAAGAGACGTTTCCAAGGGAATCAAACTGGGATCTGACAAGAGTCTTATCAACGATACCAAGAGCAGTCTCGAGAAACTGCTGGGCTCTCTGGCCTCTCAGGGTTACTTTGCAGCCGATAGGCTCGTTCTTTTTGATCGAGAAAGCCGGAAGGGTCCTCTTGGCAAAGCACCTGACAACTCCCTGCCCTGTAACAGTCTTGAGGATTTCTTCGGCATTTACTAGATGCTGGCCACTTTCTCCAACACCCATATGGACAATTACTTTCTCAACAACGGGAGTGCGCATAATATTACTCAATTATCTCACCACCGAGCCGGATCTCAGGCTTGTCCTCGCCAATGACAATAACGTAATCTTCAATTGTTTCGAAATCGGTTTCCCCTGAAATCGCGACTGTATTGTGTCTTGAACTCTTAACTTCCTTGATTTCAGTGATCTTTCCGATTTCTCCAGAGTGCCGGCCGCCTACTACCATTGCCAGATTGCCGACCTTGAACTGCAGGTGCTTTACTATCTGCTTGTCAGGCAATGAGAGGATCAGAGAGTCCTTTGTACCGTACTCGTTAGAACCCGGAATGTTGGTCCCGTCATTCAGGTTAAGCTGAACCTTTCCTCCTTTGAGAGTAGTCTTGTTGTTGATCCTGCACAATTTGTTAACGTTTGTTGCATCCAGCTTGTGAAGTACCAGACGTCCCTTTTCGTCCTGGAACATCCTGTACGTTTCATTTATGAGAGGGAGTGTAATTACGTCAAAAAGCCCAACCGGGAACCTGAGGTCTTTTCTGGGAATCCCATCTACAAGAACTTTGCCTTCCGAGAGAATCTTTTTGCCTTCCCTGCTATTATCTACAATCTTGAGAATATCACGAATTATAATTCCGAGCGGAAGACTGCGTGCCTGACTGTGAGGCCCTGGGCGAGTGGTGGAGACCCACTTATAACCTTTTTTTCCGGCCTTCCAGCTTCTTGGAATTGATAATCTTTTCTGGTGTGTCACAAAATCACCTGCCTCACTTCTTAATACTTGATGCTCTGCGCCCGTCCTTCAGTTCCAGTTTTGTGATCATAACATTGGAGGGGTATATCGGTCTTGAGACTTCGGTGCCATCCACTTTGGTGGAAATAACGCCGTCCACAGAAATTGTACCGTACTGAAGCGAAACGGCCTGGACCTTTCCTTCAGTTCCCTTATAATCTCCACGCATGACCTTCACGGTGTCTCCCGCTATAACTGCGGCGCTTCTTGTGCCGTACTCCTTTGAGAGTGCTTCACTAAGCCTTGCGCCCATGAATTTCTGTCTGACGTGCAGAGGCGCATTATATCTTGCCTTTCTCTGCTTTCTAGGCTGTTTGGATACCATTTTCGCCACCTCAGACAATGATAGATGCTGTGGTCCCGATCTTGGGGTACCTCTCAGCTACTTCTCTTGCTATAGGACCTTTTATGTCCGTGCCTTTTGGAATTCCTTCTTCATCCGTGATTACCATGGCATTGTCCTCAAAGGACACATGCAACCCATCCGGACGGCGGAACTCCTGTTTCTGGCGAACCACTACTGCAAGGAGAACCTGCTTTCTCATTTCTGGTGTGCCTTTTTTTACTGAGACGACGCACATGTCCCCAATTCCTGCGCAGGGCATTCTGTTCTTTACCCCTCTGTATTTCTTGACAGAAATAATCTCAACGACCTTGGCTCCGGTGTTGTCCACACAGGGAACCTTAGCACCTGCATTGAGAGCCCTTGGGATGTTGGAGCGTATGCCTTTCATTTGGGCACCTCCGCTTTAACTACCACATAGGACTTTGTTTTGCTTATACGTCTGCATTCTGCAATCGTAACGATATCCCCGACTTTTGCTGAAATGCAGGGTGGGTTGTGTGCGTGAACCTTCGAGCGTCTCTTCTCGTATCTCTGGTATTTCGGCACCAATTTCATGTATTGCCTTTCAATAACTACCGTATTGTCCATCTTGCTGCTGACCACGGTGCCCACAAGGATTTGACCTCTTACTGGAAGTGTTCCGTGGAAGGGACAGTATGAATCATTACATTCTTCTGATGGCGCCGGTATGTTCAATCCAATATCTCTTGCCATGAGTTTAGCCCCATTTGCGTAACTTTTTAATGTTCTTGATCCGATTTTCGGGTTGTGAGAGCAGCAGGTTTCCCTGAATTTTAACGAATGTATCGGATCTGCGGCCTTTTTCTGAGAGCTCGGCAGGGATTCGGAAGAGAAATTCCGAATCCGCCTTTGGAATCTTCAGTTCCCGCGACCCTGAGTTTTCTATGATTAACATATTTTTCGTTTCGTCAATCACCAGGCCGCGGCTTCCTATCAATGCTGGATTAGTGGAACGAATCACCTGAATTTCGAGCCCTATCAGTTCATGGTAGATAAGGGTCGAAGGTAGAATTTCCACTTTAGATTTCATTTAGCTCATGCTGAATTGTCTTTATCCGGGCAATCGTTCTTCTGATTTCTCCGATTCTTCCCGGGTTTTCAGGAGCTCCGCCTGCGGAAGTAAGGGCACGTTCCCTGACCAGTTCACTATTCAGAGTCTCGAGTTCGTCAGCCCTTTCGTCAAGTGACATATCCCGGATTTCTCTGGATCTGAGGATTGCCATTATTCCTTAGCCTCCTTGTGAACCCTTGCCATCGGATGCCAGTAGTCATAACCCTCGTGCTTGTGCTGCCAGACTCCGTTGACCTGTCTTCTAAGTTCTTCTGAACCTTCAACCTGAATGACCTCAGCCTCTTCAAAGTCTTCTGCTGCTTCAGCCTGAGGTTCTTCCTCGGCTTCTTCAGGTTCTGCAACTTCAGCTGCTTCTACTGGTTTTTCAGGTGCTACTGCAGGAGTTTTGGGTTTTGCCACGCTTTCCTTTTTAGGAGCTTCGGAAGGTTTCTCAACTGGTTTTGCAGCAGGTTTTTCTGCAGGCTTTTCAACCGGTTCAGTTACAGGCTCACTTGGTTCCCTGGTAGTATATGAGTCAGGAAGGACAACGTCTGGCTGAATGATCCTGACTTTACAGCCAAGGGTCCCGAGCTTTTTGACTGCTACTGCAAACCCTTCATCTACGACCTCTTCTACAGGATGTCCGGAATGCTTTACGTACCCGTCAATAAATTTTTCAACTCTTGACCTGGCACCTGTGAGTTTCCCGGAAATAACAACTTCACAGCCGAGTGCACCTGCATTCATGACTGCACGAAGGGTGTTGTGTCCGGCTTTCCTGAAATACCAGCCTCTCTCAATTGAAGCTGCAAGCCTTGATGCCATCATCTGAGCGTTAAGTTCAGGTTTCTTAACTTCTTGAGCGTCAATCTGCGGGTTTTCAAGATTGTACTTGGTTGCAACGTCCCGGGTAAGCTTTCTGATGACCTTTCCGGCTTTCCCGATTACCATTCCAGGCTTTTCAGAATAGATAACAATTTGGGTGCCCATTGGGGTCCTGTTAAGCTCCATACCGCCGTATCCAGCTCTGTTCAGCTGTTCTGCGAAATACTCGTCCATGGAGGCTTTGACAAACCCATCATTTACGAATTTTCTCTCTATTGCCATTTAGCGCACCTCGGAAAGAATCATCTCAATATTTACAGTGTCTGTGTCTTTGGGAGTGGCCCGTCCTCTGGCTCTCGGCATAAACCCGTGAATTACCCTGCCGCGTTGAATTGCAGCGTGGATAATATACATGTTTGCGGGTTCAAGGCCCTTATATTCGGCATTGCTTTCTGCATTCTTCAAAATCTTGAGTATCTCTTTTGAAGCATTAACAGGGTACCTGCCTGCAGCCATTGGACCTTTTCGGTGTCCAGTTCCATCGTGGTGTCTTTTGAAGGGAACTGCCTGCTTTAAAGCAACTACATCTTCTAAAAACCTTCTTGCTTCAGCAACTTTCATGCCCTTAATTTTGCAGCAGACTTCACGGGACTTTTTAGGGGAAATATGGAGTTCAGAACCCATAGCCTTAGAGGTTGTCTCAGGGTCTCCTTTAACTGAATAATTAATTCTTGCCATTCCCTCTCACCTCATTTCAGTGGCACGAACTTGCTTGAACGGGTTGCTCCCACACCGGCACTGCCGTGTGAAACTTTTGATCTTGTGGGTGCGAATTCTCCAAAACGGTGCCCGATCATTTCAGGCTGGAGGTCCACACTCACGAAACCTTTCCCATTGTGGATTTCAATAGTCTGTCCGATCATTTCCGGAAGGATGATCAGGTCTCTGTGATGAGTCCTGACCTTCTTTCCTTCCTTAAACTCATGCAGGACTTTTTTCTGCCCTTCAGTGAACCCGCGTTTAATGCTCCTGCGTTCTCTTGAAGGCAGGAGTTCTGCAAACTCTTCAAGACTCAGTTCCTGAAGTTCTGAGACGGTTTTCCCGCGGTAGGTATACTCACCCTTTCTCTTTGGTAATCTTGATGATGATTTTTTAACCATAACGAACACCCCTCATCAGCGCTTCATTCCGGTCCTTCTAGCTGCAATCAGTCCGACCTTCCTTCCAGGCGGAGCGTTTCTGCTAACCGTTGTGGGCTTGCCCGGGTGCTTCCAGGCACCTCCACCGAATGGGTGGTCACGTGGGTTCATGGCAACTCCTGAAACCCTGGGATACTTAGCAGCTCTTGTTTTCATTTTGTGGTATTTTTTCCCGGCTTTGAGCCATGGCCTGTCCACACGGCCTCCGCCTGCAACGATACCGACAACTGCTCTGCACTTCGGATTAAGCCATTTAATGTTACCTGAAGGCATTGCTACTGCAGTTCTGTTAGGTTCATGGGTTACGACAGTTGCGTATACACCAGAGGAGCGCACGAATCTGCCGCCGTCATTTGGCTTTGACTCGATATTGCAGATAAAGAAACCTTCAGGCACCTTTCCTATAGGAACTATATTTCCTGGCCTGACATCGGCATCGTCTCCGCACTCGATTGTGCTCCCTACTGCAATTCCTTCTGAGGCAAGCAGGAGAAGTTCTTCCCCAGTTTCAAAGGCAACTTTTGCTATCGGAGCTGAGCGAGCAGGGTCGTGCTCGAGATTAATGACTTTCCCCTGAATCGACGTGTTTTCGTCAACACGGGGGTGCCTCAGTTCTGCCTTGTACTTGTGAGAAGGAGCTCTGTAGGTCGGAGTACCTCTACCCCTGTTTTGTGATATGATTCTTTTACCCATACATCACACCTCACATTAGTCCTATCCGGGTTGCAATCTCGTGTGCAGATTCAGGATCTTCGAATGTCAGGATTGCTTTTTTCGTGCCCTTCATGGTTGTCATGGTTCGCACGGCCTTTACCTTGAACCCGTACAGTTTTTCAACATCTTCTACGATCTGCTTTTTGTTTGACCTGGTATCCACGATAAACTGAAGCTTGTTTTCATCAAGCAGCATCATCGCTTTTTCAGTAACAAAAGGATAATTAATGGAGCTCATTGGAATGCACCTTCCAGTTTCTCAACTGCGGATTCTGTCCAGATAGTAAGGCGCCCTGCGTGAGTACCAGGTGCGAGCAGTTCGGCATTAAGTGAATCCACTGTTGCAACGTCTACTCCTGAGAGGTTTCTTGCGGCCTTCAGGATAGGAGCACTTTCTCCTGCAACAATAAGGATACTCTTTTTGTGCTTGTATTTTCTACCTCTAAGCTTTCCGCGGCCTGCCCTGATGTGTCTTCCGTATTTTGCCCTGAGCACGTCTTCGTAGACTCCGATAGCCTGCAGGAATTCTATTACCTGCTTTGTCTTATCCAGGTCTTCAAGAGCGTTTTCCGTAACAATCGGAAGCTCGGCTTCAAAGATATGGCCCCTCAGGCTTACGAGGGTTGGATCCCTGGTTGCTGCGATTGCGGAGCGGATTGCATAGCGGCGTTCTTTGGTGTTGACTTTTTCGCTTCTGTCAGCTTCCGGTTTTGGTGGGTGGGCTCTTCTTCCGCCTCTTGCGTGCGGGACTCTTGCAGCTCTGCTGCTGTTTACGAGCCTTGGAATATGGGATGCGCCTCGCCCTGAACCCCAGCCTCTTGCGGAAGTTTCCATCCCTGCATAGAGACGGGGACCATAGGGTTGAAGCCTGTTTGCCTGTGCCGCAAGCACTGCCTTTTTAATCAGGTCAGGTCGGTAATCCACGTCAAACACGTCGGGAAGCTCAATCTCCCTGACAACCTTCCCTGTAAGGTCTATTGTTTTTGCTGTAGCCATTTCACTTCACCCCTGCTTGGATTCCCTGCTTATGTGAAGGATATTCGGTTCGCCAAGGTCGGCTTTCTTTGCCCTGATCGGATCTCTGAGTCTGATAAGTCTCTTGGAAGGCCCGGGAACGCTGCCTTTGATCAGCACGTAATCCCCACGGACAAAGCCATAATTCATAAAGCCGCCTTCTGGAGTGACTTCTTCTCCATCGGATCCAATCTTAAGGATGCGCTTGTTGAACTCGGTTCTCTGGTGATATCCTGTTTGACCCATCTGCGGGACTCTCCAGGAGACGCGGCGAAGGCCAAAACCACCAAGAGTACCAATCTGCCTGAGACTGCCCTGCCTGGAGTGTTTGCCTTTCATAAGCTGGATGCCCCAGCGCTTGACAGGGCCCTGAGTACCTTTTCCGATAGTAATCGCAGCTGTATCAACAAGTGTTCCTGTCTTGAAAACATCGGTTATGCTTACAAGGGTGCCGAGAATTGATTTTGCGTACTCGAACTTGGTGTTGAGATCTCTGGCGCTAATTCCGGATTCCATGATATCGGGCGTCTTTTTGGGGACCCCGGTAAGGCTCTTTGGCAGAGTATAGGTAACTGCTTTAATATCGCTTACCTTTCCTTCTTCTATCATTTTACCGATATTCCCAAGGGTTTCAGCCATGTTCTCCCCTTTTGGTATAGGGATCCTGCGTTTGAGTTCAGGATCAAGGTCTGTTGCCCATACCTCAGCGATTGCCTTTTCTCCGGTGGTGTCTTCTGCATAAGCCCGGATAGCTGCAACCCTTATTGCGGGAGTTTCGATGACAGTTACAGGTACGGAGATTTCCATACCCTGGGTAAGGCTGTTCTTTGTGTCATCAACCATGATCACGTGGGTCATGCCCACCTTGTACCCTGCAAAACCCTGTAGCCTTGGTTCACCTGTAGCCTCCGGCCAGGCTCTGAACCGTGGAATGTGGCTCTTTGCCCTTTTGCGTGGACTATATGCGAGGGAACCTCGTTTTGGTCGGTGTATGCTTGCCATATTTCTACTCCGTAAATTTCAATTAAAATGCCAGCCCCTCCGGTCGGCCCAACATGAGTGGAAAAAGAAAAAATACACTGGATTCCCCGAACGCTACCAGGTGGGGAGGGACGTATTTAGACCTGCCTGGCACGTATGCCTCGAGCAGACCAGAGCTTTATGCTCCCGGTACCCTAATTCCTTCAGGCATCTGCAATATCCGATCCTCTTCCCAGCTTGTCTAGCAGGAGCATACTCTTAAAGGATCGATTTTACGATCCTGGCAGACCCAAATCCAGGCATCTGGCACTGATTTGAAACATTCAGTAGTCTGATTTGAAACTTCAGTATATGGTAACCTGATTTTAAATTCAGTCCCCTAATTGAAACTTCATTATTCAGTGACTGCAACCGCAACTCATCGAAAACTTGAACAGCTTCGTGCGATTTTAGGCGTCTCAGGACGCCAAAAGCGGGCGTTTCAAAGCATTGGCCCTTTAACACTCATGTTGATCCGACTTTTCTCACTGGATTTATCTTCAATGCAGGAAATCTTCCGTAAAGCACGGCAGAAAACCCTATCTCCCGGAAATTTCCAGGATATTAGCATTAAGCATCACATTGATCTGATTAGATAATTTCAAGCACTAAAGTGCGTGAAACTTCCATCTTGCATGTACTTTGCCTTTACATAGCATATCTAATATATAAAGCCTTTGCAGGGCGAGAAGAGAATTCAGAAAGAAGAATCCATCACAGGAGAGAACAAAAATAAATAGACAAAAGCGTCCGAGCTTATACTTTCTAAATAGAAGAGTTGAAATATGGGATCACAGTTGACAGAATACCATCTCTACTTATCGGCCAGCAAAAACTTATAGACCGACCTGAATGTATGTAACAGTCGGCCTGTAAGTAATATAATAACTATTATATGCGAGCTTGTTTAATATGCGAGCTTGTTTAGTAGATCACTTTACAGAAATAAATTTAATGGGATCTGGTAATTGAAGTTTGTATCGAATTTCCCTATTTTTTAGTCTGAATTCGGATATTTGCTCATAAGACTATGATTTCAGTTCTGCTACTACAGTCCACCGGAATTATGTAGCTATTAAAGGAGAAACGCTATTACTCTGCTCATATTCAGATATTGAGAGGCAGTGAAGAGTGCAGTAAACAGCTTTCTTCTCCATGGTTTCTAAGACAATAAATTCATTTCCACAAACAGGACAAATCTTTTTTATATAAACGTTTCTTATATAACTCATTGGACATCACCACTTTTTACACTTAACTCTGGAACTAATTTTATGAATGAATTTTAAATCATATTTTATAAAGACTAAAAATAATGAGCTATTCAAGCTGCAACTGATAACCATGAGAATGAATGGTGTATTTTTCCCGTAAATCTCATTATTATTAGTCAATGATGTCTATATGATTTCACTTAGGGTCATAAATATTAAGATAACCAGGTAAATAGTTTCAAGAATCATAATTTCTAATAAATAGTACTTTTTAATTTAAAACATAAAGTGCCTCTTTTAGATGTTTTTTGATGTTTTTACCTGAAATGAGTTGTTGGACAGCCTCTAAATGTTGAAGTGTTCATGGGTCTCCGCCTGCCAATACATTTAAACTAAAATATTTTTATCAGACGCCGGTTAAGGAACTTTCTTGCCAGAAGCTATCGATTTTGCATTAAAAACCAGCTTCAATTTTGGCCTGTTTGCATGAAATTGACACCCCATTTCAGCCCATAACTTAATAAAATACTTAACAAACATTGTGAAAATGGACGCGGTTGTCACGATTTTTCACTTAGCTGAATACGCATGAAAAAATCTGTTATGTTGACTAAAACTTTGGTATTTATTGCCTTTTCTGACACAGTTGCCTCAGTGCCTGTGAAATTATTACAGAAAATTTTGCTCTTTGTTGTTTTGCATGGATATCCTCATAATGTCCTCCATGAAAACCGTAGGACTTACGCACTTGAGGAACGAAATCAATTGCGTCAAAGAATGTATAATTAAAATCACGTTTTAGACAATTAACATTCCAATGATGTTGATTTTTCAGTTCAACTGCGTTATAGTTCTAAACCAATGCGGTCTTGGACTGAAAATCGTCTTATCCGTAGGAAATGACGAAGAGCCGAAAATTTGATTATTGAAGACATTACCCCGCGGTCAAGCAGAAATCTGCAGAAAGCCTGGCTCTGAAAGTAAAACTTCTTTTTGATCCAAGTCAAATCCAGAAGGAAAATATATTAAGGGAATTTGAACTAAGAAAGAAGAGTTTAAGTAATGAAAAGTCGAGATAAGTAGACTCAAGAGTCCTAATAATATTATTGTTACTACAGGTTATTCAAAGATAAAAAAATTTGAAAAATGAAAAGACTTTACAGAATATAGTTCATTATAAAATATAAACATGTTATTAAAATTCCCTTAAAATCTTTTAATAAAAGATATTTATCTTGATAAATTTGCAGAATACCAAATCATGCTAAAATAAAACTTCAAATCACATATGAAATGCATAAAGAAATGTAAAAACTTAAACTTACGCAGAAAAGAGGATAATTAAGGGGTGCACTTATTGAAGAAAAAAACAGGAATTTACAATGAAACATCTGGTAGAAAATGGAGATTAATCTGTATTACTTTAGTTCTAATTTTTTCAGTAATTTCAATATCAGCTACAGGTGCGGAAAGCAAAACCAATAGTCAGACAGGGGACAAAATAGTACATGAGTCAGACACTGGAGTAAGTAATGAGACAGAGGATAACTGTTTGTACTGCATAGTAGACGAAAATTATACCGAAGTTGACTGCTTTGACTGCACAGAAAGTGGCGAAGATAACAATACCGGAGATAAGTGCTCCTACTGCATAGAAAGTGATGAAAAAAACAATACCGGGAGCAAATGTTCCTCCTGCACGAAAGTATATAATAAGTCAAAAACCGGAACTGGGACAAGTACCGAAATCCCGGAAACAGTAGTATATAATAAGTCAAAAACCGGAACCGGAACAAGTACCGAAACCCAGAAAACAGTAGTATATAATAAGTCAAAAACCGGAACCGGAACAAGTACCGAAACCCAGAAAACAGTAGTATATAATAAGTCAAAAACCGGAASCGGGACAAGTACAGAAACACCGGAAACAGTAGTAGACAATAAGTCAAAAACCGGAACCGGAACAAGTACAGAAACACAGAAAACAGTAGCATATAATAAGTCAAAAACCGGAACCGGAACAAGTACCGAAACCCAGAAAACAGTAGTATATAATAAGTCAAAAACCGGAAGCGGGACAAGTACMGAAACMCCGGAAACAGTAGTAGACAATAAGTCAAAAACTGGAACCGGAACAAGTACCGAAACCCCGGAAACAGTAATAGATAATAAGTCAAAAACAGGGGCAGAAGAAAGTACCGAAACCCCGGAAACAGTAGTATATAATAAGTCAAAAACTGGAACCGGAACAAGTACGGAAACTCAGGAAACAGTAATAGATAATAAGTCAAAAACAGGGGCAGAAGAAAGTACCGAAACCCCGGAAACAGTAGTAGACAATAAGTCAAAAACCGGAACCGGAACAAGTACAGAAACTCAGGAAACAGTAGAAGACACTGAGCAAGGGGCTGAATTAGCTAACTCTCTTTTACATTACAATGTGTATAAAATAGGAGAAAACAAAAGTACAGAAACTCAGGAAACTGTAGAAGATAATAAGTCAAAAACAGAAGCAGGAACAAGTACCGAAACCCCGGAAAACAGCGAAGAAAATGACTCAAAAAGTTCAGAAACTAATGTATCTAGCGGGTATAAACTAATAACAGTAAATAAAACAATCGCTCAAGAAAATGAATCCGACAGTGAAGATACGGATAGCCAGGAAAACAGCGAAGAAAATGACTCAACGAGTTCAAAAAGCAATGGATCTAACTGTAAATGCAAAATAATAACAGCAAATAACACAGCAGTTAACGAAAATAAAACAACCAGTTCAGAAAGCAATGTATCTGACTTAAAATATAAAATAATAACAGCAAATGGAACAGTCGTCCAAAACAATACCAACGCGAAAAATGAAACAAAAACCGAAACAGTTACTGAACCGAAAAGCGTAAAAAGTTCTGAAGTGGAAACTGAAACCAAAACCTCCAACGAAACTTCCAAAGGCACAGAAACTTCCAACGACACAGAAACTTCCAAAGGCACAGAAACTTCCAATGGCACAGGAACTTCCGAAGGCACAGAAACTTCCAATGGCACAAATAGTGTGGAAAGTGAAGTAGTGAAATCTGAAGAAAACTGGACGAATAGTCTGAATCAGGAAGTAAATGAAATAAAAGTATATAACTGGACAGACAGTCAGGGAAATGAGTCGGAAACACCTAAGATAAAAACAGCGAAAAATAGCTGGAACAATATTAAATTAATACTGTCATATTCCTATCCCCTTCGTTCGTTTTATACTACAAATGATAATGTGAATATAAGCTATAATGGACCTGAAGCTTTAGGACATCAGAATGTGGACATATATCTTATCAAGAAATACAGTCCGAGTTCTCCAGAAAATGGAACTTCATATAATATAAATGAAAGCACGATTAGTCTTGAGGATGTCTTAAACAATGATACAGAAGCTTATGTCAAGATACCTGCGACCCTGAACAAAGAAGGAGACCTTACTCCACTGAGGCTGGACCCTCTTCAGGCCGGTCACTACTGGATCCTTATAACTCCTGCAGAAAACGAAGAGGAAAATACAGGATCAGAAAATAAAGTTCTTTTAGCAAAATATTTTGAAGTTCTCCAATATCAACTGGAAGCCAGAGCTCCGTATGCCCTTCAAGAAGGCGAAAACCTAGAAGTCAGCCTGGATCTGAAGAATGCATCTGATGAAAATAATTCTACTTACTGGGTTGTACTGATAAAAGATAGCGCCTATACAGCATTTGAAGGCACGAACCCAACCTGGAGAATGACCACCGGAATCAGGCCTATCGTGAATGGAGTTGACCTTATCAAGAGTTTGGAAACAAATTTGAGTGGACATGAATCCGAAAACGAAAAAGAAGAACTTAGGAACGAGATCCAGACCCTTATAGGGAAAGATAATGGTACGATAAGCATAGGTGAGAAAAACCAGAACAACCTTTCACTGAAAAGCCTGGACCTTCCCCCAGGAAACTACCTGCTCCTTACAGGAGCCTATGAAAATAATGAGGGCCTGACAGGCATATCTCAGGGAAATCTGAGGATATCCGCCGAAAACGTATCAGGATTGGGTTTGAAACCCGGCTCAGAAAATACCTTCGGTGATGAATCTTCGACGAAATTCAAAGACTCTCCGCTTATGGGACTTAAGTCTATTCTCGAAAATCCAAAATCATTCATACTCGAAGATGTCAAGCCATATATTCAGGCAAACTCATTAGCAGAAGTCTTAAGAAACCCTCCAAAACTTCCCTCCTTCCTGTTAGGATTTGCAGTAACCCTACTGATAGGATTTGCAGTACTAAGGAAAAAGAAATGAAACCCGTAAACTAAACTTAGTGAAACAGGTCGGAAAATTTCCATCCAGTTACAAAAAAATCAAAAATCTTGAAAAAAAGATCGAGAGAAAGGATGTAGAAGGCTACAATCCTTTCTCTTTATAGCTAGATACAAAAACCTGTACACTGGATGGGTTTTACTGCAGCAATACAAGATACTAAAAAGAATAAATATATAAACCAGTTTTATTATTTGTCCTTATGTCTGTCTAGAATTTTTACAAATAAGTTAGGTGTAAGAAGTAAATCCATAATACATCGATTCATAATACATCGATTCATAATACATCGATTCATAATATATCGGTTCATAATATATCGATTCATAATATATCGGTTCATAATACATCGATTCATAATACGTCGATTCACAATGCATCGATTCATAATACGTCGATTTATAATAGCTATTCAATGGACAATAGCCTTTCTAGTCAAGAAAACACAAAGAGGAGAGGTTTAAAAAATTGCTTCCTGAAAAAATTAAGTTAATAAAGCCCGTTTTTACATTCATTAAAAATCCAAAGAATAAGGAAAGTTTGAGACTCCTGCTTTTGCTTCCTGTTTTTCTGTTCCTGATTCTTCCTCACGGAGCAGCTGCCTCAAGCAACTGGGAACTTACTCCTCAAAATCCAGTTGTTGGGGATACAATGGAGATAAAAGGAACYGGTTTTGAGGGAGATACYGCGAAAGTRCTGGTATCCTTTGAAAAAGATGTGGARGTTCAGGATGGAGAATATGAGTAYCTGCTTGAAGATGTAGTAATTCCCTCTGGTTTTGACAACAGTTTTACCGTGCAGGCTGTAGGAGCAGATGATTTGAATGTGAGAGCAAAGCTGCTCCTATGGTTAACTAAAGGTGCAGAAGCAAAAGATGGCGTTGCTACCGTTTCCCATACAAATGTTCCTCCAGGAACATATGAAATCAGGATTGACGGAAAGGCAAATGGTTCCAGTGTCAAACTCAAGATAACAGCCATGCAAGAGATAGAGGTAGATTCTGATGGAAATCTCAGCTATGAATATAATACTAAGTCTATACCGGCAGGTAATTTTGAAGTAAATGTTGAGGGCATTACAAAGCAAATAGAATTACAGCCATCAGAAAACCTCCCTTCAGAAACAAATTCCTCGGAACAGAACTTAAGTGAAGAACAAAATAACGAAAGTCTGCCTTCAGAAATGAACTACTCTGAGCAGAATTCAACTGAAGGAACTGATGACGAAAGCCCTGGAGATACATCTGAAGTAAAAGCATATAACTGGACAGACAGCCAGGGAAACGAGTCGATAACACCTGAGATAAAAACAGAGAAAAATAGCTGGAACAATATGATGTTCATATTGTCATATCCCTATTCCCTTCGTTCATTTTACACCGTAAATGAGAGCATAAAGTTAAGCTACTACGGACCTGAAGCTTTAGGACAACAGAATGTGGATATATACCTCATCAAGGAACACAGCCCGAGTTCTCCAGAAAATGGAATTTCAGGTCTGAATGAAAGCACAATTAGGCTTGAGGATGTCTTAAACAATGATACAGAAGCTTATGCCAGGATACCTGCGACCCTGAACAAGAACGGAGACCTTTCTCCTCTGACACTGGGCCCTCTTCAGGCTGGAAGCTACTGGACCCTTATAACCCTTGCCGGAAACGAAACGGAAAAAACAGGATCCGAAAAAGAGATCCTTTTAGCAAAATATTTTGAAGTTCTCAAATATCAAATGGAAGCCAGAGTCCCGTATACCATTCAAGAAGGCGAAAACGTAGAAGTCAACCTGGATCTGCAGAATGCACCTGATAAGGATAATTATACTTACTGGACTGTACTGATAAAGGATGGGGCCTATACAGCATCTAAAGGCACGAAATCAATCTGGATGACCACTAAAATAAGGCCTATTGTGAACGGAGTTGACCTTATCAGGAGTTTGGAAACAAATTTGAGTGGATATGAATCCGAAAATGAAAAAGATGAACTTAAGAATGAGATCCAGACTCTTATAGGAAAAGATAATGGTACGATAAGCATAGGTGAGAAAAACCAGAGTAACCTTTCCCTGAAAAGCCTGGAACTTCCCCCAGGAGACTATCTTCTCCTCTCAGGAGCCTATGAAAATAATGAAGGTCTGGCAGGTATATCCCAGAAAAAGCTGAGAATATCCCCCGAAAATTCGTACGGTTTGGACTTGAAATCCATATCCGGAAAATACCTTCAGAAGTATATCTTAGATGAAATTAAGAACCTCTCAGCTTACGGGAATTAAGTCCATTCTCGGAACCCAAAATCACTCATATCCAGAGATGTCAAGCCAAGTATTCAGGCAAACTCATTAGCAGAAAATCGTGCGAAATCCTCCAAACCTTCCCTCTTCATGTTGGGATTTGCAGGAACCCTGTTGATAGGGTTTGCAGCACTGAGGAAAAAGAAGTGGAACCGATAAATTAAACCCAGAAGACCAGACTGGAAAATTTCCATTAAGCCTTGATAACAACAGAAAAACTTGAAAAATATAAGGAGAACGGATTGTAGCTATCTACATTCTTTCTCCTTAAGACTTGATGTAAAACCTACAGCCTCAAATTTGCTGTATATTTGAAGTCAAGTTTTTGCGTACAATGAAAAAATTGATCCCCTTATATGGAATTTTCTACCCAGTAATTTATTAGATTTGTGATTTTACAGAAAAAAGTGTGCACTGCCTAAAAACCTGTATATGGATACACATTTTTTATTGTAAGCAGTGTGGAATACTAAAAAGTAAAATATATAAACCAGTTTTATCATTCATTATTATATCTGTCTAGAATTTTTATAATTAGTCCAGATATAAGAAGTGGACCTTTAATACACTATTCAATGGACAATAGCCTTTCTAGTCAAGAAAATACCAAGAGGAGAGGTTCGAAAAATTGCTTCCTGAAGAAATTAATCCAATAAAACCAGTTTTTACATTTATCCATAATTTGAAAAATAACGAAAATTTGAGACTCCTTCTTTTGCTTTCGGTTTTCCTATTCCTTATTAGTTCTTCCGGGGCAGCTGCCTCAGGTAGCTGGGAAATTACCCCCCAAAATCCCGCTTCTGGAGATACAATTGAGATAACAGGGACCGGCTTTGAGGGAGATACTGCGAAAGCGCTGGTATCCTTCGAAAAAGATGTGGAGGTCCAGGATGGAGAATACGAGTATCTGCTTGAAGATGTAATAATTCCCTCAAGCTCCTACAACAGTTTTACTGTGCAGGCCGAAGGGGTTGAGGATCTGAATGTGAGAGCAAAAATGCTCCTATGGTTAACTAAAAGCTCAGAGGCAAAAGATGGCACTGCTACCGTTATCCAGACAAACGTCCCTCCAGGAACATATAAGATCAGGATCGATGGAAAGGCCAGTGGCTCTAGTGTTAAACTCAAGATAACCGCCGTGCAAGAAGTTGAGGTAGATTCTGATGGAAGCATCAGCTATGAATATAGTACTAAGTCTATACCGGCAGGTGATTTTGAAGTAAATGTTGGGGACGTTACAAAACAGGTAGAATTACAATCTTCAGAAAACCTGACTTCGGAAATGAACTCTTCGGAACAGAATACAAGTGAAGAACAAGATAACGAAAGTTCTGGAGGTACGGTCCAGGAAAATGTGGGAAAATCTAGTGGAAGTACACGCGGGTCGGTCTTGATATCTAGTTCTGAGAATTCTACCGGAGATAATGACTCTTCAATAATAAATAAAATTTCTTCGCTTATGAGAATTAAGTCCATTCTCGAAACTCCAAAATCATTCATATTAGAAGATGTCAAGCCATACATTCAGGCAAATTCATTAGCAGAAGTCTTAAAAAACCCTCCAAAACTTCCCTCTTTCCTTTTAGGATTTGCAGGAACCCTGCTGATAGGGCTTGCTGTGCTGAAGAAAATGAAAAAATAAGAAAGTAAAACCAGAAAACTAGACTGGAAAATTTCCATTCAGCCTTGATAATAACAGAAAAACTTGAAAAAATAGTGAGAGAAGGGATGTAGCAGGCTATAATCCTTTCTCTTTATAGCTGAATGCAAAAACCTGTATGCTGGATATGTTTTGCTGCAAACAACACTAAATACTAAAAAGAAAAATATATAAACTAGTTTTATTATTTGTCCTATATCTGTCTAGGATTTTTATACTAAGTCCATATATAAAGAAAAATAGACCTGTAATATAGCTATTCAATGGACAATAGCCTTTCTAATCAGAAAATATTAAGAGGAGAGGTTAAAGAAATTGCTTCCTGAAGAAATAGAGTTCGTAAAGCCCATTTTTACATTTATCAAAAATCCAAAGAATATGGAAAGTTTGAAGCTCCTGTTTTTACTTCCTGTTTTCCTGTTCCTGATCATTTCTCCTGGAGCAGTTGCTTCAAGTAACTGGGAACTTACTCCCCAAAATCCAGTTGTTGGGGATACAATGGAGATAAAAGGAACCGGTTTTGAGGGAGATACCGCGAAAGTGCTGGTATCCTTTGAAAAAGATGTGGAGGTTCAGGATGGAGAATATGAGTACCTGCTTGAAGATGTAGTAATCCCCTCTGGTTTTGACAACAGTTTTACCGTGAAGGCTGTAGGGGCAGATGACTTGAACGTGAGAGCAAAGCTGCTCCTATGGTTAACTAGAAGCGCAGAGGCAAAAGATGGCACTGCTACCGTTTCCCAGTCAAATGTCCCTCCAGGAACATATAAGATCAGGATCGACGGAAAGGCAAGTGGTTCTAGTGTCAAACTCAAGATAACAGCCATGCAAGAGATTGAAGTAGATTCTGATGGAAGTTTCAGCTATGAATATAATACTAAGTCTATACCAGCAGGTGGTTTTGAAGTAAACGTTGAGGGCACTACAAAGCAAATAGAATTACAGCCATCAGAAAGCCTCTCTTCCGAAACAAACTCCTCGGAACAGAACTCAAGTGAGGGAGAAGTCGGGGAAATAACTGCGAAAATAAAAGAAGAAATAGACAATGGAAATATTTCCAGTGAAGAAAATATACTTGCCGAGAGTTTCCAGAACCTGAAATCTCAGAAGATATGGATAGCAGGAATCTTAGCCGTATTAATATTATTTGTGGTTTATTTAAAGAGGAAAAAGTCATAATAATGTACTGAGGGATTTTAAATACGATTGTTTTTAGAATTCTTTGAAGACACTTTCGATAAACTATAAATACATATTAATAGTAGACATGTCTAATAGACAAAATATATGAATATGAATTAATTTAATTAAAAAAGAAATTCGCGGATGAAAGCTTAATAATTAATGAAGTAGATAATAGACAAAAGTAAGAATATATAGCAAAAGTCCGGGATAAAACAAATATTAATTTTAGGGGTGTAACGATTGAATAAAAAAATAGGAATAAATGGAATAGATCTCAGAAAATGTAAATTAACCGTTGCTGCTCTAATCTGCATTTTCGCACTTATTTCGGTATCAGCCGCTGTTTGCGAAAAAGGACTCTGGATTGCATCTATAGAGAAAAATGGAGATAGCGTCATTTTTGCAGATCATGATGACAGCCAAGATAATGGCGGATGGATTCAACTCACCGGAGGAAAAGAAATCCAGCTTCCACAGCCTCTTAGCTTTACTTACAGTGGGACTAATTGTGTGGAAAAAGAAGGAATTGTATTTAAAATAAATAAGGACAAAGACGAGGAACTGAAATACACATATCCATACTCCACACATCCGTTTTATACTGAAAAACAGACTGTGAAAATGGACTATAATGGTCCTGTAGCCTTTAAGAAACAAGCAGTGAATATTTATCTTGTCAAGGGGCTTGATGTGAGTTCCATGGAAAAAGCTCTTGTGGATGCAAAATGCAAGAGCCTGAATGAAATCTTAAAAGGCGTTGACTACACTAAAACATGCGCGACTCTGGACAAGTGCGGAGACCTGTCTAAACCCCTTACATTTAACTCTCTTGAGCCTGGGAGTTACGGCATCGTCATAACACTTGCGGGCGACAAAGAAGAAAACGTAACGAAAGTTCTTTCAGCCACTTGCTTTGAAGTAGTTGACTATGAACTGAAAACGACGGCCGCCAACAATATTAAGGAAGGAGACAACCTTGATGTTCAGATGAGCCTGAAAAATGCACCTGCCGGAGAGTTTACCTACGGTGCCCTGCTGATTAATGAAGAAGCCTATAAAGCTGAAATGAAAGTTGACAGCAATGGAACAATAGATGGAACCAATGTTTCCGTTAACGATGTCGACCTCAGGACCCTGGGCATAAGCTCCGTAAACAAGAGTGAACTTGCAAACGGATTCCAGACGCTTATTGGAGAAGGTAACGGTACTATAAGCATAGGCGAGAAGAACCAGACTACCCTTTCCTTGACAGCCTTTGATCTCACGCCAGGAAATTACCTCCTCTTTACAGGCGCCTATGAACCTGGCAAAGGTCTTGTAGGCATAGACCAGCAAAAACTGAAAATAAGCGCAGACGGAACCTCACCGGTATAATCGGAGACTCCGAAGCTGACAGAGATCCCGGACTCCAAAAACATATTTAAGCCGGATCTGATCTATGTTGAAATTCAGAAAAGGTTAAAACAAAGCTAAAACTCTAAAAACAGCAAAAGACAGAATAGAGTTAAAGGCTTAAAGGCGGTTTTCTTTATGAAACCGCCTTTTTTTTTGATTTTTTTACCATTGTATTTTGCTTTTCTCTATTTAATTGTAAAATACTCATCAATAGTTCCAAACTGTTCTATATTTATTTGTTGGGTAAGTCGGGAGGATTGCTCCTCCTTTCTCCCCTAGGAACCGTACTTGAAAGTTTCCCCTCATACGGCTCGAGTGTTTTCAAACCCTTTCTGTATCAGGCATCAGTTATTTGCATAACTGATTTTGTGATTCTGGATAACAGCCCACTAACTTTACTGTCTGTAAGCCTCTCACCTGTTGGTGTCTTTGAGTATCTTACATTCGTGAGTTTGTTTCCGTTCACACAAGAAAACACCATCAGTAAGTCAGCATCCTTTCGGATCGAGGCAAAGTTTGAACCTCTATCTGATCTATTACAGATCAGCATTCGCTTTTTACTGAATCCTCTACCCTCTTTGTCATTGTTGCTCCTTACGAAGTTCCTACCCTTTTTAAGGGAACAAATAGGGCTTACCAAGTTCTATGTCATGAATAATTATGAGTTCTTTAGGGGCCATCTATGAGCCGGAAACCGTTTGTCCATTTGCTTTAACGTCATGCCACCGTTAAAGCCTGATTTCATACCTGTTGGTTCAAGCGTATCAATCCAGTTTCGCTTGGCGAACTTAACGACTCTTACAATGGTTCACTTTACGTTTCCCATGGAACTCTTACCCTAGCAAATAGTCTGAAATGGATTTTCAGAGAGCTTCACATTGTCCCAGAAGCTTTGCACCCCATCATTACTAATGACGCACATTCTGGTAGGGTTACCCCAAATGGAAAAGGCAGCATTAAAGTAATTCATGACATAACTTCTTGTCGCACGGCATGAAAGTTCTTCAAGTACTTTCATTTATTTGTGCTTGTGATTAGAAGAATTTCATGTGCGTTTTCAGTCAATTGCCTTTCTTATTCCTTTTGCGCAGATCAATATTGATATAGCTTATTAGCGATAGAGAAAAACACTATTAAGAAAGACTACTGGAAAACAGAAATCAATATTAAGAAAAAATATTGAGCTCATCCCAAAACTTAAAATCGTTTCTCTAAATCCTGTGTTCCAATAATTAACTGAGTTTCTGGCCATGAAATAGGTATGAAACTTTACTGATTTGAGAACAAAATTGGTTTTAGGTAAGCTAATTAAGTAAATCTTTTGGAGTTATCAGTTTATTCCCATAGATGCTGCAGTAAACCCGAGATATCAGTTTATTCTCTTATATACTGCAGTAAACCTGAGATAGAGTGAAGCAAAATTCCGGTAAAAATCATGCCCGTCCCTATAACGGTAAGAATTACCATCAAAACCGTTGGCCCGAAGGTAAGACTTCCGCCAAGATAGAAAGTCTGTAATAAATCAAGACCTACGTATAACCCGACTGAACAAAGAACAAAACCTGGAAGGGTAAACCAGTATAGAGGACTAAACTCCATGTTTATAAAATTATTAAGTAGTACCGTCAGACTGTGCTTAAAAGGACTTCTAGTCAAACCATTTACATTATAGAACTGAATTATATTTTTAAACGTAAACTAACCTCCAGGTCAATAGATCCCACTACTATTTATATGTCCTGACGAATTTTCTTGAATAAGGTAGTTTTAAAATATAAATACTTTTCTAAAAGCTCGGGTATGAATAAATTAGATATTTGTGAAAAAAAGATCACTTCAAGTACTATTTTACAGAAACGCAAAATCCACAAAAAAAGAGTCAGTGGGATTTCCAGGTCAAATTGGAGCTATTTTACCTGATAGCACCACGATAAAGTTAGAATCCAGAACTTGATTATGCTCCAGGCCATCAGGGGTAATTTCATGTAAAAAGCAGGCCTGGAAAATCCATGTTCTTTTTTTGGAATCCAGCAGCATTCCTGTGTCCTCCTCCGCCATATTGTTGAGCGATTTCGGCACAATCGGGCGAGTTGGGATTTCCTGAATCGGATCTCAAGCTGAATACCACCATATCCTCTACAGCCTGCCACATAACAGCAATATCATATTCAGGCTTCTTGTAGATGAACTCTCCAAGCTCGGAGATGTTTCCGGTAGTGTTTACAAGCCTGGCTTTCCAGTTATGGAAAGTGCAATCCACCCCACGGTCAAAGGCTTTTTGGAGCTTGTAGTTTTGAGCTTCGAGAAGCAATTTCCCTATAGATATCATATTGTTTACGGTATCCTCATATTCCGGACCAAGAAGCACATCCCATACGGCATCATAGGGGGTTTTCACCATCAGATTAAATCCTGCGTTGAAAGCCCTGGTTTCAGGGTATTCAAACTTCCACAGGTCTTTATCTCCAATATAAGCAACGGCCACCGGAGGGGAAGTATGTTCAGGATGCGTAAACTCCCATGTAAGTACACAGGCTGCCTTTTCAAGAGACCGAATACCCGGAATACTGCTTGAATTCCAAAGATCCGGAAATTTCTCTACAGCGGTCTTATGATGATCAATCCAGATTAGTTTAGGTCCGCAAACTTTTACAAATTCATCCATTTTATCGCTGGTAAAGTCAACAAGCCATACTTCTTCCGCTGCCTTTATTTCCCCCTCACTCCAAGACTCTTTGCCATAATTTATAGCAACAAATTTTATGTCAAATTCATTCCGGTCATAGGAATTACCAGCAATAACGGCTGCACAGCATCCGTCATTATCGTCATGGTGATAAATTAAAATCATGCGTTTATCATCTGTCATTTTCGATTCCCCATTGTTTTATTGGATTTCTTTCTCATATTTTCTGCTGTGAATTTAATTTCATAATATATTTAAAGAAAACCCGATGTGGAAGATTCTCAATTAAGTGATAATGCATTTAAATAAAAATAGTTTTAAACATCTAAGTTGATATAATTATAATATAAGCCAAAAAGGGATAAAGTTGAGTGAAAAAAAGGAGACATTAAAACCCCTGCAGGCTTAGTGCATGAGTTTGTGAAAAAAATATTTTGAAGAACAGAGGTGACATAATGAAGGGAGGCGACAAGACTAAAGAATATTGCAATATCTGTGGTCGGGAATTGCTGGAAGACGTGCTGGTCGTTGATACCAGCCAGGACATGAAACCAATAAAATTCAAGGACGTTCACGGGGATAAGTCTGATCTGATATGCATTGAGTGTGCAACTGAATCGGTTGAGAATCCGCCCTTCTTATGTTCGAGATGCGGGCAACCCGTCGAATTCGGTGAACACTTCTATGTATTAAAGAAAGGAACTATAAAACCTGGTGGCCCCAAGGTGGACTCTGAAGACATAACCGCTGAAGATAAATGTATCTGTATTATGTGTTATGAAGAGTTTCTGAACCCTGAAGAGAACGAAGAAAAAGACTAAATGGATAGTTCTGTCTCTAAACTTTGCTCTATACTCTGCCCTTAATTTTTTTTAATTTATGGGCAAAAATCAGGATCATGTGCCTGAGTGAATTTCACGCATATGAAAAAGAATAGAGCTGACTTTTTAGTCTTTTTATAATAGTTTTATCATTTAACTTTTTTTATTTATATTTTGAGCTTCTTCAAAGCTTTCATGCTTTGGGATATTTAGCGAAGGTTAGCATTTTTTACCTCTTTGTAGATAAAGTAAAAAATAAGTGAAAAATAAGTAAAAGAAAAGAGAAAGTAGATCAGTATTCAACCTGCTCTGTTTCTTTTATTTTCTCCTTGAACAAAGTATATGCCCAAAGCTGATAGATGATGACTATGGGCACGAATACCAATGCTCCTCCAAGCATGACGCTCAGAGTCATGTGGCTTGATGCTGCTTCAAAGATATTTATTCCGTATTCAGGAGAAATAGAGGACTTAAGCATGTAAGGATAGATACTTGCAAGCCCACTTTCAACAACAAAAAGAAGCGTCAGGAGATTGCTGCAAAAAGCCGGGAATCCTCTGTCCTTTTTTGCAAAAAACACAGCAAGGACAGCTCCCACTACCGCAAGAACTGGCAATAAATACATAGCTGGCGTAGCTGAATAATTGGTCGTAAAACCTTCTATACCCACAAAGGAATATGCTAGATAGACCAGGGCAAGTACAAGTACAATAAGAGTACTCTTCTTTGCCAGATTACCTGCTTTTGCAGCTATGTCACCTTCAGTTTTAACATTGATCCAGAGCGCACCTGAAGTAACACTCATAAGCACGAAAAGGACGCCACCTAGCAATGCATACGGACTGAAAAGTCCTAGAAGAGTACCTTCATAAACTCCTCCTGAAGCAATTTCGAGCCCCTTGAAGAAGTTAGCAAATGCAACTCCCAGGACAAGAGAAATCAGCAGGCTTCCAGCGAACCATCCCCCCATAAGGATCTTCTGTATCTGGGGATTCTCGTCTTTGTGGAGATATTCTATGGAAATTCCCCTTGCAATTAAGCCGATAAGAAGCAGCAGCATCGGAATATAAAGGAATGTAAACATCTTCGAGAATACCAGAGGGAATGCAGCAAATGTTCCGCCTGCAGCCAGGATGAGCCATACCTCATTACCGCCCCAGAAAGGACCAACAGAGCTCTGGATTTGTGCCCTCTGCACTTTATCTGTGGCAATAAAGGGTGTTAGAATACCTGCTCCAAGGGAAAAGGAATCGGCAATAAAGTAAACCCCCCATATTACACACCACAGGAAGAACCAGATAACGGCAAGCGTATCATGAGTAAGGAAATCAAACATATTCACTCAACTCCTGTAGCATTAACTACGGTTTTCTTTATGAGGTATATCTCAAAGACCATCAGGATCAGATAGAATGCGCTTATAAGGGTGATACTTAACAACACATCCGATATGGGAACCGATGATATGCCATTTGCTGTCTTTAGCAGACCATATACTATCCATGGCTGCCTTCCAACCTCAGCTACAATCCAGCCGGCAGTTATGGCAATATATGGAAGAGGAATAGACCACATCATCAGCTTCAGATACTTATCTGATGTGTACAGCTTGCCTGATTTTTGAAGATATAAGCCTAATAGAGCCTCGATAATGAATAGGGACCCCAGAATTGTCATCAGCCTGAAGCTCCAGAATATCATTTCTACAGGTGGCAATTCATCATGAGGTAGCTGGTTAAGTCCTGTTATTGTTCCACTGAAACTTCCTGTATACAGGAAACTTGCAAGACCTGGAATTCCCAGCAACTGAACACTATTTGAACCAGTGCTTGAATCAGGGACCTGTATCAGGTACATGGGTTCGCCTGAACCTGTTTCCCATATCGCATCCATTGCCGCTCCTTTAGCAGGCTGAAGCTCAGTAACATATTGTGCATAACCGTGGCCAAGAACAGGAAGCACGACTGCAGTCACAAGTGCTATGGCAACTGCTATTCTGAAAGACTTCTTGAACACTTCATTGTTGTTTCCTTTAAGGAAATGATATGCACAGATCCCCATCATCAGAAATGCGGTCAACAGGTAAGCTGCAAGCAGAGTGTGTACCATCATGTACCAAACATAGCCGTTCGTTATTAGAGCAAGGAAATCTGTCATAACCACCTTACTCCCATCAGCAGCCATATTATAGCCGACTGGATGCTGCATAAAACCGTTAGCAATGATAATCCATAATGATGAAATGTTAGTGCCCAGAGCGACCATCCACATAGAAAATGCCTTTAGTTTCTGACGGTCGCGGTTCAGGAATATCCATGCGCCAAAGAAAGTACCTTCAAGGAAGAAAGCCAGTAATGCTTCCACAGCTAAAGGCGGTCCAAAGACATCTCCCATGAATTCTGCATAGGCACCCCAGTTAGTGCCGAATTGGAAAGTCAATGTAAGACCTGATACCAGACCTATTGCAAAATTTATCTTGAATATCCTACCCCAGAAGTCGGCCATCCTTCGCCAGTTTTCATCTTTGTTCTTATAGTACATTGTTTCCATGCCTGCCACTAACAATGCAAGTCCCAATGTTAGTGGAACGAACAGGAAATGGAACGCAGCTGTTATGGCAAACTGAAGCCGACTTAATAAAAGCAATTCAATCATTCATTACCCCTCGTTTTCCCTCGTTTTGTTACTTACTTCACAGGATCATATTTGCAAGCATATTTGCGTTGAAGCAAGCCGATATCTTCCGTCCATGATTTGCAGATCATCTTCATGCTCAATCTCATCAGTGAGAATCTGAAGTAAAATGCTGTATGTCACCGGATCTATATATTTGACCATCTGAAGAATATACCATTGTGCACCCGGATAACATACTGTTTCCCCTTGATGTTCTGCTCAAATTATGTTTCCTGAAACTTTTTAGATTCCTTAGATTCTTTTACATTCCTTAGACTTTTTAGATTTCTGAGACTCTTTATATTCCTTAGATTTCTGAAACTCTTTAGATTTCTGAGACCCCTTAGATTCCCTGAGACTCCTTACACTTCTTACAGACACCATAGAAGTTAGTGCTCGTTGAAACAATAGTAAATCCTTCTATTTCCTCAGCTATCTTCATCGAGTAATCCAACAATTGTTCCGAATTAAAATCCTCCATCCTTCCACATTCCCGGCAGATTAGATGGTGATGTGGAATGAAATTTGCTTCAAATCTTGAGACTCCTTTTACATTCACCTCCTCCAGTAAACCTTTCTCCGTAAGGAATTTGAGATTTTTATATACGGTAGCCTTGCTTATACGCGTCAGTTTTTTTCTAACCCCATCATAAACTTCGTCTACAGTGGGATGACCATCGTGTTCGCGCAGGAAAGTAAGTATTTCGACTCTCTGGTTTGTGTATTTCATGTCAGCTTTCTCTGTGGGCTTCATTGCTGTCCACCTAAATTACCTGTGAAAGCAGGTTTACTTAGATATACATGATATCTATTACTAAATGATATTTATTATTATTTAATAATTACTATTATCTCTATTATTTCTTTACTCAGAGAAGCCTTGTAACTGCTTTCTTTTTCTGGCGCCGTAGCTTGCAGTTTTCCCCACTAAAAGTACAGCTAAAGAACAGTAACGTTGGATAGAACTTGCCAGAGCAAGATTGTACGTCTTTTAAATAAAATTTATAGTTTCTTACATCTTTATTTTGAATTTAATATAATTCGTTAACTAATAAACTTCTGAACTAACCTACACTTCTGAACTAACCTACACCCCTGTGCTATATCTAAGGATTGCAGCAATTCCACCGAAGGCTATCATAAGTTGAGAACCTTCATCGAAATCTGTTGATATAAAAGCAGTCCTTGCATTGCCTATATCAGCGAGTTCTGAAATTCTCCAACGATATCAGTAATATCCGTAACTTCAAGCGCAGAACCACATTCAGGACAATTTCCAGCCGCAGGAATAACTTCATTGGACTTCCATTTTCTTGTTCTTTTATTCTCATATCCGCAAAAACTGCATTTGAGCGTTACTCTTTCAGATCGCAGGTCTTCAGAAAGTAAAAGCACATCAACTGCCTTTAGTTCCAGATTTGCCCTTACACTGTCTTCTCCATAGGATACTTTACCAGACTCAGTAGCGAGTTCTTTAAAAAATAATTTCATATCTTTCTTTTGCTTAATCAAGTCAATACCCTGGAGAGTATCCTCTGCTGCATTTATTAACTCAGAAAAACCTGATTCATCAGTATACCCTGTATCGAAAAGTCCAAGAACCTTTTTCTGAAGCTCATAATGTAGAAATCCACCTTCATTAAACTCTTCTTTAGTCGGGGAATGCCCTCCTATAAGAATGCCTTTAAGTTCAGATGATTCCACTTCAAGAAATGCCTCACTTGCAGCATCCCCTATTCTTTTGTAAAAATCATGAATCGAAATGCGTCTGAGCTGTTCAAAACGATGTGCACTCTGACCTCCTTTTCTTTGTTTGCCAGGGACGGTGGAGTGGAGATGCTTAATAACTTCAGTTTGCCTGCCTACAAGCATACCGATAGTTGCTTCTCTTAGATCTAGAAGTATGAGCCCATAAGTACTGCACTCTCTGAGCATTTCCTCAAGGGGCTCAAGATAAAAAATGGAATCACAGTGATATATGTAATCTACAACAGGTTCTGGAGAAAAAAGAACTTCATTTACCATGCCTGTCCTGTTAGCTCCGGCACTGACAGTTCCTGCAAAATAAACTATCCCGTTTTCGGGTATTTTGTTAAGAGATCTTAACTTTGCCAACAAAAAATCAAGGGTTCCCTGTACGTTATTGCCGGTAAGTTTTGACTTAATGCTTGAAGCCTGCTCATGTTCTTCTCTCAAATGAGATATGACGTCTGAAATCTGTTTATCAGAAGGAATATAAAGGGAAAGTAATTCTGTGTTCTTTCCACTTTTATTTTTAAGAATCTCAAGCTTCTTTTTTAATACATATTTTTCATATGTACAGTATTCAGCCGTTTCGATTTCCTCCTATCTCATAAAAATGCAACTCAGTTGGTGTGGCAAAATAAAGCCGACTTAATAAAAGCAATTCAACCATCTGTTATCCCTTGTTTTTTATTTGTATAAGGAAGTCATCGAAACCCGTGGAAAAGACTCCGAGTTGTAAGTATCACCGATGACTATTATATTTATATTTATACTTAGATTCATATTTATGAGAGTGAATTTGCAAATACACAATGGCTTTGCACATAAAAATTATGGAAAGAACAGGGTTCATGGGCATTATATGTCCATGAACCGTTGCATGCGATCAATATTTGCACCGAAACAAGTTGAGATCTTCCATCACAACCTTATTTTCGGGTGCCCGTTTTTGTTGATCCATCCGTTTTTTCTTGGTGGCATAAATCCATTCGCTTTGATCCATTCGTTTTAATCTGTTCTCTTATTCGTGGGGTTACAACCTACAATTATTCCTAAACTTATTTAAAATAAATTATATGAAAAATTGGTTCTGAACAAATAATATTTTCATGTCAAATGTTTTGTTAGCAAACAACATTTAAATATTAATTATGATTTTAAATTTTCTTAGATACTCGATTGAAGATCTCATATTCCACAGTACTGATTTTCAAATCAAATATTGTCTGATAGCGTTTTTAATCCGATTCAAGTAATTTGGACTTTTAATGGCACTTAGAACCTATCCGAAAAGTATTGTGACTTACTTTGTGACTTACTTTGCGACTTACTTTGTGACTTACTTTATATTTACAACTAGCAGTTTCATACTCAGATTGGTATTGGATATTACATACCGATAGTAACTTTACTATATGCATGACTTTCGGATAGGCTCATAATCTCTCCATTTTCGACTCTATCGATTTACTCATGTCCTTTCGGTTGCTATCCCTTTTTAGCCGATACAATAAATTTATTGAACAACGGCGTAGACGAACGACTTCAGGCTATCAACTATTCTGTTTTTATTTATTCCTTGAAAATAGGCTTTTTTACAATCTTCCATAGTTACATTGCATACCTGTGTAAATCCACGTTGTGTAAGGAATATGTCAACTGTCCCTTCCTTGATACCGAACTTAAACGGTTCTCCCAGCTGTGACACTTGATTCCGAATGTTCCTCCCCGCCTCAAGCTTGGAACTTCCATCAACTGCAGATTGGGGAAAATAATCAAAGAGAATGCTACTGTTCTTTCCTGAGTTCTTTACAATAAAGGATAGGATTTCATCTACCACCTTTGGCTGAAGATACATTAAGAGCCCTTCCATCAGGAAAAGAGTCCTAACGTGCCGGCTATATCCCATGTCTATCAACCTTTGACCAAAGTCTTCGGTTTCTAAATCGCAAGGGACATAGACAACGTGATCTGGCAAACTGCCAAAGATCATTTTTAGTTTTTCCATTTTTATATTTTGTGTAGCAGGATGGTCTACCTCAAAAGTTTTGATTTTCTCCAATCCTTCAATCCGATAGGCACGTGAATCATATCCTGCACCTAATATAACCAGTTGCTCGATACCTTCATCGATTGATTTTTTAACAAAGTCGTCAAAGAATCTGACTCTAGCAGCGATTGAGTTATTTCTTCCCGGAAAAAATCTGTCCAGCTGCTCATGCATTTTTCTTGCTTCATCCGGATGGTTAGCTCCCCACTCTAAAATCTCCGGGTTGATGAAATAGACTGCATAGGGGTCATAACAGATTCGTTCGTCTTCGGGCTTCTGCGATTCAAAATGTCTGGCAAGTAAAACTCCCATGGCTGTCTTGCTGCCTGGTCCTGTTATTTCCTTAAATATTTTGTTCATATTGTTGAACTCTTTCTCTGCATTCTCAGACATTTCCATACATAATATTCTCCTTTATTATCTGCTCATTTAAGGTCAACATTAATCAATTTTTCAAATTAAAAATCTATCTTTTGCAGAGGCAAAATTGAAAGCGACTACTGAAGATACAATTTAATCGTAAATGATTTTCAGGTCTACTTGATATAATTCCGTTTATAGTACCAGCTCAGATGCCATCACACAAGAAAGCCTATTGAGTAATTTATGGGGAAAAGTACTGGATTTCTCTGGCCTGCTCTATGTTAGCTCCTAATCTGATTTTCTACAGGATTATTCTGCGTGCAGAGGTATAGTTTATCAGCGAGGAAAAGTATGAAAAATAAAGTTCTTTCAGCATTTTTAATTTTCTTTCTTTTCGTTGCATTAGTAACAGTCGCATCGGCTGGAACAGAAACTCAGCTCACTCACGGTGAGCGATTAACATCAGGAATATCATTCTATGGAAACCATGTTTTTTGGACGGAAAGTGCTGGAAATGATGTACATGCTTATGACCTGACCACAGGAAAACGAATAGATATTGATGGTCATGCTGCAACCGGCCGAACTCATGCACATGGAAATAAGGTCGTATGGGCTGGTGATATGGGTGATGCCGTTTATATATACGACGTTTCTGCAGGTAACGAAACTGTGATAGCATCTGAACGGCGTGCCCCTACTATGATAGCATCTTACCGGCATGTTCCTGATATTTATGGTAATTATATAGTCTATACTAATAGCAACTATTCTTATGGTCAAGATCACAAAAATGACGGAATTTATCTGTACGATCTCAATACCGGCAATGAAACTAAAATAGCCACTGTTCACGGATATTCTGCTATATATGATAAGACAGTTGTATGGTCTCAAGCTAACAACAGCGGTGGTTATGATATCTACATGTATGACATATGTACTCACCAAACAAGCATAATAACAACTACAAATAGTTCAAGTTACGAGTCCAGCGGACTCGATATCTACGGAAATGTCATTGTATGGACAGAATCAGGCAATGTGTATATGTATGATATTACTGCCCATAAAATAACTCAGGTTACCAAAAGTGGAAATGCAACTGATTCTGCAATCTATGGCAAACGGATAGTATATACATTAGCTATCTTTTCTGGTATTGGGGACATCTACATGTATGACATATCTACTACCAAAAAAACCCGCATAACTACCAGCACCAATGCATTTAAACCATCTATATATGGAGATAAAATCGTATATGCAGATGGCAAAAATTCGAAATATCCTGACGTAAGAGACATTTATCTATATGACCTCAAGCTCAAAGCTGAGAGCTAAAAGCAATATTTACTGCATATCTGGCAAAATGCTACTAAGCCGTCTACATCGACTTTATTGAAAATAGACATGATATGATCACAATATAGAATAATGACCTTTATTACTTACTTTTTAATTACAGGTTTGAATTTATATCACAGATAAACTATTATATTAATGATACTAAACAATTCATAAGATATGCCTAACAATCTGGCTGCGCTTACATCAAACATGGAATTACTTTTCTGTTTCAGAACAAATGATTCCATAGTCTCCAATGCTTTTTTGATAATATTTCAGTGTGTAAAAATGAATTTCAGAACTAAAGAAATTCAGAAATATTGGTATTCTAAAAGTGGTTAGATATGCGGGTAATTACAAAGAGTTTACTGAAAATTTTAGGTTTTTTTGTTTTATTGCAAATTGCATTAAGAATTCTAAAAAGATTTTATGTATTTTCACCACCAGCATTTATGGGACCTTTTTTAGATAGTGGTTTTAGAAGAAAATTGCAACCTCCTGATAAAGTAATAAAGCGAAGCGGGATAACAGAAGGAATGCGTATTCTGGAAGTTGGATGCGGAAGCGGAGCGTTTACAACCTTCGCTGCAAAGGCCAGTGGAATTACAGGAGAAGTATACGCTCTTGATATTCAACCAAAAATGTTACTGCAGCTAAAGAAGAAACTATCCAGACCAGAAAACAGAGATATCAAAAATATCAAGCTTGTAGAAGGAGATGTGCATAAACTACCCTTTGATGATAATTCATTCGATTTGGTGTATACGGTAACAGTTCTTCAGGAACTCCCAGACAAAAATAGGGCTTTAAAGGAGATGAAAAGAGTTCTGAAACCTGGTGGAATTCTTGCAGTAACAGAATTTTTACTTGATCCAGATTACCCTTTAAAATCTACTACTATTAAGTTAGGAGAAGAAGCTGGTTTTATCCTGGATAAAGTTGCAGGAAATCTCTGGAATTATACTGTAAGATTTAAGGCACAGAAACCTATGTGAAAAAGTTTGTTTACCTGTCAAGACTCGTTTCGTTAATACAATTGGATAGTGGACAATGTTAACTTTAAAAGTTGTCAACAGTGGTTAATAATTCCCCATTTTCAACGGTTTGAAATTCTCTAATTTTCAATTTTTGAGAAAAGTGTGAAGATTGCAGGTAATGCTGAAAATGGAAAAGTGGTTATTGATACGAGATATCTAATAACTTTTTCTATTATTGTATTTTACATGATTTTTGGAATTCCATCTTTACTTTAGTATATCTTGCTCTTGAATCTCTAGTGAATAATCTGTCAATACGGTCCCATACGACAACCCATAAAAATTTAGCATAAGAAAAAGGATAATTCACCCAAAAAACCAGCTTCTTGAAAAGCGATAGATTTTCATAGTCTTCTACCCACATAGATTCGCTTAGAAACCCTCGCCAGAAAACAGATTTTTGCATATGTTTCCATCGCTTGAACATATGACCTATTATGAATAAGAAGGTACAAGTGATTGCAAATAGTTTTTTAGTCATATTTTTCACCTCAACGACTCATAAACTTAACAATAATAGGTTAACGGGAAAATGCATTAAAAGCAACACATTTTATAAATCGTATCTTAACCGAATACAAAAGAATATTTTTTCAAAATTATACTTTTTTTCTTCCCATTTTCTTTCGTACATATCGTAAAACCCCATAGGAACAACCCAATAGAAGCATAATTTTAAAGGGTTTCTCGCCTGCTTTGAGGAGTTCTTCGATTTTTTCATGATCAAATTTTGGTTTCTGACCTCTCTTTTTTGGAGGAAATTGGTGACTCATTAAGATTTCACCTCTTCATATAATTTACTGTACTTTTAAGTTTATGATAACTGGTCGTTTTATAGGTTCAACTGTAGCTGAAAAAAAAGTTCTTAGCTTCCATAGACTTGACAGAACATCAAGAAGGTTGAAAGAATCACTCACCAGCCTCATATTATTTTTCCCCACAATATAAGCATATATAATAAAAATATAAAAGCTTTTCATATCAATTATTAATTTAAACTATTAATAGTTCTTGTATATTTCAAGCAGGTAGGAGCAAAATTCAACTTTGTGCTGGCGCATCCTGCTGCAAGCAACGTGGTATGTTCGCGCCCCCGCTCCAAAAAAGATGAGAGGATCAACCTCTCATTTCACATCTAATTCTGGATTTTGCCTTTTTTACTTCCTTTTATACAGGAGCACTGCAAACAGGCTGGCTATTCCGTAATAAATCTCAAAACCTGGTGTGCTTGGAATTTCTTTTTGTTCAGTCTGTGGTTCTTTACTTGAGGTATTGTTAATTGTTTCAGGGTAATCAATCTCTATCTTCGTTACAATTTCTTCAGGTAATGGTTTCGATGTACCCGTTATTGCAAATGAAGAGAACCCTGAAGTTTTGGCTGTGAAATATAAGAATTCATCATCTTCTCCTGAAAGACTTACTGGAAACTGCTCCCATTTTTTATCGTTGTATCTATTAAGAGTAATAGAAGATTTATCGATATCTTTGTCCTTTACCCAGGATTTTTCAACCTTGAAACACACGATTGGATTTTCCATGTTCTCTGAAGTTGCAATTCCTCCATTTCCTACCCAGACATTAAAGGATCTGTAGACTTCACCATCGGGCAGTATGGAAACCAGAGAAGATTTCTCTTTAAGCTGTTCAGCAATGGCTGTTGTCTTCCCGAAAGTTTTCTTTGCATCAAAATTCACATACACAACACAGGTTACATTTTTTGGGAAATCGAACGTTACAGATTTTCCATTTATAACAGCAGCTTGTGAAAGTTCCTTTACCTGGACATTGCTTTGAAGCTCTGGAGACCCGCCTCCACCTCCTCCACCATTAGAGCTGCTATGGCCACTTCCACTACTGTCACCGCTTGAGCTCCTATGACCACTTCCACTAGTGCCACCACTTGAGTTGTTTTCTTCAAACACAATTATTGTAGCAGTTTTTGAGGCCGTATGATTTCCATTGCTTACTGTCAGGTTAACAATATAGGTTCCTGCTGCAGAGTAAGTGTGCAATGGGTTCTGCTCAGTTGAAGTGTTTTCATCTCCAAAGTTCCAATTCCTTAATATTGCGTGTTGCGACAAGTCGGTAAACTGGACTAAGAGAGGGGTATAGCCACTCGTGACACTGGCGCTGAAGTCCGCTACAGGATCTAATTGAAACACTTTCCAGATGTTAGAATAATTTCTTTCGTATCCCAAAGCCCAAAAACCTACTCCACCTAGATTTTCGGATTTTGCATATTGATATTTTAATTTAAGTGATTCATCGTCATCGTACCATACTTGATGCCATGTATCACCAGCCTTATAAAAATACCAGGGAGTATTGGAATCGGAGTCCCAAATTCTACCATGAACCTGAGAATTATTCACCGCAGTTCCTATAAATACGGCTTGTTCCCTGGTAATATTTGCTCCTGGTTGATTGGAGTCTGTCGAATAATCATAACCATAAAAAGGCAAGCCTAATATTATTTGATTTTTATTAAAATATTTTGATGTTTCACTTATCGAGTCAATCGCATCATATCGAATTGAACTGTTATATGGTGAATTGGGAGCAGTGGTTTTACGATTACAATAATCATAACTCATGAGAAAAACGGAATCGGTATATTTTGTAAGATTTGCGTTTTTGAAGGTTGCAGCATATTTTATGCCCCAGGGAACATCGAGAGAAATATGATAAGCGGGATTCGCAGCTTTTAACGTTATATGAAGATTTGCCATTAAATTTTCAAATAAAGGAACATTTGAAGTCCCAGTGATACTGTTTATATCGGTCGGCGTTTCCAGGTCTAAATTCACTCCATCTGCACCATACATCTGTAACGAATTTGAGATATTGTTTATGAAATCTGTCTGGTGGTTTGCAATTACACTGTCCATTACATATGGGTCATCTGAATAGATGCACAGCGTTACTTTTACTCCACGTTGATGTGCCTGATCCCTAATTACATAATAGTTACTCATATTTGTGGGGTCCGTAAGTGTGCCATCATTGTTTACAGTCCATTTAGAATATGAAACATGAGTTAAGGTATTCCAATCTGGTTGATAGGATTCAAGGTAAAACCAGCTGGGCCAAAAACTATACACTATAGTATCGTTAGGTGCAGCAAAATCTGCCACCTGTACCTGTGGGGGAGTTACATTAATACAATTCGGTTTCGTCACCGTACTATTGCCAGCGTCATTTTCTCTTACATCTGGATTGGTCTCTAGATTGCGATTATCTGCATATACGATTTTATCATTATAGATAGATGGACTAAATGCAGTAGTACTTGTTTTTATGTGGGTTTTTTCATGCGCATTAATTTGGCCGTCTGCAGCATGACCACTGATATCTGTTCGTTTTCCTGTAGTCAGGTCATAAGCATGTACGTCATTCCCAGCACTCTCTGTCCAAAAAACGTAGTTGCCAGAGAAAGATATTTCTGATGTTAATCGCTCACCATGAGTGAGCCGAGTTTCTGTTCCAGCCGATGCCATACATGAGCCAAAAACTAAACAAAACAAGAGTGATGCGGTTAAAGGTATTGAATTCAATTTTTTCTTATTTGTCATTTATTTTCCTTCGCCCTACAAACATTTTAAAAATATATCTAGAGATTGCATTTCAATATTCTTTAAGCCTTTCCTTCTAATTTTAACCTGTATTGGCTGGATACTCAAAATATGACTATAATTTCCTACTGGTTCATATGACCCCACGACCCAAATGTATCTTTGGCAGTTCATATGAACGACATATATGTTTTAAAAAGTGGGATGACGAAGGAACAAATGTTTCGTCTTCGCCTAATAAACGGGTTTAATTTTGCCTCTATAGTTGCAGACGCAATAGTTGACCTGAGTAAAGATTTCTTTAAGAATGAGAATTCTGGGGGTTGTAATGGTCAAATTCTTTATCTTGCCATCGTAAATACAATGTGGCTTACGATACAGCAAGGAATGATATGCAATATCTTGCAAAGCTTGGTTACATTGAACTGATAAAAAGAGGCCAGAGTTATATGTACAGGTGTAAAGGAGTAAAAAATAATGGTTGAAACTCTAATGTCAATTACTACCAAAAACTACCAAAGACTACCAAAGACTACCAATTCCTACCAAATTGGTAGTAACTCATTTAAAAATATAATATTCTCAGAAATAGCCAAACATGACCTACTCCGGCAGATTCCATCTTCCTGATCGAAAAATAATCTTTTATAAATGAGACAATATCAACCATTGACTCCGCATCCTGTTTTTTGTGGTGAAAGAATTGAAAGGGCTCTTCGTCGTTTCCTATGGATAAGATGATTTTCAATTCAAGACCGCATTGGTTTTTGTGAGAATATTATGAGAATATCCACAAAACAACGAAGAGCCAAGAAAGAGTCAATCATATTTTACAGAACTTTCTCTACACTGCCTACAGTACTATGCCTTAATGAAATTCCAAGTAAAAAATTAGGACAAAATAGAAAAAAAGACTTTAAACAAAAAAAGAAAAAAGCCTCGGGCGGGATTTGAACCCGCGACCTCGTCCTTACCAAGGACGCGCTATACCCCTAAGCCACCAAGGCAATGATGCTCAAAGAGCATCTCCAAAATATCACAGCAGAGATATAAAGGTTTCGAGTGAAAGCAGAAATCAGTGGGATTTTTCCCCTGACTGCTGGAAAATTTGCGAGTTTGTATTAAATAAATTGGAAATAAATTGCTTGAAAAAAGCTGTTTTATTCCAATTTTATCGCTTAAGTTGTCATTCCCCGAGGTTTCCCTTTATAACTTCCAGCGCTCATCTATAGGGAAGCGCTCGTTAATCCACATGAGGACATGGTTATTGTGGACGATCTTATAGGAGCGAGAAAGGACAGGTATGCCGTCGAAAGTTGATTCCCCTTCCAGAATTTCAAGTTCAGCCATGTCGCGTCTGGTTTCAAGGTTATGGCTGCGCAGGATTCTGCCGATCGGGATGTCAGCCCGCATGAGCTGTTCCTTCATGGTATCAGGCATGCGATCCAGAGGGGAGAGGGACCTTGCATGGACAAAAGTTGTGTTCCCTGCAGAGAGCCTGACTATTCTATCGTTTACCTCACTGCCTTCTTCTACGCCGAGAAGCGCAGCAATCGTTTTGTCAGCCTTAATGGTATACTGAGACTCAGTTGTTACATTTACCGGCTTTCGGGTCATTATTTCCAGCAGAAAGGTCACAGAGCCGTCGGTTCCGCAGCAGACCCGCAGGCAGGTGGGAATCTCAAAGCTCTTCAGTTTTTCCAGAAAATCGCCACTCAAAAAGATACCTCAAGGTAGGGGTGTCAGGTAGAAAAAATTTCAAAATAGGATTAAGTCGTCAGGAGTTTTACTCCTCACCGACTTCTTTCTTAGCATTTTTTACTCGCTCTTTTGCTGTGTAACCGGTAGCCTTATACAGGAAATCCCGGAAGGCCTTATTGGTCTGCAGGACAGTTCCATCATCAGTTACTGTTTTATCGGAAACTGTGTCCACATAGAGCATTTTTTTCTCAATCCAGACTTTAATCTCTGACATAGCTCCATAGGAGGTTTCAAGGACTCCTTCGCTTTTGGAGATCTCCCCGGAAAAACACTCCGCCATTACAGAATAAATCCTGTCAATATCCGGCTTAAAACCGCGCTTCAATTTATACTGCTGCATTGCTATCCTCTTATAAGAGAGTTTCATCTCAGATAAAGTTTGCTCAGAATCGGTCTGCTTAGAACCATTTTCCTCATATTCCCTTACATTTTCCTATATCCTTGAAATACAGTATGTTTACTTACGTTTCTGTACATCATAATAAGTAAAGGAGGCGTTACTATTTTTTCAAGTTGTACTCTAATACTTTAACTCTGCTCATATTTAACATTGGTTATTATTTGACATAGAATTAACTAATTTTTCACATATTCCGAATATACTCACATTCCGATTTTTGATACTTTGGTATAATTAAAAATCACAAAATTATAATTATTATAGTTATCCATTAACAAAACGACCAAATATCAAGGGATTATTATCCCAAATTGGCAGGGATTCGAAATGTGCAATATAGGAGTATATAATACGTTTTTCATTACTTTCGCCCTCAAATTCGCATCTAATTACATCCAGAATTAGAACTTAGCTTCTTGAATTATGAAACAATTTTATAATTTAATAATTATATAGTTCGAATTAGGTATTCAGGTCTTAACAGATAATGCCAATGAGAATCAATCATAAATATGATTATACCTATCATAAGTTGATACAAAAAAGATCTGAGTAACTACCTGAGATATCTCAAAGTTTAATATCGTAATGTTTAGTTTGATTTACCTTATATTACTTTAACAATGTCCATTACTTTAGCAATGTCTATTACTTTAACAATGTCCATTACTCTAACAATGCTATTACTTTAGCAATGTTCATTACTCTAACAATTCGCAAACAAAAAACCTTTCCGCTTGACTAAACCTGCTTCTTTTTATTGAAGCTGACCAAAACTGATCGAAGATGCAAACAGAAAAATAGAAGGAAAAATAGAAGGAAAAATAAGAAGGTGACCCAAGGATGCATAAGATACTTAATCTGGAAGACTTAATTGCCTCAAAGCAACTTGAAAAGGAAAAGGAAAAAGGTAACGGATGTGAAGATCTTAATATTGAAGAACTGTATGACCTTATAATCCCCCCAGGCACGGTTGTATCTATTATTTACGATATTGTTGAAGAGTTCGGGCTTGAACCTGTTACCAGGAAGGTGTTCGTGGGCATAGCAAACAGCGAAGAAAGAGAACTCCTGGTTCTCCGTGGCCCTCTGGAGAAGGTTCAGGCTGCTGAAAAATTCCTCTATGATGAAATGAAAGACTGGATAGAAAGCCAGTAACTAATTGAACTCTCAATTCGGCTAGATTTTACAAATAACCCCAGTAAGGTTTCTCAATCCGGTAAAATCTCTTTGGGTCAGTAGCTTGAAGAAAATGGAATTCCGGATTGAAAAACAACAATGAAAATTTAATCTTTTTTGACGAAAAGTGAAGATCTGAACTTTAAAAGAGAAAACATGTTAAAAAGGAAAAAGGCAGAAAAGTTCCTATTATTCGGAACAGATGCCTGTAATGCTTTCCTTTGAAAAATCAAATACCGTAACTCTACCTGTTTTATTATACATATCGAGTTTTGAACCTTTCTCAATTTTTCCAATAACAGCAGCCGTAAGCCCAGCCTCTTCAAAGACCTTTCTGCATTCTTCGGCCTTTTCCAGATCAGCAGTAAACACATAGCCTGTTCCGGGATGCACTTTTAGCCACTGCTCAAAATCCACGTTTTCGGGTCTCGGGACTTTTTCAAGGTCTACGGCTGCGCCAACTCTGCTTGTTTCACAGAGCATTCCAAGCGTTCCTATGAGCCCGGGATTGCTTATGTCTTTTCCTGCAGTAGCAAGTTTTCTTTTTGCAATTTCCTGGGTTACAAGATAGCTCTTTCTGAGCACTGCCGGATCTTTAAAAGATGTTGTGTCCCAGCTATAAGGGGAATTTGGCCCTATTTTTCCGTCCATATCGTAAGCTGCAATAACCAGGTCTCCAGGCCGAGCAGTATCGCTCCGGATTACGCAATCTTTCTTTACTATCCCGATAATAGCAACGGAAATAGAGTTATAATCAGTATCAGGATGGACGTGACCACCTACAACCGGAACCCCGAATTTCCTGACCCCTTCAGCCAGGCCTTCCATGAGTTCCTTACAGGCTGTCTCGGAGTTAGAGGAAGCAATATCTACCATAGCAAGAGGTTTTCCCCCCATTGCTGCAATATCATTTACATTAACGACTACGGCTCCATAGCCTGCCCACCAGGGACTGGCATCCAGTAGCTTTCCCCAGATCCCATCTGCTGCAAAGAGGATAACATCATCTCCTCCTATATCAATAACTGCCGCATCGTCTCCGAAATCAACGATAGCGTTCTGATATTCCGGACGAACGGCTTTGAAAACTGAAACGATATCCTCAATCTGTTTTTTTCGGGTAACCCCTTCAAAGTTTTTTATCCTTTCTGCAAGCTCTTCCAGGTTCAATGTCAGGCTTCCTTTTTTGTTTTTGAATTTATACGAGTATTTCAGTAGCATGTATACGAATATTAACAGTACAAATGCGAGTAATCAGTAGAATAAATACGGGTATTTCAGTAGTATAAATACGAGTATTTCAGTAGCATAAATACGAGTATTTCAGTAGTATAAATACAAGTAATTAGTACAAATATGAGAGCATGTCGGTAATACAAATATGAGAACATGTCGGTAATACAAATATAAGTAGTACGATTAGTACGCTATCGATGGGCTTAGATAAATTACAAAACATCTCTTATGAATGAATCCTGAGATATTTTCGTGAGTACCTATTCGTTTATCCTTTATCTTTTTTGTTCTTTGTTTCACAGAGAAGAAGCGACAGCTTTTTATTAAGTAATTCAATCTTATTAAGGCAATTTAATATAAGTATTGATATATAAAAAACCCTTACTGTTAGAATAGGAGTGAAAAAAATGGTAGCAAAAGTTAATGCCGATTCCTGTACTGGCTGTGGAACCTGTGTAGACGAATGCCCAGCAGCTGCAATTTCTCTCAGCGACGATGATATTGCAGTCGTCGATGAAAACGAATGCCTTGACTGCGGTGCATGCGAAGATGCCTGCCCGAACAACGCAATCACAATCGAGTAATTATTATAAATGTAATTTTAAGTGCGTTTTTAAATAGGTCTGAGAAGCGGAGTAATCTTACTCCGACTTTTCAGGTATTGGTCCTGAACTCTTTTATCAGGTTTTCAAGCCAGAACTTTTATTTGACTTCATTCCTGAATTCTTATTAAAAAGCTTTTTTGATTCCAGAGCTAAAAATTACTCATGCTACTGGAGAAATAAAGCCTGATTTCCTTCTCATCTCAAGCTTCCTGCTCACCGTTTTCCTTAAGGATTTTTCTTGCTTTTTCGATATCCTCTTTTGTCTGGATTTTTATGAGCTTTCTGCGTTCTTCACTCATCTGCGACATATCCTGAGCAAGTAATCCATATGCATCAGCTCTACACTGCCTGCAATGGCGCATCTGCAAGACGTAGGGTTCACATGCCTGCTGTACATCTTTTCTTTCCTCTGCGGTAGGCGGCTCAATGTCGGCAAAAGCTCCCTGGTTAATAAGGGGCATGATATTCATTATGTAGACCCCGAGTTCGTTGAGTTTTCTGGCAATCTCAACCACATGTTTGTCATTAATTCCCGGGACAAGTACGGTGTTTACCTTGACAACAATACCTGCATCTACAGCCGCTTTAACGCCCTCAAGCTGGTTCTTTATCTGGATTTTTGCGCCTTCGATTCCCCTGTATACCTTCCCGTGATAAACTACATGATCCACGATTTTTGCCTGAATTTCGGGGTCAATCGCGTTTATTGTTACCGTTAATGTCGAAACTCCTACACGCAGAATTTCCTCCAGTTTTTCGGGAAGCAAGAGCCCGTTTGTACTCATGCAAAGCGTGAGTTCAGGAAATTCGTTTTTGATCAGTTCAAAGGTTTCAAAAGTCTCTTTATTGGCCAGAGGGTCACCCGGGCCTGCAATTCCGACAACCTTGATAAAGGGATAATCTGTTATAATCTGCCTTGTCTTTTCAAGGGCTTCCTGTGGAGTAAGAACCTTACTTGTAACTCCTGGGCGGCTCTCGTTTACGCAGTCAAATTCCCTGACGCAGAAATTACACTGGATATTACATGAAGGAGCCACAGCCAGGTGAATTCTCCCGTACTTATGCTGGGCTTTCTTGTCGTAGCAGGGATGTTCGGCAATTTTTCTCAGGAGCCCTTCGTCAAATTCAGGGCGGTTTGTGTTATCTATAGGATTGTCTTCTGGCAAATGTGTTCTCCTCCGTTCAGAGTTTAGAAGTACAGCAGGACCTCAGTGCAGGGGGATTTCAGAATATCTAACCCAGTTTATGATGAACCCCTTGATATACATTGTGAATTTATCTGGAATCATGAGAATTTTTAGATGCTTCCTCCGAGTTCCTACAGTTTTAAATTCAACTCAGATATAAAAATACCTTTAATTATATAAAAGTTCAGTATGATATGGCGGGTTTTAAGTGAATTTATATACATTCGGTAGATTTTTCTCAAAAACCCTGGGTAAAATGGAACTAATAATTAAATGTTATCAGGATAAACATCGTCCAATCTGATCATTCCGAGAAATTATCCATTTCGCACCATTTACCTTCCCCTTCCCATACCCTTACCTGAAGGGGAAAGCCAAATCTCTCCAGGAGCCGGGAGTGAATGTGCTGGCAGAGGTGTTCGGAACTTGGAAATTCGATGATTTCATTTAACAGGGTATGGTCATATTCTTCAAGGGTTTCCTTAATTCCCTTCTTCAGGTCATAAAAGTCAATAACCATTCCATTTTCCCTGACTTCACCTTCTACCAGGACCTCAATTTTATAAGTGTGACCGTGTACTCTTCCGCATTTTCCATGTCCAGGAAGGTAATGGGCACTATCAATGTAGTCAATAACTCCCAATCTCATTTTTGTCATCTGGTACACTCCGTTTTCAATAAATGTTTTTTCAATAAATGTTTTTTCAATAAACGTTTTCTCAAGAATTTATTCACATCTGGAGGTTATTCACCTCTCAGTGCGTTCTTTGTTCTTTTTAATTCTGGTTATAAACAACCCCACATTCTGTGAGTCTGAGGGATAACTCGTGTATCTATAATTTCAAGCAGGCTTTTTTGCAGTTCCATAATATTCTGGACGGAGGCCTGTATAGATTGCGAAGGCCGCGGATTTGTAACGTCACGTCCAATAGGGGTTTCAGGCTGGAGGATCACGCAGGATACGTAAGGAGCTATAGCTTCTACGGCCGGAGTTACAGTTTCTAATTCCGTGTTACTATCTACAACAACCTTGCAAAAGCAGTCTCTTGATTGGTTTTTTCTCAGAAGCCTGAAGCACTCTACTGTATTTTCCATATGAGTCTCCCGAGCTTCAGATCCCATACCCCGGATTAATTCGGGAAGTTTGAAATCTCCAGACACATAAGCAACCTTTTCAGTCAGCTTTCTGGCCTGCTCAGGCAAGGTCATATTAGATTCGAGGTAAAGCGGCGAGTCCAGATTCAACTTTTCTATGAAATCCGCATGTAGGAGAGGTTCTCCTCCTGTCAGGGAAACTGAATGGAGCTTTTTGAAAGGCTTCAGCATAGATTCCAGCTGGCTGATACTCACAGGATTTTTAATTTTCTCAAAAATTCCGCTCCCTTCCACCTGTTCATAGTTACAGGTTCCTGGATTTGAAAAATCCGTATCACAGTAATTGCAATTGAGATTGCAGCCAGAAAAGCGGACAAAGGCCTGCCTTGTCCCAACATACGGACCTTCTCCCTGCACAGAACAGAAGACCTCCCTTATAGGAGCAGAAGTAAAATCCGAAGCTGCCATTATATAGCCCCCAGAGGCCTGGACTTTCTCAGGTCCTTTTCTATATCCTCAAATTCGCGGACATAGGCTTCCCCTACTGCTTTCATGAAGCTTGCAACCTGTTTGTCTTCTCCTATTCCTGCATCTTTCAGATTTCCGTATACATCGTGAGAGACGTTGATGCCGAAGTGGATTTTCTGGGACACTGCCGAGGTACTGGCAATCGAAACTGTCAGTTTCTTTCCATTAAGGAAAAGGTCATCTCCTTCCCGTGTTGTCTGCACTCCGAGATCTGCAAGGCATTCTCTTACAAGGGCTGTGAAAAAACGCTGCCGTGCATATATAAGTTTCAGGTCTGTAGAATCAAAATGTTCTATAATGAAACTTACCATATCTTCGGACCAGATAGATTCATTTGCCCGTCGGTCTTCCAGGTCGATCATGTGCTCGATTTTTACGTCGCAGGCACCTCTGAAAACTACAACCGAATCTTCCTGAACTCCAAAACTGTTGTAGGCCCAGAGGGAGGAAATCTGGCTCCCGTCATAATCAAATTTCTCAGGTAAAACAATACATTTCATAGAATTCTCTCTGCAAGTTTTTGCAAGTTTTTCTGCAAGCTTCTTCTTAATTCTTTCTTAATGTACTTTGTTGGCCGACATCCTGTCCGGTTCTGTCGATTCAGATCCCAGGCGTTTCTTTTCGGTTCAAATTCCAAGTCTTTCCAGAAGAGGGTCTTTTACACCTGCATTTTTAAATGCACGTGCTCTGCGCACGCAGCTCTCGCATTCTCCGCAGGGAATTTCTTCTCCGTGATAGCAACTCCAGCTGTACTCAAGAGGAGCTTTTACTTCCAGAGCCTTTCTGACTATTTCCGTTTTCCCAAGTTCAATAAGAGGAGCCAGTATTTTTACCCCGTTTTGAGTGGAGTAGGAAAAAGCCCTGTCCATTGCCTGAACATAAGCAAGGGAATTGTCAGGGAAAGTGCCTGCTTCTTCACCGTTAAAGCCCACTACAAGGTAATCACATTCCCTGCTTTCGGCAAAGCTTCCTGCGATATTGAGCATCACCCCATTTCTATTAGGGACCCAGACAGCTTTTGCTGAAGCATCTGTGATCTCTACAGGGGCTGCTTCGCCAATATCTTCAAAAGATAAAGATGGGACTTCAACATCCCTGTTAACGAGAGAGGTGGATGTTATTTCCGAAAGCCAGTCAAGTTTTATAACCCTGTGTTCAATTCCAAAGTATTCACATACCTTTCGCGAGTACTTAATTTCCCTCTCTCTGGCCCTCTGCCCATAATCAAAAGTAATAGCCATCTCAATGTCAAAATCTTCCGCTGCGATTGCGAGCGCTGCAACTGAATCAAGCCCGCTGCTCAGGAGGGTTATAGCTTTCATATTTACTCACTAATATAATTAATTTTAACTCAAAATTTTAACTTTCTAATTAAACTCACTATTTATACTCAACAGGAAATTTAACTGATTATTTAAACTTCAAAGGAAATTTAACGATTATTTAAACTTCAAAGAAAATTTAACTGATTATTTAAACTTCAAAGGAAATTTAACTGATTATTTTAAGCTCAATAGGGGACTAAAATTATCATTTAAACTCAATAGGGAATTTCGTGAATTTATGATTACAAGATTTTCCAGGTTCATTGACTCAGGATTTTCCAGGTTCATTGACTCAGGATTATCCAGGTTTATTCTTTCAGGATTCCTGTAATACTCTTCAGGGATTATCCCAATAATATCAGCACCTCCTATTTAAAAGTAGCTGTATTCTTGATAGGGGTTAAAAGTCAGCCTGTGGATTTGCATTGCTTCAGATTCATTATAGGTACAAGTGAAAAAGCATTCCGGGCGCAGGTGTAGAAACATTTCCTATTACGGTTTAATCCTAAAGTTCCTGCTATAAACTTCGATTAAAAAGGTCTGATTATAAACACTAATTTTAAAATTTCAATTCTTGAAGAAGGCTCTATAAAATCTGTTTTACCAAATTCTTTTTAGCAAACCGCACTATATATTGAATAGGGAAAGCTAGTCGAAGAGGTGGGAATACTTGATTGGAATTATTGCGGACTCACACGATAACATGAATGCTATCCGGAAAGCGGTGGAATTTTTTAATGAAAAAAAGGTAAAAACCGTGCTGCACGCCGGAGATTTCATTTCTCCGTTTACCGCGAGAGCCTTTAAGGATTTGGAGTCAAAACTTTACTTTGTATTTGGAAACAATGATGGAGATAAAGTGACACTTACGAAGCGGTTTGAAGAAATCGGAGCGATTTCCTGCGGGAACTTTGGAGATCTGACAATTGACGGACTGCATATTGCCCTTCTGCACGGGACAAATGAAGCCCTGGTCAAAGCGCTTGCCATTTCAGGGGAATTTGACGTCGTAATTCGGGGCCATACTCATGATCCAGGTGTCAAAATCATTGAAGGGGTTCCTGTGATAAATCCAGGTGAAGCTTCAGGCGTGCTTTCCGGAAAGCAAACGGTTGCCCTTCTTGAAATCGCAAACCTTAACGTTGAGATAATCCAGCTTGAGCTGGACTAATTTTACTCCTCTCTTATTTTTTAGCGTGATAATTTTTTTGGCTTTTTTGGCGTTTTTTAGGGTTTTTTGGCTTTTTTGGTGTTTTGGGACAGGCAAACTGAGCCTGATTAGCTGGCAGTAATACCGGAAATTATATCAGCTTTCTCACCATTTCCATTTCAATCGTTTTTGAAACAACTCCTCATTAAAGGTTCTGAAACAATTTTCCATTAAAAGTTCTGAAACATTTCTCATTAAAGGTTGTATTATTCATAACGATTGTATTTCCCATTAATGTTTAGCTTTCTCATTACAGGTTGTAATATCCATGGAATCAGCAGGAACGGAATCTATAAACTCTTTACCCGGCAAGACAGATGAAACTAAAAAAACGTCCGGAAAAAGGAAAAGTACCCTCATTTTTGCCTGCTCTGGCCTTTCTAACACCGGAAAACTTACTATGCAGGCAGCTTCAGCTCTTGCTTTCAGAAGGCCTGACCTTTACAGGGCTGCGGCTGCTCACAAAGGAGTTGATGCGGTTGAAGATGCTATATCAGACGGCTTTAAGATTCTTGCCCTGGACGGCTGCTCGGACCGTTGTGCCACAAAAAAGCTCGATGAAGCCGGAATGAAAGCTGACACATATCTAATGGTTACGGAACTCGGGGTCGAGAAAACAAGACCTTCGGATGTGAAGCCCGAATATGTGGAAAAAATTGTCAGAGCTATAAAAGAAGCCTGAACCCAACTTCCCAGCATTCTTTTTTAATTTCTTAAATACAGTATCAGTATCCTCGCCTGAGAATAGCTATCAATTCTTCTGCGTGAGGCATTCTTTCTTTGATTTTTGTGCAAACAGATTCAATGTCATAATCGAGGCGCAGGTGCTCTACGTTTCCATTTTCGGTGTCAAAAACGGCGCAGCTTGCCCGGGGATCTCCATTCCTTGGCTGTCCGACTGAACCCGGATTTATTATTTTCAGGTTTCCGAGTTTTCTGTTCATGGGGATATGAGAGTGCCCGACAACAAGAAATTCTGCTTCCAAAGGCTCCATTGCTTCGTTAATCATATTCTGGATCTCTTCGTCCGTAGTTTCGGGCTTTATGTATTCAAACATAGAGCGAGGGCTTGCATGGGTCAGATAGAGTCTTTTTCCGTCGATTTCTTCTCTAATCAGGAGGGGGAGGTTCTGAAGGTATTCCATTCCGGATCTATCAAGGATTTCCCAGGTGTATTCCCTGGTCGCAATTGAGAGATGTTTATATTTGTATCCACACTGACAGTCTACCTTGAAAGCAACTGCATTATCATGGTTTCCTCTTATTACAGGAATTTCTTTCATGCGCAGAAGGTCAATACATTTGTCTGGATCAGGCCCATAGTCAACAATATCTCCGAGACAGATGACTCTATCATGAGGAATTTCCAGAACAGTCTCTAAAGCTTCATAATTTGCATGGATGTCGGCAATCAGCAAGATTCTCATATCTTCCACTTCTCACTTCATTCACTCTATTTTGGCTTTTTTCTATTCATTCTTAAAATTTTGCTCTTTGTTTTCCCCTTTAGATTCCTTATTTTATCCTTCTTTTATCCCTCGTTTTTCCCTTTAGATTCCTTATTTTATCCCTCTCTTATTTTATCCCTCTAAATGCAACCCACGTATTCCTATTCCCATTACCAGTAAATTGGTTTCCATAGGTGGATGGTTCCAGCCATCAGGAGAGATTGTCTTTTTCTCAACGGAAATTTCAATCTGGCTTCCGCTAAGGCCGCAGTCTTGCATGTAATCCATAGCAAGCTTTTTCCCAAGTTTGGTTGCAGTATCAAGGGCTTCTGAGTACGTATCAAATTTCAGCCTGCTGCCCGGGGCAAAGACCAGGAAATCCTTATCTGGAGACATGAGGCTTGCTGGCCGTATCAGGATTTCAACTCTTTTGATACCTTTTCCCACAAGAGCTCCGACTGCGTTTCCTACCTCGGCATGTTGTGGAACAATGATTTCTGCATCAATGATTTCCTTTAGCTCTTCCCTATATGCCCGGACAGGTCCTCCAAGCAGTACAACCGGAATGTCCAGCTTGAATTTAGCAGGATAGTTTCCGTCCAGGATCTTCTCAATGGATGCGTATGGAACATCTGACAGGATATAAGACAGCAAATGAAGTGCCATGCTCCTTGCAACTCGCTTTTTTACGGCAGTACAGAACTCTCCTGGGGTCATATGCATGAGTCTCGCAATCTTTTCTGCGCCTATCTGTGAGGCATCAACATCCCATTCAGTGTATTCCCCAAGTACATGCAGAGCGTCGGTAGGCGTGAAACCGATTGCCTGGACGAGGCGTTTTCTGATAAGGGAATCTAACGTCTGAGGATATACGTCTTTTTGGAGAAGGACATTGATTTCAGGTACCGATACGGGTTCTTCCCCTATGACCTTCATTACCTCAGCTTCAGTCCTGCTTAATTCTCCGGCCTGATAACCGGATCTTACAAAAAATTTTGTGGGCTGAATGTTCTCTCCCAGATCTTCTCTGAAAGGCATGGGCGTTCTTTTGAGGTTATTCAAAAAGCTCGGGTATTTTACTGCAGCTACTGCCAGTGGGATGACTCGCCTGGGCCCAAGGAAGAGTTCCTTGTTAACGGTCCAGATATGACTATCCCCTCCTGTAGCTGTTGTCTCCATTCTGATTGCCCGGACGCGGGTTTTCCAGCCTCCGACGACGGCTCCTTCATCGCTAAGGTCGGGAACACCCATACAGATTGAGGAGATATCCGTGCTTGTGCCTCCTACGTCCACAACCTCACAGGTCTTGAGCCCTGAAAGGAAAGACGCCCCTACAAGACTTGCTGCAGGGCCTGAAAAGATAGTTTCAATGGGTTTTTTCAGCGCATCTCTTATCCCCACTACCGAGCCATCGCATTTGAGCATAAGGAGCCGTGCGTTAATCCTGCGTTTCGTGATCTCTGAAATAACGGACTTCACGAACTGTCTTGTGATAGGGATGAGCTGGGCATTGAGAAAAGCCGTCACCGCCCTTTCGTAAGCTCCCAGTTCCTGGGAAAGTTCATGTCCGCAAACCGCAGGCAGACCCGTAAGTTCAAGAATCAGGTCTCTGGCCCTTATTTCGTGTTCAGGATTTCTTGTGCTGAAGTAAGAAGAGATTGCAAAAGCTGAAACCTTATCCTTGACCTGCAAAACAAATTCCTCTATAGCTTTAAGATCAAGGGCAGTGATCTCTTCTCCATTATGGTTATGCCCACCGGCAGCAAAAAGCACATGTTCGGCCGGTAACTCTTTATCAACCGGGTGGTCACCTATAAGGATAAGGGCTACAGGAAAACCTGTGCCTTCAAGGATGGTATTGGTGGAAAGGGTCGTTGAGACCGAAACCAGCTTTACGTTTTCTAAATATTCAGGATTGAGCCCATCAATTACGTTTTTAATGCCTTCAAAGGGGTCGGGATAGGTAGTAAGCGCTTTATTTGAGTCTATAATCTCTCCATCCGAATCCCTTACAAGCACCGCATCAGTATAAGTGCCTCCGGCATCAATCCCCAGACTGTAATGCATATTGAGAATGGCTCCTTTTTTCTTTTTCAGGAAGTGTCTTTTGACAAATCTTTCTTTTCCTGATTCACTTTCAGGAAAAACAAATAAGAATTAATAACTGGTTTAATAAAACAATATAGTCTTAAAGTAATAATATCTAAAAATATAAATATTTACTTATTTCATAATAATTTGAAATAATTAGGAGTTATAATTTCATAGGAAATATAAAAAAGAATCTCCAGTATATCTTGTCAGAAGTTTCTTAATATTAGCTTTGCGAAACCTTCGACTTTTTTTGGCTTTACTTCTTCTTTCTATTCTTTAAAGATGTCTGGATGAAAAATTAGTGATTTTTAAGGAAAACAATTAATTACCCTCATTTCCGAGAAAAGGTAATAACTTTTCAACTCGATAACAAATAAAAAGGACCCTGGTAATATGACTCCTATGACTCCTGCAAAACCTGCACAAAATGCCACTCCTCATCTTCCTGAGGACTTTGATTCCCGGATTTCCGGCGTTCTTCCTTATTACTCCTGTTTTCATCAGGAAACTATCAATTTCGTCAAATCCATGCCATTAATCCCAAAAATCTGGCTGGATACCGGGTGCGGAACTGGATCTCTGGTTAATAAGGCAATTGAGGAATTTCCGACTACAAAGTTTCTTTTGCTTGACCCCTCAGAAGGTATGCTAAATCAGGCAAGGAAAAAACTATCATCTTGCCCTGCTAACCGGCTGGAATTTCTGAAAGCATCTTCTACTCAGGAATTCTCTCAGGAGATAGAGGAAAAACCGGACATTATAACTGCTATACAGTGTCATCACTATCTTAACCGCGAAGGAAGAGCAAGAGCCACTGATATGTGTTACAATCTTCTAAAAGAAGGCGGAGTTTACATTACCTTCGAGAATATAAGACCGTTAACCGAAGAGGGAATTCTTGCAGGAAAAAGATACTGGCAAAATTTCCAGTTAACTCACGGCAGGACTGAGGAAGAAACTAAGGAGCACCTGAAGCGTTTTGATACCGAATATTTTCCAATAACTATTGAAGAACACCTGGAACTCCTGAGAGAAACAGGGTTCAGAACTGTGGAGTTATTCTGGTACTCTTACATGCAGGCTGGCTTTTATTGCATCAAATAACTGATTATCTAATTCTTATTCTCCTTATTCATTTCTGATTTTTCTATTACAGGATTTAAAATCACCCCAGTTAGCTGATGAACTCCACCTTATTGATAAACAAGATAATTTTTTTATTAATGAAATGATATTAATATTCATTCAGCGTCTGTTTTTGTGACGAAAAACAGAACACATCGAAGATTCATTGGAAACATATTTTGGCGGTAAAACTTTATGGAAGATTTAATAATTTATTTACTGATTGGTGCTGCAGCAGGTATTTTAAGTGGGCTATTCGGGATCGGTGGTGGGGTTATAATTATTCCTGCACTGGTTGTTTTACAGGGATTTTCTCAAATAAAAGCCCAGGGAACTTCTCTGGTCGCACTGCTTCCGCCTGTTGGCATACTTGCATTTCTTGAATACTATAAAAGGGGAAACACCGATTTATATGCGGGTATAATCATTTGTATTGCTATGGTTATTGGTGCTAAATTCGGAGCACAATTCGCAAATATGCTCCCTATGGATGTGTTGAGAAAGGCTTTTGGTATATTTGTTATTTTAATAGGAATAAAGACCTTTTTGGGAAAATAAGAATTCTACTCCTAAGAATATCAGTAGTTATTCAGCCTACGCAAGATTCATCTATTAATTTTGATTTCAACGTAAACCTGAAAAATAAACTAAAAAGCCTGAGTAAAAAATCCGAAGTTTGAATAAAGGATTAGGGGTAAAATTATGATCTCAGAATTTCTCAGAATTTGTAGAAATTTCTGAAACTTTGTATCCCCTGAACTCTTTAAAAAGAAATGTAATTAATACGAAGAATATTTTTTCTTCGTAGTTCGTGTATCTCTTGTATAACTTTTGCTGTTCGTATTGCGAGAGTCACTGCGAGAGTCACTGCGAGAACCATTCCAGGAGTCATTTGGAGAATAACCCCGAGAGCCGTTGCGAGTGTCACCGCGAGACTCACCAGCACTTTTTGAGCTTCTTCCCTTTGATTTCTGGGCAAGCTCTATAAAGGGTTTTCGACCTCTCTTTTTGTCTTTGAAGATTTCAAGCAGGGCTGAAGCCTGAGCAAAAGGTACAGTTACGAAGGAGAAGTGTGGGAAAATTTCCGCATCCCTTATTTTAAGATCGTTTTCTCCGGTTTCTTCCTGCATAAACTCACATAGCTTCTCAGGGGTCATGCCATCAGCTTTCCCCATTGCGATGAAAAGCCTGGTTTTACCTTTCCGGTCAACATATGAACTTCCGGAGATCTCTGTGTACATGCTTTCATCGAACATCTCTTTGAAAGAGTACTTCAGGAGGGCAGCCAGGATCTTTTCAGCCGGGTATTCTTCAAGGAGCTTTTCACTCATTTCAAGGCAGTCGCCGTACTCTTCGGTTTTTATAGTCTCCTCGAGTTCGGCTTTTACTCTTGCTCTTTTGGCTTTTATTACATCTTTTATTTCAGGAATTCGGCCTTTCTTCATTTCTGACTTTGAAGTCTTTTTTATGTAGGTGAGCCGCCTGTATTCCGTTGATGTAACGAAAGTGATTGCAGTTCCCTGCTTTCCTGCCCTACCGGTCCTTCCTATCCTGTGTACGTAGGATTCAGGGTCCTGCGGAAGGGAATAATTGATTACGTGGGTCAGGTCCAGAATATCGATACCTCTAGCTGCAACGTCGGTTGCTGCGAGGATGTTTATTTTTTGCTTTCTGAACCTGTTCAGTATCTTTTCCCTTTCATTCTGGGAAAGGTCGCCGTGCAGGGCATCGGCTGCATATCCCCGGTCTCCAAGCTTCTGAGCAAGTTGGGCGGTATCGGTTTTTGTTCTGCAGAACACAAGCCCGTAGAACTCGTCTTCAATATCGATAATCCTGCACAGGGCTTCAAATTTGTCGCTTTCCTTGACTTCAAAATAAATCTGCTCGGTCAGGTTTACATCAAGGTCTTCTTTCTCAATGGCAACATGCTCATAGTTCTTCATGTATTTCTTGATGATTCCAAGGATTGGCTTTGGCATTGTAGCGGAGAAGAAAAGCATTCGCTTATCAGGCCCGGTTGCCTTTAAGATTTCCTTAATATCGTCAATGAAGCCCATATTGAGCATTTCATCAGCTTCGTCCAGTACGAAGTACGCGATGTCCTCAAGGTTCAAGCTCTTCCGCTCAAGGTGATCGATTACTCTTCCTGGGGTTCCCACGACAATATCAACTCCGCTTTTCAGCACTCTGAGTTGCTGGGTCATGGACTGTCCCCCATAAATCGGGACGATATGCAGCTTTTTGTCCCCTTTAAGGGAATTGAGTTCTTCTGAAACCTGGATTGCCAGTTCTCGAGTCGGGGTCAGGACTATCGCCTGCACCTTTCCTGATTTCTCCGAAATTTTTTCTATAATGGGGGCTCCGAAAGCCGTTGTTTTTCCGGTTCCGGTCTGAGCCTGCCCTATGATATCACATTCTCCTTTCAAAAAAAGCGGGATGACTTTTTCCTGAATTGGGGTCGGTTCTTCAAACCCTTTCTTTTTAAGGGCTTTTAACATACTGTCTGACAGCCCTAATGCCTTAAATTTTGCTAATTTTTCCATGTACTCACTCTAATATTGACATTTTTTTACAGATCGCTCAATTTGCAGGTCTGCTGCTTACATGCTCTGCCGCATACCCGGCAGTATCCTTTGCGGAAGAGGCCATTTATTGAAACCAGTACATGATACCAGCTAAAAACAGGTAAACACGTCGTATAAATGGTTGATATTCCCCGGGAATGCGAGAAGGTGCCTAAGGACCAGGGAAATTCACAACCGAGATACATTAAACTTATACAGCAAAAATTCGATTTTCTTGGATAAGTTCCGGACGCTTTTTTGAGTTCTTCCCTGTGATACAGGCAGACGAAATTATTAGATTAAATAAGATTAAGTTAGATAACCTTTGACTTAAGTAGTACCCTGTTACCCATTCCTGTATATAACCCTTTGCAACTCCTCTAATGAGGTTTTCAATAATAAAGCTTTCTATCATCCAAAGCTTTCTATCACCAAAGAGGCCCCAGAGCCAGATGCTATTGGTTTTCAGGAAAAACCGTTTGTAGGTATCAATTACAAGTATCCATTACAAGTATCCATTACAAGTATCCATTACAAGTATCCATTACAAGTCTCAATTACAAGTATCCATTACAAGTATCCATTACAAGTATCCATTACAAGTCTCAATTACAAGTCTCAATTACAATACAGGTAAAGTAGTGGCTAATGCAGATATAAGTAGTAATCACAAGACGGAAAAATTTTCAGATCTCGTCTGTTCATTAATACCAGCCGTGAAAACAAAGCTCATCGGTTAACATTTCTTTAAGAAGGTTCAGCCTCTCGATAGAATTCCTTATCTGTTCGGGTTTGTCCAGTACTTCTTCACACCCGGTTTCTTCCTGTATTGTTGTGATTCTCAAAAGCTCGGCAAAGTTAACGCACTCATCCAGAAAGCTATTGAACAGCTTGCGTGCTTTTACAAGACCATCCGAAGTTCTGAAATCGGGCTGAACATTTTTTTCGTACTCTGCTCTCTGTTTCATTTCTGAAACCAGGAAACGGGACTCAACGTAATCCCTTTCATCCAGAAGATCCCCGAGGTTCCTGAGATCAGTTCCTATATGCTGAGTAAAGTAAGCAATTTCAAAAGCCCATTGTTTATCAAAATTAGTTTCCGGCCCTTTATTGGAAAAAGGAACTCCATTCATCAGCCAGCTCATCTCCGATTAATATTTGCCTTTTTCATTATTAACATCTAAGAGAAAAGAATAAAAGTTTAACGTTTAACTAATTTTTCTGGCTCTATAATATGTTTTCTGGATTTTCTTTGGGAGTAACTCACGGAGAGCATATATCTTTAGAGTTTGTCCTGATTAAACTCAGGACTTCTTTCTCAATCAGCTCCTTTACTGCTTTTTCATTTTCGACTTTTTTTCCAGAAAAAGCTTTCTTTTTTGTTCTCACATAACATCTTCCAACAAATTTGGAACTACCTACCACCCCTGAAATTTAGGTCTGGCACTTATAAGGATATGTTTTAATATTGTCATGTTGATTTTTTCTTAAATATGGGTGATGGGTAAAATGCAACTGGAATACAGTGTAAGAGGAGCCGAACTTTCGGATCTGCATAAAATTATGGTGCTTTATAAGACTGTTGCAGCCCGCTCGGGTGGAATTGCAAGACACGCCGATGAGGTCACTGAAGCTTATGTCCAAAATTTCATTGAGAGATGCCATGAGACAGGAATTATTCTGACAATTGAAGACCCTTCAAACCCTGAAGCCCTGATCGCGGAAGTTCATACCTGCAGCCCAGGTATAAGGGTTTTTTCGCATCTTTTCAGCGACCTTACAATAGCCGTGCACCCGGATTATCAGGATAAAGGAATAGGATCATTACTCTTTCAAACCCTCTTGCAGGAAATAGAATTAAAACATCCCGAGATTCTCAGGATTGAACTCATTACAAAGGAAAGCAATCAAAAAGCCATAAAGCTTTACCAGAAATTTGGTTTCAGGCCTGAAGGCAGGCTTGAAAAGCGAATTTCAGGCAAAACTGGAGAACTGGAAGCAGACATTCCTATGGCCTGGATCCGACAGGAACGAGAACCACCATTTTAAGGAAAACAAACGAAGCTAAGTTTTCTAATTCATTGGTCATCGGTTAAGGAAGTTTCTTGCCTGAAAGTTATCTATTTTGCATTAGAAACCGACCTTAAATTTTCGCTTCTTTACATGAAATTGATACTCAGTCCCAGCTCATAAGTTCTTAAAATATTTAACAAAAGTTGTGGGAATGGACGCAGTTTATCACAATTTTTCACTTAACCAAAGACGCATGGAAGAGCCTTTTATGAGCTGATATAGGAACTAAGGTCGAGAGAAATTCTTGAAATTCAGACGAAATACAGTAGTCAACAGAAAAACAAGAATAAGAGAGAAAAGTAACAATCAGTAGAAAAATGGGAAATCAAGAGAAAAATGGGAAATCAAGAGAAAAACAGAAATTAAGAGAAAAATGTTTTTTCTGACTAATGGCTTTTGGGAATCCTATTCAAGGATTCCCTTAACTGCCAAATTTAGACCGGAGAGTATTCAATATTGTTTTTCAGGTATAATATTTAAAAAATTAAAAAAGCGGTATCAAAAAAGAATTAATTTAAAAATTAGTTCTTATTTTGAAGCTGCTTCTTTTGGAGCTTTTGGCTTGTCTACTATTGGAACTACTGTCTTAATAAATTCCTTAGCACCAGTCTTTGCTCTTTCATTAGAGATTGATATACAATCTTTAGGGCAGCCGTTAACGCATTCAGTGCACATAATGCATCTAAACACATTGAGTTCCCATGTTTTGTTGGCCTTAGTAACTGTTATTGCATCAGGTGGACATTTCTTTTGACATAATCCGCACAGAATACAGTTATCAGGGTTAAAAACAATTCTTCCTTTGAACTCCTTAAAAGGTGCCCTCACCTCGAAGGGGTAAAGTCTGGTAGCAGGTTTACGAGAAATATTTGCTATTACAAGGTTTAACATGCCCATTAATATCACCCTTCTTTTTATCTTTCAGTGCAGCTAATGCAGGGGTCTATAGTAAGTACAACTATAGGCACATCAGCGAGTTTGACGCCTGGCAGCATAAGTAACAGTGAAGGTATGTTTGCAAAGGTAGGTGTCCTTACTTTAAGTCTCTCCAGGTTTTTGGTACCATTGCCTTTCACATAGTATACAACTTCACCTCTGGGCTGCTCTGATCTCATAACCGCTTCACCGGTAGGGAAACCCTTTACACGTGTTGCAATCTCACCTTCAGGCAGCTTGGAGATAGCATTTCTTACCAGTTTGATAGCCTCGTATATCTCATCTATCCTTACTTTAGTTCTGCCGTAACAATCTCCTTCACTTGCGGTGGCTGCCTTAAAACCGAGATCCTTGTATATATCCCAGTCTTCTGTATTTCTTACGTCAATAGCGTTCCCGCTTCCTCTAAGTGTAGGCCCAGCAGTTCCTGCCTCATATGCAAGCTGCTTTGACATCACACCCAGTCCCACAAGTCTTTTCTTTACGGTGTAGTTGTTTACAAACACCTTTTCTATATTTTTGACTTTGGGTTCCAGGTCATCAAGAGTCTTCAGGATCTGATCAATCTGTTCTTTAGTCAAATCTCTGGAAGCTCCTCCGACTTTGGACATCGAGTGTATAACTCTGTTTCCAGTGAATCTCTCTAATAGATCCAATACGTCTTCTCTGTACTTCCAGCATTCATAAAAGAGACTTTCAAATCCGAAACCATCTGCGAACAGGCCAAGCCAGAGAAGGTGACTGTGAATTCTGCAGAGTTCACTATTTATTACTCTTAAATACTGAGCTCTTTCAGGGACTTCAACATCGAATAGTTTCTCGACTGCCCTTGAATAAGTTATACCATGGATGCCACTGCAGATTCCACAGATTCTTTCGCAAATGTACATCGTTTGATTGTAGTCCTTTGTGTCTATGAATTTCTCAAGCCCTCTGTGTACATAGCCCAGTGAGGGAAGTACTCCAACAACAACCTCGTTGTCAATCTCGAGTTTTAAAGAAACTGGCTCGGGTAAAACGGGATGCTGAGGACCAAATGGTATTACGGTTGTCATGTGATTCTCCTCTCAAACTGCTTTAAGCCAAGGGAGTTTTTGGACTGTTTGGCGTTAAGTAAAGGTGGCCCTTGTAGTCAATTGCTAAACCTTCGAAAGTCAATCCGAAAAGATCCTGGTACTCGTTCTCGATCAAAAGTGCACATAGGTAAATGCCTGACACACTCTTGGGTTTCTCACCTGGTTTTACAAAGTACCTCAGATGCTTTAGGTTGTTGTCTTTCTCGAAGATGTATATTAACTCGTGACCTTCGTTAGCTTTCAGGCATATCATAGTAACGTATCGATAGCCATCACTTTTCAAACCCTCAACAGCTTTTAGCACTTCTGGCATGCTTTTAATTTCTGTTATATTTGGAATCACATTATCAAGCATTCGATGGCACCTCGTTTCCTTTCAATTTTACTTCCTTTCCTTTGATATTCCCTTTCTTCTTTTCTTCAAGTATTGAAAGTGCTGCTACTACGCCGTCAAGTATGGCTTCAGGCCTTGGGCAGCATCCGGGAACATATGCATCTACAGGTATGACCTGGTCTACTCCACCTATCACATTATAGCAATCATGGAATATCCCACCTGTAGATGCACAGGCGCCTACAGCTAAAACGACTTTTGGATCAGGGATCTGGTTGTAAATGTTTTTAAGCACATTTACACTCTTGTAATTCACAGAGCCTGTAACCACCATTATATCAGCTTGCTTGGGAGTGCCGATGTTTAAAACACCAAATCTTTCAGCATCATATAGAGGAGTAAGACAGGCCACTACTTCAATATCACAGCCATTGCAACTGTTCACGTTTACATGTATGATCCATGGGGATTTTGCCAAACTCATAAGTGTCCCTCTTTTTAAGCTAATTTGACTCCGCTAACGTACAGGAATGCTATGTTCACAATCGAAATTATTAGCAGGACTGTCCAGCTCAGTTTGAGCATCCACTGCCAGTATACTCTTGCAGTAATGTTATCTATAACAATTATAAGCAAGTAAGCAATGATGCCTAAAAGCACGCCTATTATTGGGTTTGATGCCCAGAATAAGAATATGAGTCCTGTTAAAAACACGTATTCATAGAAGTGTGCAATCTCGATGGTGGCAAACCCTGGCCCTCCATATTCGGTTGTCATACCTTTAACCAGCTCCTGGTGACCATGGTGAGAGGTTGAGTAGTCAAAGGGAGACTTTTTCAATTTTATATTTAGGACAACTATCATTGCTATGAATATAAGAGGCGTATACATTAGCAGAGGGGATGACGCATCTAACAGTGCAGATAGTTTGAAAGTGCCGGTAAGCAAGTAGATTGCAAGAGCGTATAAAATTAAAACTGGTTCATAGGACAGTATGGCCATTATTTCTCTTGAACTTCCTACTCTAGCGTACGGAGAACCAGTGCTCATTCCTCCTACAATTAGAGCTACCGAAGCTACTGTGTAGACGAATATTATCATCAGGAAGTCTTGTTTGAGAACTAACATAAAAAGACTCAAAATGATAAAGACGAGATACACGATTACGTAAAAGTTTTGAGATGAATTTACAACCATGTTGTCTTTGCTGAGGAGCTTCTTAACATCATAGTATGGCTGTAAAAGAGGAGGACCTACTCTACCCTGCAGTCTTGCAGTGATTTTCCTGTCTACTCCTGAGGCTAAACAGCCGATGATAGGAGCAACAATTAAGACAAGAATAATTGTTAGAATCTCATTCATAATCCTACTCCTCCTGCTAATGCAATTACAATCAGAATTATGGAAATTGCATATCCAAATGTTGTAAGTTTACTTTCTCCAAAAATATTCTGGAGATAGATGTTGGAAACGCTGCTTTTTTCGTAGCCGCAAAGTCCATTTCTGAACATTAACCTGTCCCTTTCAAGGTTGTTTTCTCCACACATATAGTAGCTAGACATACGAGGAGTAAACATGTTTTTGGTAGCAAGATATATCAGAATAGCCAGAGCAAGCACTGCGAATATTGCTGCGTAAGTAAAGGCCCCTATTTCAGAGGCAAATTGCCCAGCCTGTCCTGTAACATTAGGAGCATTTCCGAGTAGAATTGCGACCTGGGGTTTAATGAAGTAATCATATATTGAAAATATAAAGATACTTGTACCTATTATGGATAATCCAAGAACTGATAGTGGGAAATATGTTTCCAGTTTTTTATGTGGAACTGCATTTTTATCCATGCTGGATGATAAGATTGTTCCAAGCCACTTAGAGTAATAAACTGTAGTGAGTGCACTTCCAAGTACTAGGAATACTATCACAACAGGGTTGTTTGAAGCAGCTTCCATTGATACCCATTTTGTGAGCAATACTCCGAAAGGAGGTAACAGCATGGACACCATTCCCAGAGCTGCAATGGATGTGAGAAGAGGAGCCTTCTTTATTAATCCTGACATGTCCTCTATATCTCTGCTTCCTATGGTGTGCTCAATTTCCCCAGTGCACAGGAATAAGAGACCTTTTGATATAGCGTGGAACAGAATAAGCATCATCGAAGCAGCTACAGCCAGAGGTGTGCCTATCCCGGCGCTTGCGATAATTAATCCTAAATTTGCAATAGTTGAATAAGCAAGCACTCTTTTAGCGTTTCTTTGAGATAAGGCCAAAGCTGAGCAGATAACGAAAGTAAAGCTACCGTAAACTGCAATAGCTGTTCCAAGGGATGTGTTAGCATAAGCTGGTACAAGCTTGACAACTAAAAACACACCTGCATTTACCATCGTGCTTGAGTGCAGTAAAGCAGAAACAGGAGTAGGAGCTACCATTGCACCTAAGAGCCAGCTATGGAAGGGCATCTGAGCAGATTTCGCAAAGCCTCCAATACAGAGTAAAGCAACAGGAAGTGCTAAAGCGGCCAGCGCTACTGAATCAGTTCCAGCGTAAGTTGCAATCCCGGAAAGGGAACTTATATCATATTTAGTTGCAAGCAGAATTATGCCTACAGACATAGCAACTCCGCCGACCAGGTTTAAGGCCAGAGCCCTGAAACCGTTGTTTATTCCTTCTTCATCCATGTTATATGAGATCAACACGAATGAACACAGAGTTGTTAGTTCCCAGAAAAGATACAGCCAGCCTAATGTGTCAGACATTACCAGGCCATTCATGGCTGCCAAGAAGAAGCTCATTGTAAAGTAAAATATCCTTTGCCTATTAAGATGTCTGTGCTCTTCATACTGATCCATGTATCCAGTTGCGAATAATATAATCGCTGTACCGACTATATTCACAATTAGTATCATGAGCTGAGACAATTGGTCAATATTAAAAGAAGCACTTTCAGCACCTGGAACATTTGCATAAGTGTAAGCAAATAAACCTGCTGAAATTATTCCAAGTCCAAGAGTAGGCCAGTTTTTATATTTTGCTGATATAGCAAGAATAAATAGTATTACTACTACTTCGAGTACAAGGACAATGTTTTCAAACATTGCGAAATTTGGTTCTTCAACCGAAACTACTCCAGTACCGCCTAATACCAAACTAACTGATAAAACTACTCCAATTATGAAAAAAGCCCAAGCCAAGTACTTGTATAGCGATTTGGGAAGGGCTACAAATAATAACGAAAACAGTAGGGGTACTATAATTAATAGCATAACGGTGTTTTCTATCATACAGCGTATCCTCCGATCTATTAATCCTCCGATCTGTTATTCTCAACTTATAATGCTAGAATTTATGCAGCTGAAAAACAGAATCCAATATTTGGGACGTTTTTATAACCTATTTTCTATATACCCGAATGACTTAGTATATTGATTTCCCAGTTCAACTGCGCAATTCCTGAGTATATAAGAATATGGACTAATATTCCACAAATATTATAGTATTCTTATATCAAAATTACAAGAAATAATAATCTGCGAATAATGTCGATATAAATTCGACATGTTGCCAATTCTTAATATAACAAAGGCATATTTAAAGATAGTGATTTTCTTTTTACTTTTATATTACTAACGAGAATAATGGACAAAATAGCCCCCAAATATTGTTTTTTTTCTTGTTTACATTCTCGTTATGAAAATTATTGAGTGCCAATAGATACTACCAAAGAGTTCCAGTACTACTTAAGTAGTATAAATTAGCATGAACAAAGCTATATTTAAACATACTGATTTTAATTTACTTTTTTATTGCTCCTGAAACTCATTTATCGAATAGCCTGTGAAAATCACAGTTTTAAATTAAAACATCAAAATAAACGATAAATAATAATATCAAATTATTACAATAATTAATATAACAAGGTGATATTTAAAGAAAGTGATTTTWACTTTCTATTTATATTAATCTTGATATTTCTAATATATTAATTTTCTTATATTTTTTATAATAATTTTAATATGTTTTTTAAATGAATTGCATTATGTACGGAAAGAGAATATTGAACTGTACTACATGGATAATTACACTGTACTACATGGATAGTTACAATGTACTACATGGATCATTACAATGTACTACATGGATCATTACAATGTAATATAGAGAGGGATAATTACACTGTAATAAATGTATTATTATACTACGAATATAGAGAAGAATTTGATAGCTTATTTCAGAAATGCTTCTAAATCAACAAATAAAGTAAAAAGATAGGAAGAAAGGAGCCTAAGTACTGATTACAACAGTATATTGAATAGATATCCTGTAAAGATTATTGAAATTGCTACGATTGAGACAAAGATTGCTATTAGCTCTTTTTTCAGCACCTTTTTAAGGATAATCATTTCAGGCAGGGAAACGGCTGTAACGGACATGAGGAACGCAAGAGAAGTTCCTATGGGAAGACCTTTTCCAATCAGGCTTTCTACTATAGGAATCATTGCCATAACATTTGAGTACAGTGGAACTCCAATCAGAACGGCAATCGGCACTGCAAGCAGGTTGTCTTTGCCTGCATATTTCTCTAAAATGCCCTCAGGTGCATATCCGTGGAAAATACCTCCTATACTAACGCCTATGATTACATAGATCCATACCCTTCCTACGATGTCTTTTACGTTTTCAAAGGCAATATTTACTCGTTCCTTTACCGTCAACTCTTCGGGTTTTGCATTCTGCTGTCCTACTTTTATCTTATAAACAAAGTCCTCTACGTACCTCTCCAGCTTAAGGAGGCCAATTAAAGTACCTCCAAGAACTCCCAGTATAACTCCTGATATTATATAGATCAATGTTGCTTTAAGACCGAGCGTTGCCCAGAGAGCAGCAACTGCAGCTTCATTTACAAGAGGCGAGGTTATCAGGAAGGAAAAAGTAATTCCAAGAGGTACGCCTGCCTCTACAAACCCAATAAAAATCGGAACGGATGAACACGAGCAAAAAGGAGTTACTGTTCCGAGAAGAGACGCAAGAAAGTGATACTTAATCCCTTTTTTGTTTCCAAGCACTTTACGGGTTCTTTCAGGAGTAATATAGGTCCTTAGATAAGAAATGAAAAAAATCATTACTCCAAGCAGCAAGAAAATTTTCATCACATCATAAATAACGAAGTTAACACTCGCTGCAAGGCGTGTATCAGGTGCAATCCCGAAAACCTCGTATGTTACTTTGTCTGCAATCCATTGAAGAGGGTAAAATATATCGACCATTTTGGGTTCCTTCTTCCAGTGATTCACACTTTTTTTGTAATTTACACATCGATATTATATCAATATATATTTATATAACTATTTCAAGACATAAATTTATCGCTTTAGTAAATATAATATATGAATTAGAGTGAAATTAGAGTGAAATTAGAGTGAAATTAGAGTGAAATTAGAGTGAAATTAGAGTGAAATTAGATTGAGACATTGTCACACCAATATTCAATACTGGCACGAAACAATAATTAAAAGCTCAAACGTTATCAAAGTTTAATTGTAAATACACTAATTGAGGATTTCAAGTATGGCTAAATGCTCTATTTGCGGGAAGGATGAATCCTCACTTCTTAGAGTAAAGCACAGGAAACTTGGCACAATAAAGCTCTGTTTTGAATGCTGGGAAGTGGAAAGCAGCAACAAGAATCTTCTTTCTTCGTGTAACAGATGCGACTGCTGCAAATGAATCTATTTTCAGATACATTGCAATTTACTTTCACTTTACTTCACTTTATAACTCCCTCCAACCCTGCTGGCTCTGTTTCCTGAATAAGAAAGATAAATCGGCCATTAAAACCGGTTAAAATGGATAAATTAACACCTAAATTAACATCTAAATTAACACCAATAAGTTTTAGTGGTAGAAACCAGTCATAAAAAGGTTAAAAAACCTTTAAACAAGCTTAAATTTCTGTTCTCAATTTTGTACAGAGCGATCTTTTACAGAGTTATTGGGAAAGACTTCAAATTAAAAGATAAAAGATTAAAATGGGAAATCACTCAGATTGAAGGATTTCCAGGACTTTTCCAAGAGTATCTGCTACTTCCTGGTCTTTGAGATCTTTTTCCTTGCTTTTCTTGATCCCAAGTTCGGAAATTACGATATGTCTATCAACGTTAAACCCTGCAAGTTCAAGGGTCTTGCTGGCGCAGTTTACAGGACAACCGTTAATTGCAATAATACGATCAGAAGCTTCGGCAGATTTCATAAGTCCCGGAGCTCTTGCACCGATTCCGGCAGTGCACATAAGATTTCCTATACCCTGCTTTTCAAGTTCGATTGCGATTCTGTTTGAGAGCTGACCGACATTTGCTGCTCCCACACATGGAAAAATTGCCACATTTGCCGAGCCGCATGCACATTTTGTTTCTTCTGACATGTTTTTCACACTGACCTTGGATTTATCTTAAAGTACTTTAATACTGGAATTGTCTGAAAGTAACTTTAATACTGGATTTATCTGAAAGTAACTTTAATACTGGAATTGTCTGAAAGTAACTTTAGTACTGGATTTATCTGAAAGTAACTTTAGTACTGGAATTATCTGAAAGTAATGTAATACTGGAATTATCTGAAAGTAATATAATACTGGAATTATCTAAAAGTAACTATAATCCTGGATTTATCTAAAAGCAACTCTAATTTTTTTAGTTCTGGGTTAATGCTTCAGTCCATTTCAACAGATTTATTTTTTAATCCATTTTTTGATATCATCGACGCTTGGAACTTTACCTGCGACTTTAACATCTCCGTCAATTACAAGAGCAGGAGTGACCATAACTCCATATCCTAGAATTTTATCGAAATCCTCTACCTTGACAATTTCAGCATCTACACCTGTTTCCTTTACAGCTTTCTCTGCCATTTCTTTTGTTTTGTTGCATTTTGAACATCCTGTACCGAGTATTTCGATTTTCATTGTGTTCACCTCAAAATTTATTTCAAATATGTTTGAAGTAACCTATATAAAATTACCTATTTCAAAATAATTTGAATTAGATTCCAACCCGATCAATATTTAAATTAAATCCGGAGCGATTCAAAATCAGTGTATTATATATATTTCTTGTAATGTTTGAAGAACATGGTTGGAATTGAATCCGAGGGTATGTCCAGAAAGAAGTGCTTTATGTATACTATTCTCCTGTTTATCCTTGCAGGTATTTTCGAGATAGGAGGAGGATACCTTATGTGGATGTGGCTGCGTGAAGGCAGAGGACTGATTTTCGCACTTTCAGGAGCAGTTATTTTATTTTTATATGGAGTCGTGCCTACTTTTCAGCGCTCTTATTTCCACAGAATATATGCAACCTATGGTGGCATTTTCGTTGTCATGTCCCTTTTATGGGGCTGGATCTTCGACAAAATTCCTCCAGATACTTATGATCTTATAGGCTCCCTGGTTATTCTTATTGGAGTGTCAATCATTTACTACTGGCCAAGAGGGGATGATAATAAGTGATTGACTCAGTAGAATCTCTTGTTCTGTTTTTTCTGGCTGCACTTTTTGAAATAGGAGGAGGCTATCTAGTCTGGCTTTGGTTGAGGGAGAATAAAAGGGCAGTATTTGGGCTGCTTGGAGGTCTGACATTAGCAATCTACGGGATAATTCCAACTTTTCAGCCTGCACACTTCGGAAGGGTTTATGCTGCCTACGGAGGAATCTTCATTGTTTCATCCCTGATATGGGGAGCTCTGATAGACAAGAAAAACCCCGACAAATATGAAATAATAGGGGCATTGATCGCACTTGCAGGTGTGCTGATAATGTTTTACATCCCTCGTTGACAAGTAAGTATAGAGGATAAAAAAAGTTTAGTACAGTACTTGAACCTGCCATAAATATTTATTATGAAAATATATTTATAGATAAGAGTTCTGCTTGAAGCCCAGTAAATCTTATTCTCATTTTTGAGTGAATGTAACTTCTATACTGCCAACAGGGAGAGGAACATCCATGCTTAAGATATTTAAATCGACAGATTCCGGACTGACAACTCTTGACCAGGTTGAAGACGGTGCATGGATTAATCTTGTAAATCCAAACGAGCAGGAAATTCTTTCAATTTCAAAATACCTGAATATTCCTGCTGAACATCTTAAAGCTGCACTTGATGAAGAGGAACGCTCCAGAATTGAGGTTGACGAAGGTTGTACTGTTGTATTAATAGATATACCTGTACCGAATGCTAACCTGCAGGAGGGGGGAATTTTTTATACAATTCCCCTTGGGATTATAATTAACAACAAAAACATCGTAACGGTATCTCTTCAGGAGAACTACGTTATTAATAGTTTTATCGACCAGAGAATAAAATCCTTTTATACGTTCAAAAAAACACGTTTTCTTTTACAGATCCTGTATAGAAACTCAAAGTTATATCTTCAATATCTCAGGCATATCGATAAAGCAAGTGATAAGATCGAATCCAAATTGCATAAATCCTTAAAAAATAAAGAATTAATCCAGCTTCTTGAGCTTGAAAAAAGCCTTGTATATTTTTCTACATCTTTGAAAAGTAATGAAATAGTCCTTGAGAAAATCCTGAAGTCCACTCCTGTTAAGATGTATCCTGACGATACGGATCTTCTCGAAGATGTTATTGTAGAAAATAAGCAGGCGATTGAAATGGCAAATATTTATAGCAATATCCTGACCGGAACAATGGATGCATATGCCTCGGTTATTTCCAACAACTTGAACATTGTCATGAAATTCCTGACTTCAGTCACAATCGTTCTATCAGTCCCAACAATGGTTGCAAGTTTTTTTGGAATGAATGTTGACGTCCCTTTCGAGAATAATCCTCATGCGTTTGTGATCATTTTCATAATGACATTGTTTTTCTCGATGATTCTAGCTATATCAATGGTAAGGAAACAACTGTTCTGAGAAAAAATAGTGATCTTCGTTGTTTTGTGTGGATATCTTCCTAATGTCTTCATAAAAACCAATGTGTTCTTGAATTGAAAATCATCTTATCCACAGAGAATGGCGAAGAGCCAAAATTGTTTAAAGAAATATTCTGAGAAAAATACTGTTCTGAAAAAGTAACTATTCAGGTAGCCTTGTTAAGGCTACACAATTTTTCCTCGTTCCGAGGAAAAATTGGATATAAAATGAACCATTTTCTTCCTTGATGAAACGTGAAGAGATTCTTGCTTTGTGTGCTTCAAACCCTGAAGTTATTGCTTATATTATAAGTCTTGAATCTCAAATTAAAGACCTTACTGAAAGATTGCAAGTTTTAGAATTTCGCTTAAATCAAAACAGCCGAAACAGCAGTAAACCTCCTTCTAGTGACTATTTTTCCAAAGGAAAACCTAATCCAAAGAGTCTCCGTAAACAGAGTGGCAAGAAACCTGGAGGTCAAGAAGGTCATCCCGGGACAACTCTCGAAATGGTTGATAATCCTGATTAGGTAATAGAGCATTCTTTGAACTGTTGCGAAGAATGTGGACATAATCTTAATAATGTTGAAGTTAAAGCTTATGAGAAAAGACAGGTTTTTGATATTCCCCCTGTAAATCTTATTGTTACAGAACATCAAAGTCAGATTAAGATCTGTCCTTTCTGTGGAAGATTAAATAAAGCTGACTTTCCAGACTCGGTAAATTCTCCATTTCAATATGGCCCTAATATTTTGTCCTCGGCAATTTACTTTAAAAATCACCATTTCATTCCTTACGAAAGGATTTCTGAATTGTTTCATGATGTAATGGGGATAAAAATCTGTTCTGCTACCATTATTGAAGCAGAAAGAGAATGTTTCCAGAATCTTGAAGAATTTGAAAACGTAATTCGAGAAAAGTTACTATCTTCTCCTGTTATCCATTGTGATGAAACTGGAATGAAAGTTCAAGGAAAAAGACATTGGCTTCATGTAGCTTCTACTGACAAATACACATGTTATTTTTCTCATCCAAAAAGAGGCTCAGAAGCTATTGATGCTATGGGAATTCTTCCAGAGTTTAAAGGGGTAGCAGTTCACGATGGATGGAAACCTTACAACGGTTATAATTGTGATCATGCTCTTTGTAATGCTCATCTCCAGAGAGAACTTACTGGAATTGAAGAGAATTATAAACAGCAATGGGCTAAAGATATGAATGAGCTGTTATCTGAAATGAAAAAGTACACTGATGAGTGCAAAGAGCAGGTCAAAGATTTGGATTTTGAACAAGTTAAGGCATTAGAAAAAAGGTTCAATGCTGTAATCGCGAAAGGAATTGAAGAAAATCCACCTTCTCTAAATCCTGAAAGACAAGGAAAACGTGGTGTGCATCCAAAAACCAAAGCAAGGAATCTGCTTGATAGGTTTATAGAACATAAAGAAAAAATTCTGAGATTCCTGAACGACTTGAAAGTTCCGTTTGAGAATAATCAAGCAGAAAGAGATGTCAGGATGATGAAGCTACAGCAGAAAACATCAGGAACTTTCAGAACTACACGGGGAGCGGAAGCTTTCTGCAGAATTAGAGCATATATTTCCACAATAAGAAAGAATGGTTTACCTGTTTTAGAGGGTATTCTTGCGGCGCTCAAAGGAGCGCCGCTAGCTATACCCTGAATAGTTACCTGAAAAATACTATTCCAGGAAAAAATACTCAAACAAAACAATTATTCAAAGAAGATATTCAAAGAATTATTCGAAGAAGCCATTCAAAGAAAATAATTCTTCGAAGAAGATATTTATAAAAAACAATTATTCAAAGAAAACAACCGATGAAAATCTCGATTTCAAAATAAGTTCTATCCGGGTATCTGGTTTTTAATATATATTCTCCTTTCAGAACCTTTATTTGTTAATTTCCAACTTGAAAAATCCCTGATTAAGGATTTCTGTTAAAAGGGGATAATCCTGAACGGGTGAAAAGGAAAAGGAAAAGATAAAAGATAAAAGAGTCAGAGAGGACCCCTAACTTTTTCGTTAATTGAATAACCTGTTTTTCTCAGTGAATAGTGTCGTAGGCACATTCTCCGTGCATAGAAATATCCAGGCCTATAAGCTGTTCTTCATCCGTAACCTTGACCGGAGTTACTATGTTTATTAACATCAACATAATGTAGGTAAACACAAATGCATAGACTGAAGTAGCTGCAACAACCACAACTTCTTTAATAAAGAATGCTGTGCCGCCGTAAAGCAGTCCATTGGCTCCTACCGGGTTTATAGCCGCCGAGGCAAAGACTCCAAGTAGAATTGTGCCTGTAACTCCTCCAATTCCATGGACACCCCATACATCAAGAGCGTCATCCCATTCCATCTTGTTTTTAAGATGCACAGCAAAGTAACAGACAACTGATCCGAGGATTCCCATTAGTGCAGCCACAGGCAAAGAAACAAGACCTGCTGCAGGAGTAATTGTTGCAAGGCCTGCAACTGCTCCTGTCATAAGCCCCACGAATTTTGGTTTTCCTTCCTTATACCATTCCATTGTCATCCACGTGATTGCTGCAAAAGAGGCTGCAATGTCACTGTTCAGGAACGCAAGTGAGGTAATCCCATCGACATTGAGTTCGCTTCCAGCGTTAAAGCCGTACCATCCAAACCACAGAAGAGCAGTTCCGATAGCCATTAACGGAACATTGTTTGGTTTTGTTATTTTATTATACTTTCTTGAGCCTACGTAAAAGACCGAAGCAAGAGCTGCAAAGCCAGCTGTAGCATGGACAACGATTCCGCCTGCGAAATCAAGAACTCCCATCTGTGCAAGCAGACCGCCTCCCCAGACCATGTGAACGAAAGGATAGTAGACAAAAAGCTGCCAGAGAACAAGGAAAATAAGATAAGCCTTAAAAGTAACCCGGTTTGCAAATGCTCCCGTAATCAGAGCCGGGGTTATAATTGCAAACATCATCTGGTAAGCTACGAATACAATTTCCGGGAACCCCATATCTTTTATTATTGTAGTTGGGGTAATCCCGTGTAAAAGCATTTTGTCCAGGTTTCCTATGATTGCACCTTCTCCCCCGCTGAAGCACAGGGAATAACCGATGAGAAACCATAAAACAGTCGTCAATCCCATCGAAACAAAGCTTTGCATCATAATTCCTAAAATATTCCGCTTACAGGAAAGTCCTCCGTAGAAGAATGCCAGACCAGGAGTCATTAGCATCACAAGACTTGTCGCAAGCAGCATAAAGCCTGTCGAACCAGTATTTAACATATTATCATCCCATCTATATTTATACAATAACTAGGAAATCTCAAAGATCTTACCTTCTTCCTAGTTTCTTGTACATATAAATTTCCATTTCAGATTACACGAAATTGAATTTTCAGGTAATGATGAGAGAAATCACGATTAAAGACGGGATTTATCATTGAAGAAAAGCAAGAAAACAAGATATTCAGAAAAAACGATTTGGGATGATAACAAAACGATCTTTGATGATAACAAAACGGTTTGGGATGATAACAAAACGATCTTTGATGATAACAAAAGAAAACGGCAGTTTCATGGAAACACCTCTCCATCCATAAAACTGACTTTTCTTCAAAAATTCACGTTTTTGAATTCAGGTCTTGTTCTTGCCACACTTTTACTTTAATTTTTAGAGACATCACGAATTCTGGAAGTTAATCAGATTCTGGTCTTGCCATTCCTTTATACTTTCATCTTTGGGATCTTACTCTTGATTGTATGCTTGTATCGATTTTTCCTAATGTTCAAGGGTCACAGAAAAATTAAAAAAGTACAGTAAAGTTTTGCCTGTACTCAAAATCTGTACTCAAAGTCTGTGCTCAAATGTTATATGCAACTTCACCATGCTGCGTTTTGTCAAGTCCGATGTTTTCTTCACTTTCGCTGACTTTAAGCCCTATAGTCTTGTTAAGTATGAATCCAATAAGGAGGGTACCTGCAGCTGCATAAACAATTGTGACAACAACTCCTTGAAGCTGGATTAACATTTGGCTGGAATTCCCAAGAAGGAGGCCAGTCCCTCCTACACTTGCAAATACACCTACCAGAAGTGCACCTACTATTCCACCCACGCCGTGTACTCCAAAAGCATCCAGCGAGTCATCATATCCAAGCCTTTCTTTGAGTCCTACAGCGTTGTAGCATACGAAACTTGTGATCACACCTATAGGAATTGCTGCCATTGGCGTAACAAAGCCTGCACTTGGAGTTATTGCAACAAGTCCTGCCAGAACCCCTGTTGCAAATCCCAGGGCCGTTGGATATCCTAAGTGGCGCCATTCAAGGGCCATCCAGACGAATCCCGCAGCAGCTGGAGCTACAAGCGTTGTAATGAATGCAAGGGATGCGATCTCGTTTGCAGCAAGTGAAGAACCTGCGTTAAACCCAAACCATCCGAACCAGAGAAGCCCGGTTCCAAGAAGCGTTAAAGTAACGTTGTGCGGCTTTAGTGGATCTACTCCAAAACCACGCCTCTTGCCAAGGTATGTAAGAATTGCAAGTGAGGAAATACCTGAAGTTATATGCACAACTGTGCCGCCCGCAAAGTCCAGAGCTTTCCCTGTTAGGAATCCGCCGCCCCAGACCCAGTGGCAAACAGGTGCATATACGATAATTCCCCAGAGAGCAATAAATGCAATATAAGATTTAAACTTCACACGTCCTACAATTGCACCCGAAATCAGAGCAGGTGTAATTATTGCAAACATTCCCTGAAATGCAACATATGCATAAGTCGGAATTGTGCCGGTTACTGAGTATACATCTATCCCTTTCAGGAATGCATGTCCAAGGCCACCCACAAACCAGTTGCCGTCTGCAAAAGCAAGCGAGTAACCTATCAATACCCATTCCAGAGCCATTACGCCCATCGCAACAAATGAGTGCATCATGCTGCTCAGAACGTTTTTACGCTGGACAAGCCCTCCATAGAACAGCGCAAGTCCGGGAAGCATTAACAATACAAGTGCAGACGAGATTAGTACCCATACAGTGTCTGCTGCTTCAATAGCCATGTTAATCCCCTCATAGAGCGTCTGGTCCGGTTTCGCTTGTCCGAATCCGTATTACATTCTCTAAAGGAAGCACAAATATCTTGCCGCTTCCGATGTAACCGTCAGTGCCTTTTGCTCCGACAGTTATTGCTTCAATAACTGATTGCAGGAACTGATCTTCTACTGCAATTTCGATCTTCACTTTTTCAAGAAGATTTGCTTCGTGTTCAGTTGCCCTGTAAATCTCTAAATGCCCCTTTTGCGCACCATAACCGGCGACTGATGATACTGTCAGTCTATTTACCTCAAGTTTCTGAAGCTCTCTTTTGACTGCATCGAGTCTTTCCGGCCTTATCATTGCAATTATATATTTCATCACGACCACCAATAGGTGTCTTGTATCCGATTTCTTGGTATTTAAATTTACCTATCTATGTATTGAATATTTAAGCAGTTATGTACAGAAAACACTAAAGTGAAAGGGGCTTTTTTCTTCAATCAGAGGGTCTAGTATCTGTTTTTTAATTTCCGATCCTGTTGCTGTATGTTAAAATAGAAAGCCTGGGTATCTGGTATGAGGTCCTTTTTTCTGTTTTCAAACATTTCTGTCAGAGAGCTTTTATTTAGCGAAAGCAAATTTAGAGGTATGTTCGGAGAAATTGGAATTGTAAAAAGCGAGGCTGATGAGACTTCTCTGCAAATTCTTTCCCTTTTTAGAGACAGCATTAGTGAAATTTGCCTTAATGAACCTGGATCCATTTCAGATTATTTCAAGCCGGAGTATTCTCATTATATCATAGTTCATACTCCCCTGAATATCCGGTTCCCTGAGAAAAGAGAAGAATGGAATATGCGTTTTTGCAGGGATGCCGGAGTTTCGGTTGTTGAACGTATCGTAACCGAAACTGACAGAATTTACGTAAGAGGACTTATGGCAGTCAACGGGTCAAAGGTCTATGCTATCCTTCCTTTTATGACAATAGATGCAGAAAAAGCAAAGAGAGCAACATTTCCTGAAGACCGCATGGCTCGTGTTCGGGCAAAAGTGCTTCCTTCTGTACTTCCTGACATAAAAGGAGAAACGATCCTCGATATTGGAAGCGGCTTTGGAAGCCTTACCATTGAGCTTGCAAGAAACAATCCCGACTCGAAAGTTTACGGAATTGATCTCCATGATTCTCTCACAGGCCAGTCGCAGATGAATGCCGATGTCCTTGGCGTGCCGAATGTGAAATTCAGGACCGGAAGCGCCTATGCCCTTCCTTTTGAAGCCGGCTCGATTGATGTAGCTACCTGCTTTTTAATGCTTCACCACCTCGAAGACATCAAATTTGCCCTGTTCGAGATAAAGAGAGTGCTTAAAAACGGCGGCCTGTTAATCGCAGTTGAGCCGCTTGCAGAACACCACCACCACGGACCTCAACTATCGAAAGCCGGATGGCAAGAGCTTTTCGAAGATGTTGGCTTCGCAGTAGGGGTTGAAAGCCAGGAAGGGGCAGCGATTATGAAGGCTGTGAAAAGAGAATAACTCCTACAAGAAATAAATCCTGCAGGAAGAGTATAAACCCTACGAGAAGAGTATAAACCCTACGAGAAGAAAATAAACACTTCAATACGAAAACAAACCATACAATAAGAAAATAAACCCTACAATACGAAAAGAAACCCTACGATAAAAAAACAAAATCTAAATAGAAAATAAATTTTGTAAAAAGTGTGGGCAGTGTGCCGATTTTTCTGTAGAATCACAAATCTCAAAAAGGTATTGGATCAAAAATTCGATATCGAGATATCCATTTTTTTTTCCATATTACACAAAAACGTGGCTTCAAATTTACAGCAAATTCGAGACATTGCCCAGAATCTCAATATCATCTGTAATCTTTTTATCATAATTCGCTAATAATTTTGTTTAATGCGAACATTTTTATATATTTATTTAGGATTTCTTTGTGTTACCATGCTGCTCTTTGGACATATTGGTATTACACTTGGGATATTTTTTGTATTCTCATATATTGCACCACGTTTAGCGACTATCATAGACAGAAGGTATCTTGTTGTTGGAGCTCTTCTGCCTGATTTGATAGATAAACCATTAGGGCTGATTATCTTTGCATCAACGATTTCAAATGGACGCATGATAAGTCATACATTATTATTTTCTATTACTCTCTTCCTAATAGGTTTATATTTCTATGAGAAAAGAAACAGTATAGTAATTATTACCCTTGCTTCAGGTTCTTTTTTCCATCTTATGGAAGATCAGATGTGGAATACTCCACAAACCTTATTCTGGCCTCTAATTGGGTGGAGTTTCCCGAAAGATAACATTGCTAATGGGATCGCATTCTTATTGATGCTATTCAAAGAATCTTTTACACTTAACTTATCACAAGGTTTTAGTCTTGAACGTACTTTTATTCCTGAGATTATAGGAATGGCGGTAGTAGTCATTTTTACGTTAAATTGGTTAAAAAACAAGTTGAGCAAAACCGTCTCTAAGGATGAGAAAATAAAAATAGAGAATACTGAAAAACCGACTATAGAAACAACCGTGTTTTATATCATAGGTTTCCTGGTGTTTGGATTAATTTCTGTAAGAGCTATTATAGCACTTTAAGGTAGAGAACCGCTGCAATAACTATAGCCCTTATCATAAATATTTGCATTTACTTTATAGCAACGGAAAACACGGAAAGCACGGAAGAAACACGCCTTTACTACTGATTTCCGTGTCTTCCGTGCTTTCAGTGGTTTTCAAAAAATTCATTTTTGACATACTTTGGAATCGATGCACTAGACTCCTCTCATGTCGTTATCTCTACGCTACACATATCTTATTCTTATTGCAGTATTGCTTGGAACATTGCTTCCAACCGCCGGATGTCTTCCGGAAAGTTAAGCTGCATCCACAGACCAGAACAACACCACAATGTCAGTAATGAAATTTTAGAAGGAGCACTAAAGAATGGAACTGGCTGGGTAGATTATGTCTATATGCATCCAGTCCAGATGAACCTGTACTATAAGACCACCTACTACCGGTTAACTCAGCTACGTGATGAAGGTAGATGATAACTGGATCATCGGGGCCGGCATTTATAATCCTCCGGAGAATTCGTCGATCGCAAAAGTAGGAACAGACCCCCAGATAAGAGAGAGACTGAAATCTTTCGTAGGGGAAGCGATTAACTATGCCAATGAGAGTGGAAAGGAAGCCACTATCGCAGAGTTCAATAACCAGAATGGAACGTTTGTTCGCGATAGTCCCTATATCCATGCCTCCGGTTATAAAGGAACGACTCTGGCTTTACCTTATCAGCCTGAGCTGATCGGAACAGATCTTTCTGGACTCCAGGATCCCTACGGGGTAAATTACACCAGGGTAGAGATCTTCCTGGCGCAGCAGGGAGGGGGGTTCCTCTCCTACCATTACTACAACCCAGCCCGCAATATGACCCTTGAACCAAAATGAGCTATGCCCAGAAAGTCGATAATACCTAGTGGCTCGGGGCTGGAACCTAATAGCAGGTTAAACATTAAGCTGCTTCCTTAAGTTACAGAAATGGAAGAGGCAAAAAGGAAATGGTGGAAGTTTTAGGAATTTCATTATCCAATTTTTAAATAATAAATCCCACACTTCCAAGTTTGACCTTTTATTTTTTCAAATTAAGTGTTGGCTTACTTAACTGTAATATAACTGGTCTTTTTTACGGTGTTACTACCAGCAGCATTCTTTACCGTTAAGCTCACCGTGTATTTTCCTGCTTTAGTATACCTGTGCGTTGGATTATGGGTAGTTGAAGTGCTTTTGTCACCAAAGTTCCAGTACCAGGAAGTGGGTGATCCTGTGCTCTTATCAGTAAACTTCACATTCAAAGGATGTTTTCCAGTGGTTGGAGATGCAGAAAAAGCAGCAACAGGTTTTGTCACAGTTACAACATTTATGTACTTGGATTTTGTTGCGGTATTACTACCAGCAGCATTCTTTACTGTTAAACTCACCGTGTATTTTCCTGCTTTAGTATACTTGTGTGTTGGATTCTGGGCTGTCGAATACGTTCCATCTCCGAAACTCCATTTCCAGGAGGTGGGACTATTTGCGCTCTTATCAGCAAATTTTACTGTTAATGGTGCTTTTCCTGAGGTTGGGGATGCAGAGAAGGCAGCAACCGGGGTTTTGAATATTTTGTTTCCGCTAATTACAGCATTTTGAATATTTTTTATTATGATTCCAGAAGCGGACCTTGATGTATCCACATTTATTAAGGTGTTATTTTGTATTTTTACAGCACCATTTTTGAAAGAATTCCCATCTATATATATTCCTTCCATTCCCAGATTTGAGAAAGTATTTTTAGAAATATCTAAGTTTACCCCGTTTATCAGGAACTTCTGATACACTCCTAAATATGAAAGATCTTTAAAAGTGTTATTGCTTATTATTATGTTCCTAAAACTCCCTTTGTTTGGAAAATCAATTCCATACGTCCCTTTCTTTTGAATATTATTTCTAATTATAAGCTTGTTATCTATTCCATTTCCTCCCTTATACATGTCACTTGACATACCATTAAACGTGTTATTTTCGTAAATGTGAACCCCATCATTTAAGCTGCCACGTTTAAATATTCCTCCATATCCACCATAAATTTCATTATCAGAAAAAGTGGACTGTTGAGTGCCATCTGCAAATGCATAATGTTTTAGAAGTTGCGGGTATATCTTATTTCCAGTTACGACAAAATTAATAGTAACAGCATGAGCATCAACTACGTTAGCACCAGTGACCTCCGCCCCTATCAGAGTGTTATCGGTGATAAAAACGTCTCTATCTAAAGATTTGCGTTCATCTGAATTGCCTGTTATAGTATGCCTGCAATTCTCTATGTGATTACTGGTTATATTTACAAAAGCCGAACCGCTAGCTACATTTATACCATATCCGCAGTTAGCATGAAGTGAATTGTAAATTTCGTTATTATTAACACTCACATTAAAACAGGAATATAGACAAAGATCACCAAATCCACTATTATTGAGATAGGAATTTGTGACTGAACTATCCTTGCAATATTGCAGAACAAGGCCATGATGAATCGTTGAACTACCTGTATCCTCTATCCTTATATTTTTTATATTTATCCGAATAGGCCTGTATACTTCAACCTGCACGGTCTCGGACAATTTGTAATCCCTAAGAAGTGGTTGATTTAAAGTAACGACATTTCCATTTACACCTTTAACAGCATACATTTCACCGGTCATTTGATCGGGATAATCCAGAGGACACCACTGAACGTTTTTCCAAATCTTAACCAGGTCGTTCTTGCGAACCTGGGAAGCATCAGTTAATATAATTTTAGATGAACCTTTTTTAGCGTTAGCAGATAGAGTTGTATTTGCGACAATTGATCCATTGAAAAAAATCTCTCTATTCACTTCTTGAGCCATTCCTCTATCCGGAGTTTGAAGGTGGAGGGTTACTTTCCCCTTGCCTATTATGTTCAGACTTTTACCTGTCTGATATATTTCTTGTGGGAGATAATAGTCCCCTTTCTGGATAGTTATTGTATCTCCACTTTTTGAGTAATTCAGTGCTGTCTGAATGCAAGCTGAATCGTTTGCGTAATTAGGTGTATGAAAATAACCTGGTCCATCTGATCCAGCCTGTTTGTCAATTACGATATTTGCCGCCAGAGCTGAAGAGCTACTTAACACAAGAAAAAAAAGAGTTAGGGTAAATATTGTCATAAGAGTTTTTAAATTTTTCATTCGAGCATTCTCCTAAACTTGTTTAACTTAGATTGTGCCTTAAAATCAAATTTGGTTCTATAATTAGGATAAGACTTGCATACTTGAACTGAAAAAACAGTAGCGTTAAATCGTTAAATATCTAAAGTGTAAATTTAAACCATTATGCCTAATGTCTTTGATTTTATACATCGAGTACGTAAATCATATAAAATATATTAAGGTCAATATATGCCTGAATTTCGAAAAAGTTTACATCTGAATTTAAAGTTAATATTACCCATTATCCAGTGTAGAAATGATTTGAATTTTAATACAACCTCCAAGAGCGTGTTTTAAAAATAATTTGAGCATACAATCGAATAAAGGGCAATATTTAACATAAATATATAAACTAAACTTTTCCGAAGTTAAGTTCTCAACATTGACTTTAAGAATTTACTGATCCTATAAACTTAGATGAATATATAAAATCAGATAGATTAAGATTCTGATCTACGATCCCTAGATTATGGATTGTTGGACTAAAATCCTGAACTAGCAGGTGAAAAAAATGTCATCTAATCAAATTTAATATTCGAAGTCTAGAGACTTAGATCATGAAGATGTGTTCGAAGGATTGTAACCAATTTGAAAATCTGTTCTTATCTGCAGGTTATTGATAATCTGAAAAACGAGGTAAGAAGCCACTAAGTCTTTAGCTTAGTGGTAGTTCACGCTACAGGAAAACTGCGAGAAAGGCACATATTAAGGCAGAGAACCGCTGCAATAACTATATCCCTTAACATAATCCTTAACGTAAGTATTTGCATTTTAGTCCTTAACGTAAGTATTCGCATTTTAGTCCTTAACGTAAGTATTTGCATTTACTCTATACCACAGAAGACACGAAAAGCACGGAAGAATTATACCCCTATTTTCTTTATTCTGTGTTTTCTACGCTTTCTGTGATTAACCTCTCACTTAAGATTGGTGAATAAATTTAAATTATGAAAAAGTTTAAATTACGAAGAAATTTCACTCTTGGCGAGATAAGCACCGATTTTTCCACTCATCGCACTCCGTCCGCACATTCTTCTTCGCTTCTCTTTTCGGCATATGCTGCCAATTCCGCCGGTACAGGTGCGGTGAAAGTATCGGTAGCTTCCATAATCGCATTGGTGATTCTGTCCAGCAATTCCATAGCCCCTCTATACCCTACAGTAAGTATGCGCTGTGCACCGACTCTGTCATGTATTGGCAGGCCGACCCTTACAAGAGGGATATCCCGGGCTTTTGCAATGTATCTCCCGTTGGAATTTCCGATCAGGATTTCCGGATTACATTGGCTGACTGCATCGTTAAGAGTGTCAAAATCAATTCCATTCAGAACCACAGGTTCGAGTTCCGGGTTTATTTTTTCAACGGTTTGCCTGATTTTTGCTTCAAAGTCCTTGCTTTTACTTCCTGTAGCTATCAGAACCGGGTTCATCCCAAGTTCCAGCATGAAGGTAGTTAGGCTAAATACAAAATCAGGATCTCCATAAACCGCGGCTTTTACCCCATACAGGTACTTGTGCACATCAACCATAGCATCGAGTAGCCTGCCCCTTTCTTTTAGATATTTTACAGGAATCGGACAGCCTAGAATTTTGACCAGTTCAGTGAAGAAGCTGTCAGTATTTGAAAGCCCAACTGGGATCGGAACACTATACCCGGGCACGTCGTGTGATTCTTCCAGATATTTAACTGCTAAGTTTCTGCTAACTATACCCAGGCCCAGGCTTGCCTGACTGTTTGGCATATCAGCAATTTCGGAAAGTGGGGTACCACCCGGTGAAATTTTCGGCAGGTCTTCTCTTAGTGGAGCATCGAAAGTTTCGGAGATGTCAGGCAGGAAAATATAATCGCCAGCCATAACCTCAAAGATCTCTTTGAGTTCGCGTACATCGGCAGGGGAGAGACTTTCAACAGGGATGACGTTAAGTTTTTCATTCTGGACTTTCACGGCGCTTTCTTCCTCAGGTTTTTCCGCAAATTTCCTGACAACTGCGTCCAGAGCCTTTATGTACCCGCTTACATGGCTTTCCCCATAGCTAGGAGTGGAAACCGGAATAATAATAATATCTTTCTCAGGGTCGTCTCCTATTCCTTCCTCTTCTTTAAACTCACGGATAATTGCAGGTACATCGTCCCCAATTGTTTCGGCCAGACAGGTAGTAGCAACTCCAATTACTTTTGGGTTGTACCTGTTAATCACATTTCTCAATCCCTTTTTCAGGTTTTCCCGGCCTCCGTATACTGCTCCTTTTTCACTGAGCGAGCTTGATGCAATATCCACAGGTTCCCTGAAGTGGTGGGCAAGAAGCAGACGCATATAAGTGCTGCAGCCCTGAGAACCGTGGTAGAGAACCATAGTATTCTCAATTCCCTTGAAAGCAAGGGCACTTCCCATGGGCTGGCACATAACACAGGGGTTCACAGTTGCATAGTTTCTTTTCGTCATCTCAATGCCTCCTCATACCTGACTCTCAACTGCAGCCTCGGATTTCTGGTGCAAAAATTCAGGTTTCAGGAGCATGCCTTTACACTCTTTTGCGCAATTTTCTCTGGAAATCCTTTCTTCTACTGCCGCTTTCTTTATTCTGCCTGATTTATTCTCTGATTCCATTGCTTCGGGTATCAATTCCCGCTGCCTGACGGCCTTCCAGACAGGGCTGCTGATGGAAGCATCCACTTCCCTCGCAAAGTTTACAAAGCCGTCAAAACCTTCGAACTCCACCACCCTGTCGTGATTAAAGTCACAGAAAGCGATGCCCAACTTGTATGCAATAAATCTCTCCTTTACGCCTGCAACCATCAGGTCCGCTTTCTGTCTAATGAGCAGTTCGGCAAGTTCAAGGGGGTTTGCATCGTCAACAATAACTGTTCCATCCCTTACCGAATAACTGATTTGCTCGTAATCCTCTTTTTTCCCGGTCTGAGTCCCGATAATAACGACTTCCATACCAAGTTCGTCAAAACCTTTGATAAGCGTGAGAGCTTTTGCAGGCCCTCCCATGTAAATGGCGGCCTTCTTTCCTTTGACCCTTTCCCGAACTCTGGAAATTTCAGGCATTATATGGTTTATTTCAGCTTCCAGGATTTGTTCTGCCCTTTCTTTCATCTTTTCGGAACCAAAATAATCCGCAGTTCTCCGCAAGGCTAAGGAGATATCTTCAATTCCGAAGAAACTTGCATTTAAATAGGGAATTCCATATTCCGCCTGCATCCATTTTGCAAGATAGGTCATGGACCCACTGCACTGGACAAGGTTAAGGTCAGCTTCAGCTGCTCTCGATATGGCTTTTGTGGTTGAGTCCCCTGTCAGTGAGACTATAACCTCAATTCCCATCTGCTCAAAGAGAGGCTTTACGAGCCAGACATCTCCGGCTACGTTAAAATCCCCTAAAATGTTAATCTTTGGCTTTATGGTTTCAGGAACTCTTGGGCCTTTCTTCTTAATATCCTCTTCTGAAGGCCTTTTGATCAACCTTTTTAAAGCGTCACAGGCAGCTTTGTATCCGTCAGACTTGTTGCCTTTGAAGCCTTCGGATTTTACGGGAATTACAGGAATGTTGTGCTTCTGGCTTGCAGTTTTGCATACGGACTCAAGGTCGTCCCCTATAATTCCGACTATGCATGTGGAATACACAAAAACAACGGGAGGGTGATAGAGCCCTACAAGTTCGTCTATTGCGCTTGAGAGTTTTTTCTCTCCTCCGAATACCACGTCGAGCTCTTTCATATCCGTGCTGAAGCTGGTGCGGTTCGTTTCAATCCCGCTGGATTTTGCACCTCTTATGTCCCATGTATAGCCTGCGCAGCCAATTGGGCCATGGACAAGATGGACAGCATCGGTTACAGGGTTTAAGACAACCCTGGCCCCGGAATAAACACAGGCTCGCTGACTGATAGCTCCAGCAAGAGAATTATTATCGCAGGCAAGGGGAATTTCCTGCCCCTTTTCCTGTTTTCTGGTAATATATGGCTTCCTTTCTTCGAGAGTATCCACTATTCCAATTTTCTCTTTCATTTCCTTCACTCCCCTCTGCTATGGTTTTCAGGTTTGCAGCGGTGGTTATCCAATTAACCTTTTGAAAAAGGGTTTACTCGATGGTCTCAAGTAGCCAGTCTGGAGCATCCCTGTCTTTCCTGTCAAGGAGGGTATTTCCTATACGCTCTACCAGTCTTGCAGCTCCTGCGTATCCCATGATCGGGAAGTAGTGCAGGTTTGCCCTGTCCATAATCGGGAAGCCTACCCTGATCAGGGGAACATCCTCTGCTCTTGAGATGAATTTCCCGTAGGTATTGCCGATAAGGAGATCCACAGATTTTCTCTTGATGATCTGGTGAAGGGTAAACATGTCCCCTCCGGAAATTACATCAGCCTCCGGGTACTCCGGACCTATGAGTTCTTCTACCTCTTTTTCGAACTCCGAACTCTGGGTTCCTGTAAGTACTACAGCAGGTTCCATACCCATTTCCATCACAAGACTGGTCAGGCCTGTAAGGATATCAGGGTCCCCGTAAATAGCTACCCTTTTTCCGTGGTAGTGCGGGTGAGCATCCGTCATCATATCCACAAGCCTTCCCCTCTCATCTTCAAGTTCGGGAGGAATTGCCACATTAGCAAGTTTTGCCGCATTCATTACAAAACGGTCGGTATTCCTGATCCCTATGGGAGTAGGCCCTATTTTTGCCGGGACTTTGTAGCGGCTTTCAAGTATCTTTGCAGCCGATCCTCCTGCCATTTTGCAGAGAGCAATTGTCCCAACTGAGTTTGCGGAATCCTCTATGTCACCTATAGGAGTCCCACCTTTTGGATACATCATGGGTTCTCCGGTCAGAGGAGCGTCAAAGACGTCAGTCGTATCGGGAAACACAATGCTGGAAATTCCCATTATTGAGAATATGCGTTTCATTTCCCGTATGTCCCCAGGTTCTACAAAACCGGGGATGAGGTTTAATTTCCCGTTTGGTTTGCTTTTTTTGGCAAAGGTGGTTACAAAGGCCTTTACCATGTTGTCATAGCCTGTAACATGGGTGCCCACGTAACTGGGGGTAGAAGCTGCACAGATCTTAATAGAAGGGTCTATGAGTTCTTCAGCACTTACGTCTTCTAAGATGACCCCTATGTCGTCACCTATTGTTTCAGCTACGCAGGTGGTATGGATGGCGATTACTTCAGGTTTGTAGACTGTAGTCAGGTTTACGAGGGCTTCCTTGAGGTTTGATGCGCCTCCGAAAACGGCAGTACCTTCCGAGAAACTGCTGGTAGTTGCCAGTGCCGCTTCCCGGTAGTGCCTGCTTAAGCACATACGCAGGTAAGAGAGGCATCCCTGGGACCCGTGACTGTGTGGCATGCAGTTGTGTACACCAAGAGCTGCATAGACTGCGCCAATTGGCTGGCAGGTTTTTGCAGGGTTAATGGTTACTGCTTCTCTGGTTATTTCTTCACATGGGGTATAGTCAAGCATTTTTATCACCTCTTGTTTTTTGCCTCTCAGTATACTCCTGAAGCTTTCCAGGGTGGGTGTATGAACTTCCAGGTAGGGCTGTGCAAAGCCATATCAATGTCCTTTGCAAAGTTCAAAACTCCGGAAAAGCCTGTATACCTTCCGCTGTAATCGTATGAATGGATCTGCCTTGACGGGACTCCAAGTTTCTGAGCCCAGTACTTATCCTTGATTCCAGAGCAGAAAATATCTGGCTTAAGGGATTTTACAAGAGCTTCCGTCTCGTGGTGGTTAAGATCATCGACAACAACGGTGCCGTCTCTCGTATCAGGGAAAAGACCTTCATATTCCATGAGTCCAATTTTCTTTTTCAGTTCTTCAATCCTTTCCGGGCTGACTGCAGGTTCGATGCTTTCATCCCTTTCATAGTGTATGTCCTCCAGAATTGAGCCAAGAGCATTCTCCTTGATCTGTGGTATGATCTGCCTGCCTTCGTAGTCATCTCTGTGGGCAAACTGGTAGCCTGCAACAATCACTTTCATGCCAAGTTCCTCAAAGAGGCCTGTATAGTGATCCGCTCTGGAACCTCCGGCATAGATGAAGGCGGTTTTTCCCTGGAGTTTCTTTCTGTACCTATCGATTTCATCCTTATACTTTGCCTTTTCTTCGGCAATGGTTTCTTCAGTTTTCCTTGTAAGCTCCGGATCGTCAAAGTACTCTGACATTTTCCGAAGGGATTTTTCAGTGCCCTTCGTGCCTATGTAATTGACCTTCAGCCAGGGAAGTCCGTATTTTTCTTCCATCATGCGGTTCGTGTAGTTGATAGAACGGTGGCAGAGCAGAATGCTGAGTTTTGCCTGGTGAGCCTGCGCAATTTTATGAAATGAACCATCTCCAGTGAAGGTTGAGACAATTCTGTACCCTATTTTTTCAAGGATTGGCTTTATTTCCCAGAAGTCTCCGCCTATATTGTATTCCCCGAAGACATTAATGTCAAAGGGTGTTGGGTCTTCAAGTTTCTCGGTTCCGATAAGGTGTTCCATCAGGACATTGCTTGCAATGTGGTGTCCTGCTGACTGGCTAACTCCTTTATATCCTTCACATCTGGAAGGAACAATCTTGATCCCATAATCTTTTTCAGCTTGCGCGGCAACGGCTTCTATATCGTCTCCGATAAGCCCTACAGGACAGGTTGCAGAGATGCTTATTGCTTCAGGCTTGAAGATCTTTACAACCTCGTCAATGGCTTTTTTGAGCTTTTTCTCACCACCAAAAACGATGTCAGTTTCCTTCATGTCTGTGCATACGCAGTAATTACTGAAGTTGTCTTCGCCTTCTTCTGCTTTTGCAAGGTTTCGCCTGGTCCCCCAGGTATAGAATGCACAACCTATAGGACCGTGGACGATGTGCACCATATCCTTGATTGGCCCGAAGACCACACCTTTCGAGCCTGCAAAAGCACACCCGCGGTTTGTAAGGATGCCTGGAATTACCTTTTCATTGGCATCTATATGCTGTTCAGTACAACAGTCTCTAACAACTATGTGTTTTCTTCTGTTCCTTGCAGCTTTTTCCGGGAGCACTTTTAACATTTCATCGACAAGCTTTTGTTCTTCTTCAATTTTGGAATCTATTTCTGCTCCCATTATACCAGCTCCTTATTTACAGTCGCCTCTCCGCTTTCACCAGTCCGGATACGGATTGCTTCAGTAACGTCTGAAACGAAAATCTTTCCATCTCCTGCATTTCCGGTCTGGTTAACTTCTATGATTTTCTGGACCACTTCACTTACATCTTCGTCATCCACAACGATTGTGAACATGCGTTTTGGAATAAAGCGAATACAGGTCTCAGCTTCTTTTTCCGGATCTGGCAGAGGGGGATTGAATTCATGGCAAAGCCCTCTTTGTTTTCCGCGGCCCATAACCCTTCTTACGGTAAAAGAAGGAAAGCCGCATTCAAGCAGGACATCTTTAGTTCTCTGGGCTTTGTTCATCCTGATTATCGCAGTTATCTCTTTCATAGGATTTTCCTCCGAAAATCCGGCTTTAAAGTCCTGGTTTTCCAGTCCTTATGGTATAGGCTTCTTCCACAGGGGTTACGAAGATCCTACCATCTCCGTATTTTCCGGTCCTGGCGGACTCCATTATAGTCTGTATAGCCCTGTCTTTATGTTCGTCTTCTACTACCATCAGAAGCATGGTCTTCTGCAGTTCGTCATAGTTGATGTCTGCTATATGGATCCCTTTCTGCTTCCCTCTTCCGAAGACTTCCATTTTTGTAAGAGAAATACAACCTTCTTTTTCAAGGCTCTCGATAACTTTGGTTTCCATTCCTGGTCTGATGATTGCACGTATCATCTGCATAATTTTTAACTCCTCTTCACTCAATAATTATAGATTTACAGTTCCGAACTCAACCATCATATCTCAACAATTCCGAATTCAACCATCATGGCCTCTAATTCTTCCATTGGAAGCGGCGTCGGGACAACAAGTTTGTTGTTGTTCTGGACGTTTTCGGCAAGGGTCAGGTACTCTTTTGCCTGGTCGGATTCGGGGTCAAAGTCAATTACAGTCTTCCTGTTAATTTCTGCTCTCTGGACAATGTTGTCCCTGGGCACGAAGTGAATTAAATGACTTCCAAGTTTCTTTGCGAAAGCTTCGAGGAGTTCACGTTCTCCATCCACCTTCCTGCTGTTGCAGATGATGCCTCCCAGACGGGCTCCACCCTTGGCAAACTTAGCAAGTCCTTTACAAATGTTATTTGCAGCATAGATAGCCATCAGTTCTCCACTGGCAACTATGTAAATCTCTTTGGCTTTTCCTTCGCGGATAGGCATTGCAAATCCACCGCATACGACGTCACCAAGTACGTCGTAGAATACATAGTCAAGGTCCTCGGTATATGCTCCAAGGTTTTCGAGTAGCCCGATTGAAGTGATAATTCCCCTGCCTGCACATCCGACACCCGGTTCAGGCCCTCCGGATTCCACACACTTTATGCCACCAAAGCCCGGCTGTAAGACAGTCTCAAGGTCAACTCCCTCATCTCCTTCACTTCTAAGTGTATCAAGTACAGTTTTCTGGTTCAGGCCGCCAAGCAGCATTCTGGTGGAATCTGCTTTTGGGTCACATCCTACAAGCAAAATTTTATTGCCCATAGTCGAAAGGGCCGCAGTCAGATTTTGCGTGGTAGTGGACTTTCCTATTCCACCTTTTCCGTAAATTGCTATCTGTCTCATTTTTTCCTTGCTCCTTAATTCTTTCTTCGGCACAGGAAGCCGGTAACCGTTGTACTATGTAATTGTATTTATATCTTTCCCTTAGTGAGATATCTATTATAACTAATTGACTTTATTTGTGAGTTTCAGGAAAGAATTAATAAACAATTCCCTGTAAATTGCAGAGCTAAAAAGAATAACAGGAAGACCCTTTGATGATCCCTGAAGCCTCTTATGATGTAATCGTTGTTGGTGCAGGCCCTGCAGGTTCTACAGCCGCAATGTATGCTGCAAAGAAAGGCGCCTCGGTGCTTCTTCTTGATAAAAAAAGAGAAATAGGGAGCCCTATTCAGTGTGCTGGCTTCCTCCCTGATGCTTCGGAAGTCCAGGCCCTGATCCGTGAAGCCAGGCTTCCAGACACACTGAAAAACTACCCTGATTCCTGTGTGCTGCAGCGTATTGATACTCAGCGTATTGTCACTCCAAACTGTAATATAAAAGAGTTCGCTGTCAGGGGGACAGTCCTCGACCGGCGCAGGTATGACCAGTTCCTTGCCGAACAGGCAGCAAAAACAGGAGCGGAACTGATGATTAAAACCCGCGTAACAAAAATTGAGGGGACAACTGTTGAAACTTCAGGAATCTTTGGGAAACACAGAATTAAAGCAAAAGCGATTATCGGAGCTGACGGTCCCAATTCCCTTGTAGCAAAATCAAAAGGTCTTGCCCTTAAGCCCGAGTCAAGGGAAACATCGGTTGCTCTTGAATACCAGATCAAAAATGTGGATATTGATCCTTCTTCCCTGGAAATGTATTTCGGAAAGGATTTTGTGCCCGGTGGCTATGCATGGATTTTTCCCGAAGGCCAGGACCGGGCAAATGTTGGAATCGGTATCCGAAGCGGTATGGCTGAGAAAGGTGTCTCTGCAAAAGAGTACCTGCACCGTTTTATGAGGGACCATCCGCTTGCAGGACCAAAACTGAAAAACTGCATAATTATGAACGTTATTGCAGGAATTATCCCTGTAAATGGCGCTCCTGAAAGAACCGCAACTGAAAACACACTGATTGTAGGGGACGCAGCAGGCCATGTTTTTGCAACAAACGGAGGTGGAATTCCTCCTGCAATGATTGCGGGAAAAGTAGCGGGAGAAACTGTAGCTGAGTTTGCAGCCGGGATGTGCCGGCTTGAAGAATACGACCGCCGCTGGAGAGCTCAGTTCGGACCGGCACTGGAAACGTCGGTACAGGCAAGGAAGCTTATGGATGGGATTATGAAATCCGATACTCTGATGAATGCAGCTTTCAAACTCATTTCTCCTGAACATATGAAAGTCATGCAATGCGGTAAACTCCCAGGGCCCGTAAAACTTGGACTCCAGGCGCTGAACCGCGGAAAGAAATAATCTGGATGGAAATATGCAGAAAAGAATAAGTTATATGAAAAACCGGAGAAAAGAATAAGTTGTATGAAAAACGAAGAAAAGAAGAATAGGTGCACAAAGGAGCGACTATTTAGTCGTGTCTTGCATACACCGTTCCAAGTTTTACTGTAGAATTTCTCTACAGAACCCCAGACTCAGAGTTCAATAGCAAAGTCAAGCGGCTCTTGTAGCATTTGCAGCTTCCATAACAAAACTTGACAATAGAATACAGATTTCTATTGTCAAGTTTATATGATTAAAAACGTCATCAGTAAATGTAATCTGTTACAGTTGACGGATTTATCCCACCACTAAAGTAGTGGGGATCTCCTTCGCTGTTTTAAAATTAAGTTACTTCCTTTACATTTCTTTCTCTTCTGTAATTGATTCTCCTCCTCTTTCTCCTGCTTTTGCTTCGGGCATCCTCCTCTTTCTTAATTCGGTTTCTGCATCTTCTTTATTGTACTTTGCTTCCGGGTAGACAGGCCGTATCTCAAGGGCTTTATCAAAAGAGGCAATAGCTTCTTCGTATCTTCCGAGAATTACATATTCAAGTCCTCTGAGGTTCCAGACTCCTGCAAAATCAGGTTTCAGCTTCAGAACCTTATCGAAATACTCAATCTTTTTTTCGGGATCTGTTTCGCTAGTCGCAAGCCTGTACCATTCCTCTGCGGTCTTGCCCTCAATTTTCTTTTTGAATAAGCTGTCTAGAAAGCCCAATAATATCACTCCCTATTTAGAAGATTGGTCTGGAGGTAGAAATAGATGATTCTTCTTTTAGCCGAAGTAGCAAAAAGAAAATTAAATAAAAATCTGGAATAAAAATAGTAAACATGATATAAAAGAAGGATGTCAAACCGAAACATTAAGGATGAAATATCTAAACATAAACGGGGTAAGGCACCGGAAAATAGTATTGAAAATGCAAAATGCTAACAAATTAAAAACATTTGAATATAAGGACATTTAAAAAAGAAAAAATTTAGGAGCTTACTGTGAAAGCATTTCTGTTTCGTTAAGTAAGCTTCTAAAGTCGGAAGTAATCATCATTTTGGTAATGTTTCCTGAGGTAGTTACGTTGTAGGTTACTCCGCGTTCGGTGGAGTTTGCCTGCAGAGCCTTAATCTCATCAGTGAAGTTGGATTCGGGATTAAGGTAAAGGAACGTCTGACTGTAACTGCCGTCATCCAGTTTTTTGATATCCATGTAGCGTTGATCGGCCGGAAGAGTAGAATTATTCGTCTTTACGGTCAATTCCTGGTAGAGGCTTCCTTCAGTATTCGCCTGGCTCAGGAGGCTATTGTATTCGGTTGAAGCAGTTGCGTTTCCTTGCAGCACGTCAATCACATCTTGCACGCTCTGGCGAGAACCAAGGATCACAGGGCTTCCGGCTACATTCCAAATGTCATAGGTATTATTTGTCCTTGCAAGGAGACTGTAGTTATCGTACTGGACTGCTCCCCAGGGCATTATCATTTTACGCTCCGGAATCTGGTGGAGTTCGAACCCATTACCATCAGCATAACGTGCCCCATAGCGTTTGGTTACGTCTGCCCCATATAGAGAATACATAATTGTTTGATTCCCAAAGAACTGTTCAAATGGAGTTCCTGTCGTTCTCTGAAGGTCTACGTATGAAGCGCTTACTACCCCTTCAGGGGACATGTTTAACCCGTCGGCAATGGAGTTGAATTCATGGTGGACCTGTCTGCCAGGAATTTGAGAAAAAGCGATCGTATTATTTTCCTCCAGATTTCCGGAAGAAGAAGCATTATCACTCTTATCTTTATTTGAGTTACCTGAAAAGAAGATCGCACCGGCTGACAAAAGCATTGTTAATGCCAAAAAAACAGCCAGATATCTCTGGTTTTTTGTTACTGGGTCCTTTTGTTTCATCAATGAAACCTCATTACATAAAGTTAATTTTTCGGACAGTAGAAATCATGCATATGATATCTAAACATATTGTCTTAAACATTTGACCATAGAAATCATGCACCTGATATCTAAACATATTGTCTTAAACATTTGACCATAGAAATCATGCACCTGATATCTAAACATATCGGCTTGAACATTCTGACAGTAAAAATCACGTACTTGATATCTAAACATATCGACTTAAACATACTTGTTTGAGATTTGTTAAGATAAGAACTTTTCCTGATATTTTTCTCATAAAACCGAGTACTGAATCTAAGATCTGGAATTGGGTTTAAACTGGGGTTGCTTACCACGAATGGATATGCCGACTTTTTCACTCAAGGGTGAGGATTTTAAGCATATTTGTGCCTCCGGGTTTTCCTGAAGACGGACCCTGGGTGAAAACAACAATGTCTCTGCTTTTAACAAATCCAAGTTCTTTGGCTTTCTCAGTAGTCTCTTTTTCCCAGCTTTCAATATTTTCTTTTACAGCAACGGGATAAACACCATAGGATAAAGAGAGGAAGCCGCAGGTTCTCGGGACGCGGCTGAAAGCAAGGATCCAGGTATCAGGCTTAAAACGTGAGATCCTGCGGGGTGTTGCTCCGCTTCGGGTTGGGGTCATTACGGCTGCAACCGGCAGTTTTTGCAGGGCTTCATGCACCTGGAGGGTTATTACCTCATCCACTGACATCTCTCTTGCTGTTATGCCCTTGAGAATAGTGTCAAGTCCCCATTTTGTCCTGGAACGCCAGTCTTCTGTGGTTTTTGCAATTTTTGCCATCATTTCAACAGCTTCCACAGGATAATTCCCAACTGCCGTCTCTTCCGAAAGCATGACCGCATCCGTGCCATCAAGGATTGCATTGGCAACATCGGTTGCTTCTGCGCGGGTAGGCCTTATATTATCAGTCATTGAGGCCAGCATTTGAGTGGCTGTAATTACCGGAATTCCAAGAAGTTTTGCGCTATAGATAAGTTCCTTCTGGACTGAAGGAACTTCCTGGATAGGAATTTCGACCCCAAGATCTCCTCTGGCAATCATGAGAGCATCGGTTTCTTTTAGAATTTCCTGGATATTCTCAACAGCCTGCCTGCGTTCGATTTTAGCAACAATATATACAGACTTTTCTTTAGCTGCAGCAAAATCCCGGACCTTACGAATATCTTCCGCACTTTCTATAAAAGAAATGCTGAAAGTGTCGATCCCCTCGCGAAGGGCAAAATCAAGAATTTCCAGATCCCTTCCCGTTATAGGATCAACTAAGATCTTTGCCCCTGGTAGATTTAGCCCTTTATGAGAATAGAGTGGACCCCCTATAAGGACCTCACAACGCACATCTTTTCCCGAAATTTCCAGGCAGCGAAGCTGGATAAACCCGTCGCTTAAGTAAATAAGGTTCCCTGGAGCCACACTTTCTGGAAGCTGCTTGTAGCTTACAGGAATGCGTGTATCATTTCCGGCAGTCTCGTCAACCGTAAGGGTCACAGGGTTTCCTTTATGGAGCACGATAGGTTCTTTTTCCAGTTTGCCTATACGGATCTTAGGGCCTGGCAGGTCGGCGAGAATCGCAACTGTCCTGTCAAGTTCCTCTGCAACCTTGCGGACTCTCCGGATTACTTCGCCATGGCTTTCGAAACTCCCGTGGGAAAAATTGATCCTCGCCACGTTCATTCCAGCAAGCACAAGTTTCCTGATCATTTCCTCGGAAGAGGAAGCAGGGCCTATGGTGCAGACGATCTTTGTTTTATGGTCCGGAATTTGCATATTTTCACGACCTTTAATGCCCAACCTATTAATCAATGCAGCCTTAAGAATTCGTATTGATATTCTGCAGGCTTCTACAGATATTATTATTTGCCCTTATAGATATTAAGGGCATCTGCGACGCTTGCATCTTCAACCGTTATTGCATAGACAGCATTACACATGCGGACAGCTTCATCAAGAGGCTTCTGGTGAATGTTTCTTCCGGTTGCATTTCCCTGTGCTCCGGAAACATGAATCTGGTCATAGAGCTTTTTCAGGAAAGCTTCAGCTTCGTCACTGGAACCGCCTGCGCAAACGACCTTAGTGCGCCCTGCAGCTTTGATAGCTTCCTTAAAGACCTCGGCAGACTTTGCCCCTTCCTTTTTCGGGTAATTGACCTTTACAAAGTCCGTACCAAGGCAGGCTCCGACTCCTGTTGCTCCTGCAATAAGGTGTGGGTCTTTTTCATCTTTTACAGCTTCACCGCGTGGGTAGATCCAGAGCACGGATAACAGTCCATGCTGGTGGGCATCGTAAATTACCTGAGCGGCCTGAACAAGCATATCAGCTTCGAATTCGCTGCCAAGATAGATTGTATATCCTACGCCAAGGATGTTGAGCCCACTGTTTTCCTTAAACTCAACGACCTGGTCAATGTCATACCAGAGGTTGCTAAAAGGATCAGCCTGTGCAGTCTCAACGAGATTGGTCTTGGAGTTTACCTTTACAAGATATGGCAAGTCCCTATAGTCCATGCCGTAGCGGGCAATAAGTCCGAGCTGGGTTGCAAAAACTCCGATTTTTGCCTGGGACGCTATCCTGAAAAGGTGTTCGGGATCAGCATCATCCACAGGGACTCCTTCTCCATAAAAATCATCGTTCAGATGCTCTACTTTCTGGTCGCCTGCAAAAAGCATTAATCTACCGGTTCCCCGGGTCATCTCCATATAATTGTTCACGTAATTTTCACGCATTGCTTTAGGGACATCCAGAGGTACGGTTACATCCTCTTTATTAATCGAAACCATTGTATAAACCTCAGTTTTATTGAATCGTAATTAGTTGGATGGTAGTAATACTGTTAAAGTGTATTTATGTATTATCTCTAATTCTTCTTACTACCTTATCCCTCTCAGGAAATTTATAATTTTTCCGCTCAGTATTGGCGCATGTCTATTCAGGAGTCGAATTTATTAATATTCTGCTGAAAATGTGGACTCCACAAAGTGATTTATAAAAAAGAATTTGACTATGAACTGGACTCAGAAAATTTAAAATTTAATTAATAGGCAGGCGAAGATAAGATAAAATCTAAAGCCGAGTTTAGAAAAAAATTTTTAACTTCAATGGATAAAAAGCAAAAACAGCCAGAGAGAATAATAATTTGAATTTAATTAAAAACATAAGAGTCTTACGCCGCTTGCAGGGCTCGAACCTACGACATTCTGGTTAACAGCCAGACACTCTACCAACTGAGTTAAAGCGGCTTTTTGATAGGAAAGTTATTAGTTTACTCTCGAACCTTCTTATACAAGAGATTCTTTGGATATATAGTTTATGGGCCTGACCGGATTTGAACCGGTGACCGCTCGGTTATGAGCCGAGCGCTCTAACCTGACTGAGCTACAGGCCCTTATTGATTCTATGACGCTATTAGTAGCTTATAGTATGGCTTAAATAATAAAGTTTTTGCATATGTTGTATCTATTCTAGGAAGAATAGTGTAAGAAATAAGAAATGCAAAAATTTACGCCGCTTGCAGGGCTCGAACCTACGACATTCTGGTTAACAGCCAGACACTCTACCAACTGAGTTAAAGCGGCTCATACAATCGGATGTGGTCGTTTTACCCACCTCATCGCGAACACTCCTAAAGCGATAATATTATTTATATATTTCGCTTTGAGAGGTTTCCACAACCATTTATGCACTGAGAAATCTGATGAAGCAGGTGTTTGTTAACTCAGAATAGTACCATCTGGTTAGAAATATTGTATTCCAGTCCGTTTATTTAGATCACATTCCTACGTTAATGTTCAATGATATTCAATTATATTTTATGATATCCAATAATGTCCAATAATATTCAATATATTATTTTTTCATTTGGATCTTTTTCTTTTTTACTATTTGTAACCGTTAGTTTGTCCTTTATTTTAGCATGAAAATTATTAGCATGAAAATTATTAGTATGAAAATTCTTTCAAGTCCTTTCATTTCTTTGTGCCTGTTATTCGAAGAATTTCATTTGTGGTTTAGTTGATATTATTCTCAAGATGTACGTAAAGTAGTTTTTAGGTCCTTTTGCTCCGATCCTCAGTGCAACTGAAGCTGACTTGCGTTCCTTGCACAAAAACGCAAGTGTTTGTCATTGAATATTTAATCAGGCAATATAAACCATATAACGCTGGACGACCTGAAGACAAAAAACACAAGATTTTGTTGAGACAGAAAACACAAGGTTTTTTAGACAAAAAAATTATATATAGGAATTTTGTAGTCCTATTTCGATCAGGGAGGGAAAAACGACCTTGTTAAAACAATTTTCAATTATTCTTATCATTTATTTCCTTGGCGACCTGATACAGAAAGCTTTAGGATTGCCAATTCCGGGCAATGTCCTGGGAATGCTCATTCTTTTCTTTAGCCTGTATACAGGTGTAATTAAACTCAATATGATAGACAAAGTAAGTGATTTTTTACTGGAGAACATGGCTTTTTTCTTTCTTCCCGCAGGTGCCAGCTTAATAACCTGTTTTGCCTTGCTTGAAGGAAAAATGACTGATATTCTTGCAGTTTCCCTTATTTCTACCTTTATAATACTGGCTGTAACAGGGCTTACTGTGGAACTTGTTCAAAGGTTTTTCAGGAGAAAGCCGGTAAAAAGGGCCTGTCAAATAGAAAATATAGGCAATAAAGCTAATAATAACGACTCTGGAAGGAATACAAAAAGTGTGCATGCCCGTGAGAATAGAAGAGAGGAGGTGATCTGAAATTGCAGACCGATTTTTTGAATGAGTTTGTCAATATGCCTCTGTTTGGGATCTTACTCTCTTTAGTAGCTTTCCAGGTAGGCACACTATTATATAAAAAGACCCAGCTTTCGATTCTTAACCCTCTGCTTGTGGCTTCTGTACTTGTAATGGTTTTCCTGCTCTTCTTTGGAATCAATTATGAGACTTACAACCTTGGAGGAAATTATATTTCTTTCTTCCTGGGGCCTGCAACTGTGGTTCTTGCAGTACCTCTCTATAAAAAGATCCAGCTATTGAAAAGTAATGCACTTCCTATTCTTGCAGGAATAATTGCAGGCTGCATAGCCGGGATCTCAAGTATTCTTGCTCTTTCCAACCTGTTAGGGCTTGACGATACCATAAGCAGATCTCTTGCTCCCAAGTCCGTAACTACTCCTATAGGAATTGAAATCTCAAAACAGATAGGTGGCCTGCCTGCAATAACAGTAGCTGCAATCGTATTTACCGGAATTATAGGTGCTATTTTGGGCCCGTTTATCTGCCGCTGCTTCCGAATAAAAGATAAAGTTGCAGTTGGTGTCGCAATCGGCACCGCATCCCATGCGCTTGGAACAACAAGGGCAATAGAACTTGGAGAAACCGAAGGGGCAATGAGCGGGCTTGCAATAGGAATCGCAGGTTTAATTACAGTTTTCCTGGTTCCCATGCTGCTTTATGTCTTTGGGCTTATAACTTGAATGGCAAATGGCAGATTTCAAACAGGCAAAATTTCATTTTCGGGTGCAGATATTAAGTAAAAATTCTAAGTAAAAATTCCGGTTTCAGGGCAAAATATTACACTATAATCAATTTTTCCCGATATTTTAAATGACGTATCCGGGATCATCGGAAATCCGTGTACATCCTCATCTGCCACTGACCGTTCTGTATCTTTTTTCTTATAACCCCTTTTGCCATTTCCACATAGATTCCTCTTATCTGCGGTATGAGCATGGAGAGCCCTATTATATCGGTCAGAAAACCCGGAGTTATAAGGGCAAAGCTTCCAACTAACACAAAGAACCCATGCAGGAGCTCGTTTCCGGGCATATATCCTCTGCTTGTTGATTCCTGGATCTCGCGAAGCACGCGAAGACCTTGGGATTTTGCAAGGTAAGCGCCCAGGCTTGCGGTTGTCAGAATAATAAGCACGGTGTTTAAGGCTCCGATCATTCCCCCGATCTTGATGAGCAGATAAAGCTCAATAACGGGGATGATTAGGAAAATAGAGAAGAGTTTAAAAAACATGCTAATCATTTTCAGGATTTTAAATTTATATCTTTATTGCTGATTAAGTACTTATTAACGTTTAATACATGTTAGTAATAGTTAAAATATGCTTTTAAACTTTGGCCTGCCTTTTTGATGTTACATTTTCCTGCTTTTTTCGTTCTGAGATTCTATTTTCCTGATTTCTCAATTATTCTCTTTTAAAGTCGATTTACTTCCATTCCCTTTCAGTTTTTCTACTGGAACTTTCTTTTCAATTCCAAACAATAATTATTATATTTTTATATATTTCCATTTATTTTTCATGTATTCCCTGCCTTAACAGGTCTATTTCTATCATGCAAAGTTCTCTTTGTCAGGAAAGCACTGTTGCTTTAAGAGAGCAACTATTTTATTTAGCGATAAAAAGGGATAGGCTGTTATACGATTGCTATAATATTATGTTCGTGATCTAACGCACTATTTAATGAAATAATATTATACTAAAGATTGTACGCAATACTAGCGCACTAATATATTCTATAAAACGTAAAATATACTCCGGATGTTACAAAGATAGTTTCGCCTATCCCCCTAAAAAGTGTTTGTTTTTCTGAGGTGCCGGATATATGGACTTCGATGCAATTGATGACTTTGTATATAAAGTAATTGGGACTATAGGATCCGATCAGAAGAATCTGTGTTCTGCGATTGATTTTGCCCTGGATCTTGCGGAAGAAAAATCGTTTTCCCCCTATGATTTGCTTGACCTTTCGAATGCCTGTAAGCAGCAGAAAATGGTTATGGAAGAATATGTTTTCGCAAAAGCCTGCTTCATAAAGGCTTCCGGAAAGCTCCGTGAAGAAGCCTGTTTTGCGCTGGGCACTGCGGCGCAAATTCTGGGATTTTCCCTTGAGGCTGAAGCAAGCTATCTGGAGGCTCTAAAAGAAAATCCAGAAAATGGAGATGTAAGGTGTGCCTATGCCGAACTTCTTTTAGAACTTGGAAGGACAGAAGCGGCTGAGAAGGAATATAAAATTGTACTTGAAGCTTCTCCAGAACATGTAAAAGCAAATACAGGATATGCTTACCTCCTGACCGAGTACGGGTATGTAAGGGAAGCTGAAGAGTGCTACTCAAGAGCGCTTACGACAGATCCTGACTATGTCCCTGCCAGAGGAGGGTATGCAAACATGCTCTTTGAGCTGGGAAGGCTCAGGGGCGCGGAAAAGGAATACAGGCTTGCAATAGAACTGGACCCTGAAGACCCAAGCCTCCACCACAATTTTGGAGTTTTACTTTCTTTTCTGGGGCGTTCTTCAGAAGCCGAAGTTGAATACAGACAAGCTCTTTCTCTTAACCCGAGACACAGGAGAACTCTTTTTAAATACGGAAATCTCCTTGCAAGAGAAGGCAGGGTTTCAGAAGCCGAAGCACAATACATGGAAGCTCTTGCCCTTGACCAGAACGATGCAAAAGTCCATTCCAATTATGCAAATCTTCTGGCCCGCTTCGGGAGAAGATACGAAGCTGAAATGGAATACAAGAAAGCGCTCAGTCTGGACCCCGAGAGTGCCGAAGGACATTACAGTTATGGAAACCTTCTTTCGGAGATCGGGCGCCTTGACGAAGCTAAGAACCAGTATGAACAGGCTCTTGTCCTGAATCCCTATTATCCCCCGATTCACTATAGTTATGGCCTTCTTATGAGAAAGATGGGGCGCTTTGACGAAGCCAAAAAGGAATATACGAAGGCCATGCAGCTCGATCCGGATATCGGAAGCAAAATGACCGAAACCTGGATTATTCTGGACTAAAAAAATGTCTGGAATTTTGTCTGATCTTTCCCTAACTTATTCTGATCAAAATAACATCCAACCCGGCATTTTCTTTTTTACTTTTTATTAATCCTTTGAATATGGGCTGACATATTCAAAACAAATTACAGTAGAGTTTTTTGGTAAGCTTTTTTTTGGTAAGCTTTTTTTGGTAAGCTTTTTTTTGGTAAGCTTCCTTTCATTCATACTGCTTTCCAAAGACAAAAAGTTTAATCTCTTCTTTTTCAAATAACGCAAAAGCCGCCGCATTCCCCAGTCCAACATAGTCAGGGCAGGAAAAAAGGGAGAGCAATTTCTCATCAAACCACCATTTGTACCCATTTTCAAGGGCTGTGTGGCCTCTTATAATCCTTTTCAGGTTATTTGTCTGTAAAAAACCATCAACAATATCTGGCCCGAATTCTTTTACAGTCGAACCCCGGGTCGAAGCGGTGATTCCGGGACGTTTTGAAGGATCGTTCCAGAGATAAGAAAAAGCAAAGGCTTCTTCCTTCCTGATGCTATCAATGCTGCCGGTTCCGTTAATCCCGCCGTGTACGCAAAATGTATGCTCCGAAAGTACAGCTGCTATCGGCATTTTATCATATGTCTGGCTGGCCCTTAAAAGAAAACCCTGATCAAAACCGATTTCCTCAAAAAAACCGTAGTAGAGGTTCATATCCACAGTTTCGTGATTTCCCCTGAGTAAGAATATGTGTTCAGGCTCTTCAAGCTTCAGTCTAAAAACCTTTGTAAGTACTTCGACACCTTGAGGTCCTCTATCCACATAATCTCCAAGAAAAAGAATGTTCTTACAGTTCATTTCTTGCCTTTTTTCTATTATGAATTCAAGGGCCTGAAGGTCCCCGTGAATATCTCCAATAACCATTATAGGCTCGGCGCCAATTCGAAGCACGGCTGGTTCCGACTCCAAAACTCGGTCTATTTTCGGGAGAATAAGAAGTAGTTCTTCTTTTGCGGCAATTTTCCTGGAGACCTTTCCTGATACCATAGGTTAACCTCTGTTCAAGTTCTTCTTAGAGAGCCGATCTGAAATTTTCTATATGTTCTCTCTTAGGGAAGCTAATCTAAAAGCGTTCTTTAGATACAGGGAATTTTTATGCGATAAACATTTCCAGGCTTCAAGAAGAAGTTCTTCCAGCATTCTTATGCCAGCAAATTCTCAATTTTTGTTCGTGAAGGCAGGCTTATAGTGTCAAAGTCTAAAATCAAGTATGTAAACTTAATAGCTCAAGCAATTAAAAGTTCAAGCAATTAAAAGTTCAAGCAATTAAAAGTTCAAGCAATTAAAAGTTCAGGCAGTTAAAAGTTCAGGCAACTTAAATTTCAGGCAACTTAAATTTCAGGCAACTAGGTGGACAACAAAAAGTTCAGACAAAGAAGTTCAGACAAAGAAGTTCAGGCAAAGAAGTTCACACGACAAGGCGTTTAGACAATTAAAAATCCATAAATTAGACTCAGTCCCAAAATCTAGTGATAAAAGTAAGTGTAACATCACTACACAAAATTATAATTCTATAATTATGTAATGATGTTACGGCAAAAACAATGGTAACTATAAACCTTACTCTTAATAACTTTTCGGAGCTCCCTGCTCTCTTAGACGTTTTTGGTTGTTTTGGAAACGATTATGAATATACCACACGAGGAATTTTTCGTAGAAAAATTCCTCCAGTCTGTTCAATTTGTAGTACTCCAATGGTTCATAATGGCTATAATCCTCATACTAAAGAAGGTCTTGGAGAAATCAACATTGGTCGATATAAATGCTCAAATTGTGGTAATACACACGAAGAAGATCATAGTTTTTGGGAAGATCTGAAGACTTTACTTTTTAATTCATTCAATGATTTCTTCCAGTTACTCAGATACCATAACGTTTCATACGATGGAATTTCTGATATAATGGACTTCATCTATCCRAGATCAAAAAGCACTATTTTAAGAGCATTCTACGAAGAAATGGAACAGAAAACTGTTCCATTTTCAGAAAATATACATATGGTGCACTATGACGAACAACATCCAAAAGAAGGAAGATGTCAGAAATACCGTTTAACTTTACTGGATGCAAAAACTCAAAGAACGATAGCAGATGAACTTTTTGAAGATAAGAGTTCAGAAACCATCAAGGGATTTTTACAGAAAAATCTGGATGCATCAGAGCCTGTGTTTATCGTTACGGACTTTGATAAGAGATACCCTGATATATT